>CAZKZE010000014.1:0-43118 GCA_964557165.1 uncultured Woeseiaceae bacterium
GGGCAGAGGGATTCGAACCCCCGACCCTCTGCTCCCAAAGCAGATGCGCTACCAGACTGCGCCATGCCCCGATTGCCAGATTTTCCGCCACGCTGCACCGAGCCGAAGCCGGGCGTAACGCGGGCTGCGATAATACGGATACGGCCCTCTGCAATCAAGGGATTATCGCGGCCAATGGCCGCTCCTACAGGAATTGCGGCAGGTCTGGTATCTTGCCGGCTCCGGATCAACTCTGAGACCTGACACACGATGAATAAGCCCCTGATCGCCCTGATTCTTGCCCTGACCTGCTCGATTGGCTGGGCAGCCGACAAGGTACCCGCCCACCCGCACATCCTCGTCGAGACAACTGAGGGCAATTTCAAGCTGGAACTGGATGGCAAGGCAGCTCCTCTGACCGTGGCCAATTTCCTCAAGCTCGTGGATTCGGGTTTCTATGACGGCACGATCTTTCACCGCATCATGCCCGGTTTCATGGTCCAGGGCGGCGGCTACACGCCGGGCTTTAAGAAGAAAGAGCCGGATGACACCGTTCCCAATGAATCCGGCAACGGTCTCCAGAACCTGCGCGGCACCATTGCAATGGCGCGCACGGGCGATCCGCATTCGGCCGCGTCTCAGTTCTTTATCAACGTTGTCGACAATGTCAGCACCAACCCGGATACGTCGAATCTCGACCCTGTCAAGCACACGACCAGGGGCCGCTGGGGCTACGCGGTGTTTGGCTTTGTGTTCGAAGGGATGGACGTTGTCGACAAGATCGTCAGCGTGCGGACGTTGAATAATGGTCCGGGCGGCGCACCCGCGCCGGTCGTACCGATCATCATTAACAAGATGTCCCGCATCACCTACGAGTAGACATGGCGACCCTCTTCATTTCCGATTTGCACCTTGAGCCCAGTCGGCCCGAGATTGGTGAGCAGTTCCTCGCCTTCCTGGCCGGACCGGCCCGTGACTCCGATGCCCTCTACATCCTGGGCGACCTGTTCGAAGCCTGGATAGGCGACGACGACCCGAACCCCTACTACGCCCAGATGAAGACGGCGATTCGGGAACTGGCTGACACGGGCGTGCCCGTGTATTTCATGCACGGCAATCGGGACTTTATGATCGGCGAGGCATTTGCCGCCGACTGTGGCCTCACCCTGCTGGACGACCCGCACCCAATCGAGTTACACGGCGAGAAGGTGCTGCTAAGTCACGGTGATGTGATGTGTACCGACGACGTTGAGTACCAGCAGGTTCGCGCGATGACACGCAATCCCGACTGGAAGGCCATGATGATGGCCAAGTCGATTGAGGAGCGAATCGCGTTCGCGCTGCAGTCCCGAGAAAAGAGCATGGCCCGACACGCGACGATGGATGAAGAGATCGCGGACGTGAACCAGGCGGCTGTCGAGCAGACGATCCGCGAGCACGGTGTCGATATCCTGCTGCACGGCCACACGCATCGGCCCGCTGTTCATCCATTCCACGTGGACGAACGTGCAGTACACCGTATCGTCCTGGGCGACTGGTACGACCAGGGCAGCATGGTCGAGTGGGACGAAGATGGGCCCCGCCTGGAAGTGCTAGCGCGGTAATTGGGTGCCAGTCACCCTATTTCCGGTATCGGAAATAGGGTGACTGGCACCTAGTTTTGTGGCGCGCCGGAATGGAAGCGGAATTCGTCGTCCGGGTCCGCGATCAGTGACGCTTCGATCTGCTTGAGTTCCTCGAGGCGCGCGTCGATCTCGCTTTCCTCCACACCACATTCCGATTTCGCGAACGCGACGTAGTGCTCGAAATGGCGCGCCTCGGAGGCGAGCAGCCCACCGTAGAACCGGCCCAGCTTCTCCGGCAAACGTGGCGCGATTCTCGCGAATCGTTCGCACGACCGGGCTTCGATCAGCGCACCGACCAGTAACATGTCGAGAAGCTTGTAAGGTTCCTCCGGCCGTACTGCCTCGCGCAGGCCGCCAGCGTATCGGGAGGCCGTCAGCCGCTCGAACGGAATGCCCATGTCATCCATGATCGAGCGCACCTGCTCGAAGTGCCGGAGCTCTTCGCGCGCGAGCCGCGACATGCGCTGCGCGAGCGCCGTGCGTTCCGGGTAGCGATACAGAAAGCCAAGGGCTGTCGACGCAGCCTTGAGTTCGCAATTCGCGTGATCCAGGAGCATCTCGGGGAGTCGCCCGCAAGCTTCATCCAGCCACGCATCGGGCGTCGACGTGTCGAGGAACGCGGCGATATTCTCCGGAACGCTGACTTCTACAGCCATTCTTCGATCTCCGCGACCGACTGCAGGCGATCGTCCGGCAGCTTGGCGAGCATCATGTTCAACAATGCCTGGTACTCGGCGAAGCGTGCCGGCAGCAACGGAATCGGCGCGTTCCCATGCAGGTAGATAATGCCCATCGCGGTATCCGCTTTGAACGGTTTTTCACCCGTCAGCATTTCGTAGAAGATGACGCCCAGGCTGTAGATATCACTGCGTTCATCAACACCCGTGCCGTGACCCTGTTCGGGGCTCATGTAATACGGTGTGCCGAATATCTCACCCTTGACCGTAATCTCGCTTTCGAGCCGCGCCTTTTTTGCCAAACCGAAATCGATTAGTGCGATTGAGCCATCCTTGCGCAGCATGATGTTGCCGGGCTTCAAATCGCGGTGCAGCACGCCCTTGTCGTGCACAGCGGACAAGGCGCTGGCGATCTGCCGCAGATATTGCGTCGCGACTCGCCTCTTTATCCCCTTGTCGATCTTGCTGCGCAGGTCTCCTCCGCCGAGGTACTCCATCGCGATGTGTGCATGGTTGTCGCTGACACCGAGATCATAGATCCGCACGATATTCGGGTGGTCCATGTCGGCGATCGTTTCATACTCCTGCAGAAAACGATCAAACGCGCCGATGCCTTCGTCGTGTTCCGGCATTTGCCGGAGCACTTTGAGCACGACCTTCAGGTGAGTTGACTCGCGTTCGGCGAGATACACGCCCGAGTGTTCGGTCGAACCCAGGCTGCGCATGAAACGATAGCCTTTGATAAGTGGGTGGATGCCGGTGCGCATGTCACCAAGAAACAGGGATCCGGTCGACGCCACGCGTTGCCGGGAAAGAAGCACGTCACTCAAACCGACGATCAGTGAATCGTGACTGATGTGGTCACGTATGAAGTGCGCATCGGGCCCGAGGCGGTGCGCCGCTTCCTGGTCTTCCTCGGTGCCGAAATAAATGATGGGCGGAAAATTCTCGCGCTTGACGAAGCGCCGCAGCACATCGACGCCCTCACGGTCCTCACCATGCCGGCTGCCCAGCAAGACGAGATCGTTATCCGCACCCGAGAATTCATCCGGCAGGTGCCCAGCCGCCGTCGGATCGTACGCAGAAATTATGGCGTCCGGCCAGTGGGCCGTAACATGGTGCATGAGCAGGCTGCGGAAGTCCGCCTGCTCATCGATAATCATGACCTTGATACTCATATTGGGGTCAGTTACCTGAATAGTTCGGGGTCAATTACTTATTCCAGCGAAGATACCAAGGACCTTGGCTCTTAGGTAGATGGCAGAATCAGGTATCTGACCCCAATTGAGTTAGGTAACTGACCCCGAATTAGAGGGAAACGACCTTGGCGTCGGGTTTGCGCTTCTTCTCGCGAGCCTGCTTGGCCGCATCGTTGCGGCGCTGCTCGAGTTCGTCGAGGTACTCTTCGGTGACGTCGCCCGTCACGTACTCGCCGGAGAAACACGAGGTATCGAATTCGGCGATATCCGAATTATCGTGTCGGACCGAGCGAATCAGGCCGTTCAGGTCCTGGTAAATCAGTCGATCAGCCCCGATGAGCTTCTCAATCTCGTCCGTCGTGCGCCCGTTGGCAATAAGCTCGGATGCGGCCGGCATGTCGATCCCGTAGACGTTCGGGTAACGCACCGGCGGCGCCGCCGACGCGAAATACACTTTCCTGGCACCCGCTTCGCGCGCCAGCTTGATGATTTGCTGGGATGTCGTGCCTCGTACGATCGAGTCGTCGACCAGGAGCACGTTCTTGTTGCGGAACTCGAGCGGAATGGCATTCAGCTTGCGCCGCACGGACTGCATGCGCTCGGCCTGGCCCGGCATGATAAACGTGCGCCCGATGTAGCGGTTCTTGATGAACCCTTCGCGGTATTTGACCCCAAGGTGGTAAGCCACCTGCAACGCCGACGTGCTGCTCGTATCCGGGATCGGGATGACGACGTCGATATCGTGATCGGGAAAATCGCGCACGATCTTGCCGGCGAGCTGTTCGCCCATGCGCAGGCGTGTCTTGTAGACCGAGAGGTCGTCGAGGATCGAATCCGGCCGCGCAAAATAGACGTACTCGAAGATGCAGGGCGTGTGCCGTATTTCGCCCGGGTGGTCGCGTGAATTCAGCACGCCGTCATTCTCGACGTAGATACACTCACCCGGCCGCAGATCGCGGACGCGCTCAAACTGCAGCGCATCGAGTGCGACGCTTTCCGAGGCGACCATGTAGTCTCTCGAGCCACCCGACCCCCTCTCCCCGAGGATGAGCGGACGAATACCGTGCGGATCACGAAATGCCACAATGCCGAAGCCGATGATCATCGCGACGATCGCGTAACCACCTTTGCAGCGCCGGTGCACGGCCTCGACCGCGTCGAACACATTGTCCGGCGTCGGATTCCCGTTCACGCGGGTCTGCAGCTCATGCGCGAACACGTTGAGCAATACCTCGGAATCGGAATTGGTCGCGAGATGGCGGCGATCTTCGCGGATCAGCATGTCTGCCAGCTCGTCGTAGTTCGTCAGGTTGCCGTTGTGCGCGAGGCATATCCCGTACGGCGAATTCACGTAAAAAGGCTGCGCCTCGGACGACCTGGCACCGCCCGCTGTCGGGTAACGGACATGGCCTATGCCGACGTGCCCCTTCAGCCTGTCCATGTGCCGCTGGCGGAATACGTCGCGCACGAGCCCATTGCTCTTGCGCTGCTTGAGCCCGTGCTCCTCGCTCCAGGTCACGATGCCGGCGGCGTCCTGGCCGCGATGCTGCAGTACGGTCAATGCGTTGTACAAGCCCTGGTTCACAGGCTGTGCACTTACAATTCCAACAACGCCACACATAGTTCAGTCTTCCTCAGACTTAGATCGGGATATCGACCGGCAACGAGTCCGCGGCCTCGTCCGGAGTAATAATTTCGAGCCCCACCGGGGCCATGACCTTGATCCAGTCGGCTACGACCTGGAGATGCGGGATCAGCCTCGAATCCTCCCACCAGTCATCATTGTCGAAGCCTGCGAACTGGCCGCCAATGATGAGTACGGAAATCAGGATGATGCCGCGCACAATGCCGAACAGTCCGCCGAGCATGCGGTCCATGCCGCTCAGAACCGACAGCCGCACGAGTTTCGAGATGCCCCAGCTCAGCAAGCCGCCGAGCGACAGGATGACAGCAAAAACGAGGACACGCCCGAACCACATTTGCAGTTCGTCGGAGCTAATCCAGCTTTGCGACACGTCCCCGACTGAAGGACCGAAATACAACGCAGCCCAGATAGCGAACAACAGCGCCACAATCGAGATTGCCTCTTTGACGAGGCCGCGCCAGATCCCGACACCAACGGAAACAAGCAGGGCGACGGCGATGAGAATGTCGGCGATCGGCATCGGAGATGTCGTCTCAGTTCGGCGGGCTACGGGCTAGGATGGAACGGGATGATATCACGGGTGCGGGACAACCTGACCCTTGTGACCAACCCTTAGCAAGCGGCTGGCCATCGCCTCGGCGCTCTCGCGATCCTTTTGTGGTCCGATGCGCACACGATGCAGCTGACCCGAGTCCGTCGCCACTTCGCTCAGGAACGCGGCGTAGCCCTGCTTGCGCAAATCAGCGGCCAGTTTCTCAGCGTTGTCCTTGTCGGAGAAGCTGCCGAGCTGGACCGCCCACATGCCCGTCGTCGACCCAGCCGGTTCCTCGCGCACAGGCTCCCTGACAGGCTCGGGCGCCGGCCTCGGCGTCGTGGTTTCGGGTTCCGGCTGCTCCTGAACGACCACCGGTTGCGGTTCCTCAGGTGCCGGCTCCTGCCTGGCCGGTTCCGGCGAACTGGCAACAGGAACAGGATCGTCACGGTCTCGATCCAGTACAACGGTCTGCGTCTTCTGGTCTTCCTGGCCCGGCAACAGCACACGCTCCGTGACGACTTCACCGTCACCAGGTGGGCCATCGAGGAATATCGGGACGACAAGCACGACGACAAGTACGAGTACGACTGCGCCGATAATTCTTTCTTTCAATGCACGTTCCATCATGATTGGGGTCGCGAGTATAGCTGTTCCAGAACGGGACCAACCAGGTAGAACGATCCCGTAACGAGTATTTTGTCATTTATCGACGCATCGCGCCGCGCTGATTCCATCGCATCCGGCAGTGACTCGGCCACGAGGCAGGGACGTCCGCAGGCATTGGCAATCCTTCGCGCGAGCTCCTGCGCCGGAACCGCCCGATGACTGTCAGCCGTCACGGCTATCCAACGATCAATGAATTCGTCGAGTAACTGCACACTGCCTTCGACGTCCTTATCGTCGAGCATCCCGACGATGGCAGTCGTGGCCCCAGCGTCTTGCTTCGAGGCCAGGGTCCCGGCCAGTGCCTGCGCCGCCGCCGGATTGTGGGCGACATCCAACAACCATTCAATACCGTCGCGCTCGATGCTCTGTCCCCGCCCTGTCACGTGAACAGTTGGCAAGACCGCGGCAATCAAATCATCGTTCGCCGCCGCTTCGAGCCCTGCAGCCTTCAGAAGCGCGATTACAGCCGCCGCGTTGCCGACCTGGAACTCGCCACGAAGACCCGGTTGCGGCACCCCATCGAGCGAATAGTCGCGATCGCGCAGCAGCAGACGTGCCCCGGTAGTTGTAGCGTGCTCGACAATCGCCTGCGGTACTTCCCGGGCACCGAATACCGCCGGGATGCCAGCGCGCATGACGCCCGCCTTTTCCGCGGCTATCGTCTCGACGTCCTCCCCCAGCCAATCGCAATGATCCAGTGACACGTTGGTGATCAATACTCCCGTTGGATCGATGACGTTCGTTGCATCCAGGCGCCCGCCCATTCCGACCTCGAGAATCCAGACATCGAGAGAAGCCTCCGTAAAGAGCACCAGTGCAGCCAGCGTGCCGTATTCAAAATAGGTGAGCGGCACATCGTTGCGAACGGCCTCGATCTTCTCGAAGGCTGCAACGATCTGCGCGTCGTCCGCGCGCCCATCCTCTAGTGAGATACGCTCGTTGTAATCGATGATGTGCGGCGAGGTGTAGGCACCAACACGAAAACCCGCGGCGCGCAGCAATGCATCAGCCATCGCGACGCAAGACCCCTTGCCGTTGGTCCCCGCGACGAGCAAAACGTGTTCAGGAAGCGGTAAGGCCAGGCGATCGAGCACGGCTTGCACGCGCTCGAGCCCGAGATCGATCTCCCTGGGGGATAGCGTCTCGAGCCAAGTCAGCCAGTCAGAAAGCGGCGAACCGGCGGGCAACATCAGGTCGGAATCAGGACGCGGAAACGGGGCTTGGGCGGTTTTCGAACTTCGCGAGCAGGTCGCCAATCTCTTCGCGCATCTTGCGGCGATCAACGATCATGTCGATCGCGCCGTGATCGAGCAGAAACTCGCTGCGCTGGAACCCTTCGGGCAGGCGCTCGCGCACGGTCTGTTCAATGACACGCGGGCCGGCAAAGCCGATCAGTGCGCCCGGCTCCCCGATATTCACATCTCCCAGCATGGCGAGACTGGCCGACACACCGCCGGTCGTGGGGTCGGTCAACACTGAGACATAGGGAACGCCTTTGGCGCCCAGGTTTGCCAACGCGGCAGACGTCTTGGCCATCTGCAGCAGGGAAAACAGCGCTTCCTGCATGCGCGCCCCGCCGCTGGCAGAGAAAGAGATCAGCGGCATGTTGTTCTCCGCCGCGTGGTTCGCCGCGCGTGCAAACCGCTCGCCGACCACGGATCCCATCGAACCGCCCATGAAGGCGAATTCGAATGCGCAAGCCACGACGGGGCGACCCATCAGTTTGCCTTCCACCGATATCAGGGCGTCTTTCTCACCGGTCTTCTTTTGCGCCTGCACGATCCGATCGCGATAGCGCTTGCTGTCCTTGAACTTGAGCGGATCTTCGGGCTCGAGGTTACTCGAAAGTTCCGTCTGCGACTCCGGGTCGAGGAAGAAATCCAGGCGCCTGCGCGCGCCGATACGCATGTGGTAACCGCATTTCGGGCAAACGTGAAGATTGCGCTCGAGCTCGTTCCGATATAACTGCGCATCGCAGGTCGGACACTTGATCCACACGCCTTCGGGCACCGACTTGGTGCGTTTTTCGGTGCTGATGCGCGATGGCATCAATTTTTCAAACCAGCTCATGCGGGAATGATATCCGTAACGCCTAGTAACAGCCAGCCGCCGGCAGGCCAAAGGACTCAGGATAATCAACGCCAAGCAGCGTCAGGCCATGGGGCGGTGCTGCAATACCACCTGCTTTTCGGTCCCGGGACTCCAGCACAGTCGTGATCCAGTCGATCTCCTGCTCGCCCTGGCCGACCGTCGCCAGCGTGCCCGTAATGTTACGGACCATGTGCTGCAGGAACGCGTTTGCCGTCACGTCGAGTGTTAGCCAGTCGTCACGGCGACTGACAGCAATGTGGGTGATCTCCCTGACCGCCGTCTTGGCCTGGCATCCGGCCGCCCGGAAGGCGGAAAAATCGTGTTTGCCGAGCAGGCGTTGCGCGGCCTCGTGCATGCGCTCGGCGTCGAGTGGCTCGTACACCCACCACGCGCGGTCGCGATGCAAAGCAGAACGCTCCAGGCGATTGAGGATGACGTAGCGGTAGCAGCGCGCCGTCGCCGAGAAACGCGCATGAAATTCTTCGTCCACGGGCCGTGCCCAGGTCACGCAAACATCGGGCGGCAGGTTGGTGTTCGCGCCGAGCAACCATCCGCGGTCACTCCGCTTGCTGTTGGTATCGAAATGCACGACCTGGCCGGAGGCATGAACGCCCGTGTCGGTCCGACCCGCGCAGACGACTTCTACGCTCTCGTTTGCCACGATCGCAAGTGCCTCTTCAACGCGTTGCTGTACACCCAGGCCGGTATTCTGGCGCTGCCAGCCGTTGTACGACGTACCGTCGTATTCAATGCCGAGCGCTACGCGCATGCTGGGTCGGTCTTGGCTTGCGTCTAGCTTGGCAGCGAGTCGAGCAGCTGCTGTGCCTGTTGCTTCTGGCCCTCGTCGCCTTCGTCGAGTACTTCTTCGAGAATACTGCGCGCGCCGGCCGGATCGCCCATGTCAACGTACGCACGCGCGAGATCCAGCTTGGTACCGACCTCGGTCATCGTGCGGGCTTCATGCAAGTCACCGCTCATGTCTTCTGGAGCGATCGACATCGTCGGCACTTCCGCCGTTTCTTCGGCGATGGAGGGGCGTGGCTGTTCAACCGTCGCGTCGTCACGAAGCTGTTCGACAGTGTCACCGACCTCGCTAACAGCCAGCGCGGCCGTCAAATCGTCGAGGTCCAGATCCACATCCGTGCCCGCAACGGCAGGCATTTCGCCCGTTTCGTCGAGGCTCGCGTTTCCAGTGAAGGCCTCGGGAGGCAATGCTTCGGTCTTCGCGAAATCGAAGTCTTCTTCATCCTCATCCATTGGTGCCAGCATTGTCGGTGCATCGCTGGCAATCGCGGTTTCCTCGTCAGTGGCGATGGCTGTTTCGTCCTCATCGCCATATCCCGGTGCCAGCATGGTTGCTTCGTCGTCACCAAGATCAGCTTCGACGTCTGATTGCGTTTCCACGGCAAAGTCGTCGGGGAGGACCTGGGTGTGCCCGGTCGCATCCAGCAAATCGACTTCCAGAGAGGTGTCCGTCTCTTCTTCAGCGTGCAGCAACGGAGTAGCTCCCGTCTCGTCGGGAGCCAGCCGCATGCCAGTGGCATCGGCTTCGTCCTGGATATCGCCCAGATTCAGCGCCTCGCCCAGTCCTGTCGCGTCGGGGTCAACCGCTTCATTCTTGCCGGTTAGGTCGTCCAGATCACTTAAAGCCTCGTTGATACCCGTATCGTCGAGCGCTTCGTTGGTGCCCGTGATATCCAGGTCGAGTTCGTCGAGGTTTATCTCGGCGGTGGCATCCGCCGCCTGGCCGCTGGCGACAGTGGCCTCGTCGAGAGACGGCAATTCAGACGTGCTGTCCATTCCCTCGAACTGCTGTTCGATAGTCGGCGTTTCCACCGTCGGCTCTACCGGAGCCGGCATTTCGGCAGTAACGTCAGTGTCGCTTGGAGATTCAATCGTCGGACTTTCCGCCGTATCCTCGAGATGGAGGTCCACGGACTCCTCGCCCGGCTCCTCAAACAGGAAGTCAACACCGGCATCATCACCGGCGGCGTCGGCCGCAACATCCCCAGCAGCGGCATCGGCCGCACCGAGATCGATAATGTCCGACTCAGCTGTGCCTTCGCCGCCAAAGTCCATATCGAGCTCAGCTTCTTCATCCATTTCGGATTCGAAAGACAGGTCCACTGCCTTGGTTGCGCCGGCGACGCCCGCGCCGGCGAACAACTCGTG
This sequence comes from uncultured Woeseiaceae bacterium, assembly GCA_964557165.1. Taxonomy (GTDB): domain Bacteria; phylum Pseudomonadota; class Gammaproteobacteria; order Steroidobacterales; family Woeseiaceae; genus UBA1847. The sequence continues at coordinate 10,590 of CAZKZE010000014.1, forward strand.
ATCGGCAGCGATTTGCTGACCCATGATCACGATCTTGTCCCATTCAGCCGAATCGCTGCCGCCCAGCGCGCCGTGCAGCCGCGACGCGGCATCGATGAATGCGTCCTGGTTGCCCCATACGAAGTAAATCTCACACAACTTCGACATCAGGGTCTGGTCTGTCGGGTCGGCCTCGAGTGCCCCGTTAACGAGGTCAGCTGCCTGGTCGTAGAGACCGTAGGCCATATGGAAATCGGCTTCGGCCAGTGGATCCGACTGATCAAGATTGACGGCCGTTTCACTACTGAAGGTGTCCTCCAGCGACCCGAATTCGCCGGTATCGCCTGTGGCCTCTTCAAGATCTGCGGCAGCGGACTCCTCCGGAGTCGGAGCCTCGATCGTGTCGTCGTCCAGCGGACGAATTCCCGAGTCCTGTTCGACAACCACGATAGACTCGTCATCATGCGTCGGAGCGCGGAGTGTCTCGGTCGCAGACATGGCGCCCGCGGCAAGCTCGTCCTTGTCCAATGTCTCCCAGGGATTCTCGTCGTCGTCATCGCCACCTCGGCGCACAAACCAGAGCAACACACCCGCCACGAGGATCAGCGCCGCGACGATCTTGGTCCAGAAGCTGCCAAGAATCCCCATAACGCGATCCATGATGCTCGGCTCGCTCTCGGCCCGTGGAGTCTGGATAACATCGGTCGGAGCAGGCTCAGGTTCGGTCACCTCATCGTCGGTCGCCGTCGTGTCATCGTCAGCAACCGCATCATCACCTGCGACCTCGTCGTCAGCGTCGGCCAGCTCCTCATCCCCGTACAACTCGTCGTCCGCGAACTCGTCATCAACGGCATCATCCAACGCAGTTTCGTAGGTCTCACCCCGGATATCCGCCAATTCCTGACGCAGAGACGCAAGTTCGTTGTCGCGAATCTCGATCAGCGACTGCTGATCCGGAACATCGGCTGCCTCCAGGTCGGCGATACGGGCCTCGATTTCCTGCTCACGGGTAAGTGGCTCAGACGTGGCAAGTTCATCGTCGTAGTCAATGCCTGCAGGCTCTTCGTCGGGGGGAACGAGCTGCAGGCTGGGGACTGTTTCCGTCGTGTCAGTCGGAGCCCCGTAATCGGTATCCGGAGCCATGTAATCGGTATCCGGCGTCGTGTCTGCGTAACCCGTATCCGGCGACGGTGCACCCGTGGTTTCGCTCCAGACCGCGTTCTGGCGTTTAACCTCGGAGAACGCATCGCCGCGGCTGATCTGGAACACTTCATCGGCGCTCGGAATACGCAGCGACGCGCCCGCACTCAGCATGTTGATGTTGTTCGAGAAGGCACCCGGGTTCGCCTCGAAGATCGCCAGCATCGTCTGGTTCATCGTCAGGCGACTGTCGGGGCGCATGCGACTCGCAATGCCCCAAAGCGTGTCACCACGCTCGACGTAGTAATCACCGGTTGATTGCCTCGAATACGACGACTCAACAGCCGGGGCCGGAGGCGGTGCACTTGGCGTCGGGGCCTGGTCACGCGACGTGGTTGGCGGCGCTGTTACGCGTGGCTGTTGCGGTGGCGGCGCCTGGCGCTGCGCGGGTTGCTGGACCGGTTGCTGGCGATCGATACGTTGACTGTCCGTCGGCGTCGCGCGTCTGGGTGCCTCGACCGCCGGCGCTTGCTGTATCACGGGTGGTGCGTAGGTCGGGGGATCCAGCAATACCGTGTACTCACGCAACAGACGACCACTCGACCAGGTCGCCTCAACCAGGAATGTCAGGAAGGGTTCGGTAATCGGGGAGCGCGAGCGGACCTGCACAACTGCCCCGTTCGGGCCGGTTGGCTGGACATTGAATTCGATTTCCTGAAGGAAAAAGGGTCGGTCGATCCCATAGCGGCTAAACGTATCGGCTGACGCCAGCGTGACTTTCAGGTTCGCCAATTCTTCCGGCGTGGCCGACAGCAACTCAATTTCTGCACGCAGCGGCTCATTGAGCGCTGAGTCCAAATTGATGTCACCCAGTCCAATGGCCCAGACCTCGCTCGACAGCAAAAGGACAAGTGCAAGCGAGATACGCGTAAGACATCGCGACATAATGTATTTCTCCAAACCCTACAAGGCCCCTTTAACGACATCCAGTCAGGGCCGATATTTGCCTGCGAACTATAGCTTAAAGATAGTTTTTTGCCAATATTTCAGCAATTTGGACGCTATTTAGAGCCGCGCCCTTACGTATGTTATCCGCAACCACCCAAAGGTTAATTCCGCGCGGATGAGAGATGTCTTCGCGAATTCTCCCGACAAAAACAGGGTCTGCCCCTGAGCTTTCGGTCACAGCCGTCGGATATTCCCCGGTTTCGACACCATCGAGCACCTCGATGCCGGGCGACCCGGCCAACAACTGCACTGCGTCCACGGCCGAAATCTTGTCCCGCGTTTCGATGTGAACCGCTTCAGAATGACCAAAGAACGCGGGGATACGAACAGCCGTCGGATTTACGAGAATTTCCTGATCATCCAGTATCTTGCGCGTCTCCCAGACCATCTTCATTTCTTCCTTGGTATAGCGATTGTCCTGGAAGACATCGATATGCGGGATGGCATTGAATGCAATTTGTTTGGCATCGCCTTCGATTTCCAGCGGTCTGCCGTTCAATAGCGTGGTGGTCTGGCGCACGAGTTCCTCGACGGCGCTGCGACCAGCTCCCGACACGGCCTGGTAGGTACAGACATTAATGCGCTCGATGCCAACGGCATCGTAGATGGGTTTCAACGCGACGACCATCTGAATGGTCGAACAATTCGGATTAGCAATGATGCCGCGCGTCGTATAGTCCGCAATCGCATCCGGATTCACCTCAGGTACGACGAGCGGAATGTCGTCGTCGTAGCGAAACCGGGACGTATTGTCCACGACAACACAGCCTGCGGCAGCTGCCCGCGGCGCGAATTCCTCCGAAATCGAGGCGCCCGCCGAGAACAAGCCGATCTGCACCTGCGAGAAATCGAAATCGGCGAGATTCTCAACATGGATTTCCCGGTTGCCGAAAGACACGGTCTTGCCGAGCGACCGTTCGCTGGCCAGCGCGTGGATCTTTCCGACGGGAAAATCGCGTTCACTCAGGATTTCGAGCATGGATTCGCCCACGACGCCGGTAGCGCCGACGACGGCGATGTCAAATGTCTTACTCATTGATTTCTCTGGTCTATGTCGCGCGCAAGGCGCGCTCCTACAAGGTTGGTGTTTCCGACTCGACGTCGGCGTTCTGTGCGCGATTGCGCAAGTAGTGGTCCATTATCACGAGCGCAACCATCGCCTCGGCGATTGGCGTAGCACGCAATCCGACGCAGGGATCGTGGCGTCCCTTTGTGACGATCTCCGTTTCCGCGCCGCTCTTGTCAATCGTCTTGCCAGCTTTGCTGATGCTCGATGTCGGCTTGAGTGCGATGCTCGTGATGAGATGCTGCCCCGACGAGATGCCCCCCAGCGTGCCCCCGGCATCGTTCTTGCTAAAGCCCGAAGCCGACAGCTCATCGCGGTGTTGACTGCCGCGCTGCGATACGGCGGCAAAACCCGCCCCGACTTCGACACCCTTGACCGCATTGATGCTCATCAGTCCGTGGGCAAGATCGGCCTCAAGCTTGTCAAACACCGGCTCGCCGAGCCCGGGCGGTAATCCGCGGGCAAGGATACTGATCTTTGCCCCGATCGAATCGCCCTCTTCGCGCAAGTCCGTCATGAACTTGTCGAGTTCGTCGAGCTTGTCGGGGTCGGCACAGAAGAACGGGTTGTCATCGACTATCGACAGGTCAGTCGCCTGCAACTCGATGGGACCGAGCTGCGCGACGAAACCACGAATATCGATACCTGCCCGTTCCTTGAGATACTTGCGAGCTATGGCGCCTGCCGCGACACGCATCGCCGTTTCGCGAGCCGAGGAACGTCCACCGCCGCGATAGTCACGAATCCCGTACTTCTGCTGATAGGTGTAATCGGCATGACCGGGACGGAACTTATCCTTGATATCGCCGTAGTCTTTGGACCGCTGATCCGTATTCTCGATGATCAGACCGATCGGTGTACCGGTCGTCTTGCCCTCGAATACGCCGGAGAGAATCCTTACCTGGTCAGGCTCGTTGCGTTGCGTCGTATGTTTGTTGCGACCCGGACGACGACGATCAAGATCGCCCTGTATGTCCGCTTCAGCAAGTTCCATGCCCGGCGGGCAGCCGTCCACAATGCAGCCGAGCGCCAGCCCATGACTCTCGCCAAACGTCGTGACAACGAAGGATTTTCCAAAACTGTTACCCGACACTCTGTTACTACCTGGTCTGTTGATTGACTATTTGCACATCGCCGGAGGTCAGCAGGAATACGCCTGCACCCCCCTGCTCGAACTCGAGCCAGACGAAAGGCAATTCCGGATACGCCGCCTCCAGAGCAGGCTGACTGTTCCCGACTTCGCAGACGAGTATTCCATTGTCTGTCATAAATCGCGAGGCATCCCACAAAATCTTGTGCACGCTCTCCAGGCCGTCCTCGCCCGCCGCAAGGCCGAGCTCGGGCTCGTGCCTGAATTCGGCCGGCCGTGCGTCCATATCAGCCTGGTCGACATACGGCGGATTGCTAATGATGAGATCGTAGCGTGTATCACCCAGCGCAGCGAAGAAATCTGACTTGACCGCACGCACGCGGTCCTCGAGACCATGTCGCTGGATGTTTATCCGGGCAACGGCCAGGGCATCATCAGAAATATCAACGGCATCCACTCGAGCGTCCGGAAACGCGCACGCCGTCGCAATCGCAATGCAGCCGCTGCCGGTACCCAGATCGACCGCGTGCCGGACTTCGTCGGCTGATATCCATGGCGCGAACCGCTTATGAATCAACTCGGCAAAGGGCGATCGTGGCACCAGCACCCGCTCATCGACGTAAAACTCGAGCCCTGCGAACCAGGCCTGGTTGGCGAGATAGGCGACGGGTACGCGCTCATCGATGCGCCTCGCTGCCAGCGCATTGACCGCGGCGACTTCGTCGTCCGCCACAGCCTTTGCGTAAACGCCAGGCGCGTCCTCGTGCGACAGCTCGAGCACGGAGAAAACGAGCCACGCGGCTTCGTCAACCGCATTGTCGGTGCCGTGGCCATACGTCAGGCCAGCGGTCTCGAATCGGCCTGCGATGTCGCGGATGAGATGCTCGACGTTCATGCCGCGCGAATCTATCACGCTCATGGTCGTTCTGCCTGTAGAATTGACGCCTCAAGCTCGCAAGTTTTCACTATGAACCCAAAACGACTAATCATCGCCTTCGCCCTCGGGCTGGCACTGGCCGCAGGCATTTTTGTAGCCCTGCGGACGCAGGTGCCATCCGCGCCTGAGTCTGCACTGATCTTGCCAGACCCGAACCCGGTGCCGGAGTTCTCGCTTGTCGACCAGCACGGCACGCCGGTCGATCAAACGGTATTTACCGGTCAGTGGGACCTCGTTTTCTTCGGCTTCACCCATTGCCCGGACATCTGCCCGACGACCTTGCAGGTCCTCGCGGCCGCCAAAGCGGCCCTGCACGCACAGGGGCAGACGCCGCTGCCACGTATCGTTCTCGTCAGCGTCGACCCGGAGCGCGATACACCGGAGCTTATGAAACAGTACGTCGGCTATTTCGGTGATGGTAATCTCGGCATCACCGGCACCCTCGATGAACTCTCGAAGCTGACATCCGGGTTGGGCATCTACTTTGAAAAACGGCCGTCGGACGGCGACAACTACTCAGTGGATCACTCAGCGGCTGTACTCGTTATCAATCCGGACGGCGGGTTCTCGGCGCTGTTCGGCGGCCCGCATGTTGTCGACAATTACGTCCATGATCTGCCGATCGTTATGGGAGGCAACTGATGCGCAGCTTCATCCTTCTGCTGACCGTGTTCATATCGGCCTGCGGCGCGCCCGAACCACCGCTCGTCGTCAGCGAGCTGGAGATCACCAAACCGATGCCGGGCATGCAGATGAGCGCCGGATTCCTGATGATCACCAACAATACTGACGAAACGGCACGAATCACGAAAGTCTCAAGTCCGCAGTTCGAAGCGGTCGAGATTCATGAAACGACGATTAGCGACGGCGTCTCGCGAATGCGCGAACTCCAGGCGTTAATTGTCCCCGCGCGGTCCAGCGTTGTCCTGGAAAGAGGCGGTAAACATCTCATGCTCATGCGCGCCCGCGATCTGCAAGACTCGGTCACGCTGCAGTTCTTTAACGAGGATCTGCCGCTACTCTCGGTTGACTACTCTTTTTCGAAGGACGAACGGAAATGAAGGCGAGCGCGTTCGTCCTGCTGCAACATATTCTTCCTCGCCATTGGCTCACGGCCGTCATCTGGCGCATCGCCAGGATCCGGCATCCCGGTTTCAAGGATTTCCTGATTACACGGTTTGCTCGTGCCTTCGATGTCGACCTTGACGAAGTGAAACTGGATGTCCCGGGCGACTTTGCGACGTTCAATGACTTTTTCATTCGCGAGCTTGCCGACGGGGCGCGACCGATCGACGAGGACAGCGACGCCCTCGTCTCTCCCGTAGACGGAACCGTCTCGGTGGCAGGCGGCATCCGTGCGGACAGCATCTTCCAGGCCAAAGGCATTGACTATTCGCTTGGCGACCTGCTCGCCACGGACCTCAACGAAGCCGAGCGATACATTGACGGCAATTTTGCGACGATCTACCTGGCGCCTTACAACTATCACCGGGTGCATGCTCCGCTCGCCGGCGAACTTGTGGCCGCGCGCTACGTACCCGGCGACCTGTTCAGTGTGAACGAAGCGACGGTGTCGCGTGTCGATGGCCTGTTCCGTCGCAACGAGCGCCTGGTGATGCACTTCCGCACGGACTTCGGACCGGCAGTTGTGATTTTTGTCGGCGCGCTGAATGTCGGTAGCATCACTACGCCCTGGACGGGCGAGATTCGGCCCCGCAAAACCGGCGTCGTCGATGTACTCGATATCTCCGGTCATCCCTCGACAGTCGCGAAGGGTGACCTGCTCGGCTGGTTCAATATGGGTTCCACGGTCATCCTGTTACTGCCCAAGGGCGTTTGTGAGTGGGACGACGACCTCGAACCCGGTGAAACCGTTCGTATGGGCGAGGAGATCGGCGAGCTGAAGGACCCGTCTGGGTGAGCGACTGGCGGCCAGCGTCCGGGCCGCAGGCGGCCGTAAGCCGTGCTGCCATGATGCGCCGTATTCGCGAGTACTTCCTGGCGCAGGACGTACTTGAAGTCGACACACCTGCGCTGAGTCCATTCGCCGTCAGCGACACCCAAATCGAAAGCCTGTCGGTCACTGACAGCGTCGTGGGTCGTCGCCCCCTGTATCTGCATACGTCGCCCGAGTTCTGCATGAAGCGCCTGCTCGCTGCCGGCTACCCCGACGTCTTTTCCATTTGCAGGGTATTTCGCGACAGCGAGGTGGGGCATAAACACCAGCCCGAGTTCACGATGATTGAGTGGTACCGCCTCGGCATGGGCCTCGCCGACATTGTCGATGACACGGTCGCACTAATCGGCAACGCACTAGGCAGGAACTGCCCGCAGCAACCACCCGTGGTCGTCGATTACGTCGACGCGATAAGTGATGCCTGTGGCATCGACGCCCTGACGGCGGATTGCGCCATGTTGGCCGATGCCGCAGGTGCTGACCAGGATCTGCGAGCCGCACTCGGCGATGAGACGGACGACTGGCTCGACTTGCTGCTGGCAATGAGTGTCATGCCATCGTTTGCCACAGATCGCCTGACCGTATTGCGGCACTATCCGGCCAGCCAGGCGGCGCTGGCGCGTCTCTGTCCCGGGAACCCGGGGGTTGCCGACCGGTTCGAGGTATTTCTCGGGCCGGTTGAACTGGCCAATGGCTATGTAGAGCTGGCGGATTCCGCGGAACTCGGCGCACGATTCGACCGGGACAACAGGAGCCGCGAACAACGTGGCCGCCCGGTTCGACCTGTTGATACGTCCCTGCTGGCGGCGCTTGAGTCGGGACTCCCGGATTGCGCGGGCGTGGCCATGGGCTTCGAACGCTTGCAAATGCTCCACGACAAGACCGACGATATACATGACGTCATTACTTTCGCTTTCGACCCAGACTTATGAATGATATTGACTACAAGCTGCTGAACTCACAGTTGCACGCCTTGCTGGACGAGGAAGCTGATGCGCTTGCCGCGGCGGCGAACTTCGTCGGGCTGCTCTACAACGCCATAGACGAGATTAACTGGCTCGGTATTTATGTGTTGCGCGGCGACGAACTCGTGCTGGGGCCCTTCCAGGGCAGACCAGCCTGCGTACACATCGCGCTGGACGAAGGCGTCTGCGGTGCGGCTGCATCAACGATGCAAACCCAGCGGGTTGCGGATGTGCAGGCCTTCCCCGGGCACATTGTCTGCGATCCCGATTCTCGTTCGGAACTTGTCGTACCGTTGGTGTCGCACGGAAAGCTGATCGGCGTGCTGGATATCGACAGCCCGGTCACGCGCCGGTTCTCGGAAGCGGACCAGACTGGTGTTGAAATGCTGTGCGATTCCTTCTGTACGCTCCAGGAAGCGCGCAAGTATTTTATTTGACGCGTGATACGTACTCGCGCGAGCGAGTATCGACTTTGATCACTTCGTTTTGATCGACAAACAGCGGCACTCGAACAACGGCGCCTGTGGACAGGGTCGCTGGCTTGACGCCACCGCTTGCGGTGTCACCCTTCACACCCGGATCGGTTTGTGTAATTTCGAGTTCGACGAAATTTGGTGCCGTTACGATCAGCGGCGTGTTGTTCCAGAGCGTTACGCCGCAGACATCACCATCGCTTATCCAGTCCTTCGCATCGCCAACCGCCTTCGCGTCAGCGGCGTATTGCTCAAACGTATCCGCCACCATGAAATGCCAGAACTCGCCGTCTGCGTAGAGATACTGCATCTCGGTATCCATGACATCAGCGGCTTCAACTGACTCGCCCGACTTGAAGGTCTTGTCGACCGTCTTGCCCGTCTTCAGGTTCTTGATCCGGACGCGGTTGAACGCCTGGCCCTTGCCGGGTTTCACGAACTCATTCTCGACAATAATGCAGGGGTCGCTGTCGATGATGATCCGGAGCCCGGATCGAAACTCGCTGGTGCTGTAATTTGCCATGATTTCGCTCTTGGAAGTCGAACCGCCGATGCGCGGCGAGGCGCTATGATACCGGAGTATTCGATGGGTTCCAGCCGTATTTTCGGCCTTATTCCACGCCATTCCGCCCCGAAACTTGATACATGTCACGGTTTTGACCCGCGGGCCGCGACACCCCTGCGCGCAGTGTCTAGACTCCGAAGTTCTTAACAGAATACGGAAATCACGGGTATCACCCGGTTTACCAGGGAATTGGATTTGGAAGGCCGTCACAGCATCTCAATTGCGGTCCTGACGGAAGATCAGGACGATGTAGAGCTGATCAATAGCGCACTGCGCGACGCGGGCCACGCGGCGCATTGCCATTGGACAGCCAACCCCGATCGGCTCGCCGATACGCTCGCGGCGGAAAACGTCGAGCTGCTGATTCTCAACTGTAACCATTACCCCGATACGATTCGCCAGGTCGTCAAGCAAAAGGACCGCTACAACCCCGAAGTTCCGGTCATCGCCATGCAGGCCGAAGCAAGCGAAGCGGATATCGAATCTGCCATGCGTTCGGGTGCGTGCGACCTCGTATCGCTGGGCTCGAGGAACAGACTGCAATCCGTCGTTACTCGCGAATTGCGCGCGCTGCGGGTCGAGCGAGCGCTGAACTCCACGTTACACACTGCCACCCAGTACAAGCGACAGCTCAGGGACCATATGGAGGTGTCGGCCAGTTCCTACGCGCTCGTGCAGGAAGGAATTTTCACTGATGTCAACGACGCCTGGTTGCAGCAGTTCAAGATAAAGGACAAGGATGAATTGATCGGCCTGCCGGTCATGGACAACTTCGAGCCGGAGAGCCAGGCAGCATTGAAAGGTGCCCTGGTCGCGACGATCGCCGGCAAATGGCAGAAAGACGAGAAGCTCATCGTCAAGGCGCACATTGACTCCGGTGATGCGGAAGAACTGCACCTGGAGTTCCGCAAGATCGATCTCGATGACGGTCCGTGCGTACAGATTCGAATCGCCCCACAACTCAAAGTAGCCGAAGAACCGACCAAACTGGTTCATGATGCTCTCAAGCGCGACCCGACGATGCTGTTCTTCCATCGCGCACAGTTTCTCGAGCGCATCACGAAAAGGCTGAAGCGTAAGCCCGCTCAAGGCACTCATTGTCTCGTCTACATCAAGCCGGATGATTTCGGTGATATCCGTGACAAGGTCGGAATCATCCAGTCCGAAGAGATCCTGGCCCAGTTCGCCGAGGTCGTACGCAAGCGCATGCACCCGAGAGATGTCGCCGGACGCTTCGAGGGCACGTCAATCATGGTCCTCCTGGAACGCGGCAGTGCCCGCGATGCCCAGGTATGGGGCAAACAACTCATAGAACACCTGAAGAACGTCACCTTTGAAGTTGGCGATACGTCGACGCACCTGACGTGCACGGTGGGCGCCTGTGGCGTCAGTGAAGTCTTCAGCAACCTCGAAGAATTCGTGACGGCCACAGTCAACGCGTACAAGCTCGGCAAGAAGGCCGGTGGCAACACCTCTTTCCTCGACGAGAGCGCGGACGAGGACACCAAGCAACGCGAGTTTGACGCAATCTGGGTCAAACATCTCAAAGCCGCGCTCATGGAAGACCGCTTCCGCCTCGCGCAGTTGCCAATCGCCGGCCTGCGAAGCGATTCGATTCAGATGTTCGACCTGCTCGTTCGCATGGTCGATGAACAGGGCAACTCCGTTCTGCCATCCGAGTTCATCCCTGCCGCACAACGTAACAACATGATGAAGAACATCGACCGCTGGATGTTGTCCGCCGCAGTGGACTTCTGCGGCAAGAACGAAGCGGACCGGGTGTTCGTGCGCCTGTCGAGACAGTCGATTACTGACCCGTCGACGGCAGAGTGGATGCGGCAAAAGCTCGACGAAGACGGCTTCGACTGCTCGCGCCTGGTCGTCCAGGTTCCCGAGGTTGATGCTGCCAAGCACATCAAGCAAACGAAAGCGCTCGTGAAGCATACGCGGAAACTCGGTATCGGTTTCGCCCTCGAACATTACGGGATCGACCAGGAGCGGTTCCAGATTCTCGATCTCCTTAAACCGGATTACATCAAGATCGACGGCGAGCTCATGCATACGCTGATGACCGACGAGTCGATGCAATCCGCGGTCAGCAAGATCGTCAGAGCAGCGCAGAAGCGAAATATCAAAACCATTGCAGAGCGAGTTGAGAATGCGAACTCGATGGCGGTGCTGTTCCAGCTGGGCCTCGACTTCATGCAGGGACATTATGTTCACGAGCCCGAGGTCGTGTTGCAGGATGCGGACAGCGGTGTTACCAACTCGCTCGATGATCTAACGGCGGCCCAGGGCGTCTAGATGCCCGCAAAGTGTGACGCCCGTCACACTCCATTAGCGGAACCACCCGCTAACGACACGTACACGCCAAAAACTAGAATGGGTTCGTAGCTACAAATACGCGTCAATACTAGCCTGCGTATTGCAAGGTCACGGGGTGCCACAAAGTGAAAAAAGCAGTTAAGGACTTCCACGCCAGGGATAGCGCAGTGACGCGTACTCTATTGCCTCTCATCGCCATCGGCGGAGGCCTCGCAGTAACACCGGCAACAGCGCTGGAACTCGGTGAACTAAGCGTTCAGTCTCACCTGGGTCAACCGCTGCGCGCGAGTATTGCCTATGCGCTCGCACCCAGCGAAATGCTTAGTGACACGTGCGTGTCGATCGGCGGTGGCCGCTCCACGAGCGGTCTGCCCGGCATCGGCTCCAGCACCGTCAGAATTACCGAGCAGGCCATCGTAATCACCGGCAATTCCGTGGTTCGAGAACCGATGCTGGGTACACGCGTAACGATCAAATGCCCTTACACCCCAAACCTGAGCCGCGAATATATGCTTTTCGTGGATCCGGCAGCACCGGCTGTGGCGAGTGAGGTAGCCAGTACACCGGCGCCCGCCGCCGCATCACCCGTGGTCTCTCGCGTGCCACGTCCGTCCGTCAATAGGGCGCCAGTGGATGTGGCTACACGCGTCCGGGTTCAGCCTGGTGAAAGCCTGAGCGAAATTGCGAGCCGCATACGCAATCGTCCAATTGGTCTCTGGCCGGCCGTGAACGCTATCTTCGCAGCCAACCCCGACGCGTTTATCGACAACGACCCGAACAAACTGAAGGCCGGCAGCTGGCTGTCGATTCCGAGTTTCGACGGCACCGAAGTCGTTGTCGAGGCCGCAACCCCGACCGCAGCGGCACCCGTGGAAACGGCAATCGCGGGCGTGGTCGATACGATAGACGGTGGCGTGTATGAACCCCCCGTACTCGAGGCCCCCGTAATCGAGGAAACTGTCGAACCGGGGGTTGTGCCTGCCGCAGCACTCGAGCCGACGAACGAGAAGTCAACGAACGAGCTGCGCCCGGGCGACGTGATTGTGGAAAGCAACAATCCCTATGTGGAGCCCAAAGCCGCCGCCCCCGAGACAGTCGTGATTCCTGACACGCAGCTGCCTGGCCCGGAAACAGCATCAACATCGCCAAACGTGCCGACCGCGATTATCAGTACCGGTGCGCGCAGCGAATCGACGTCGTGGTACCTATGGTTAATCGGTGGCGGTCTGGCGATCATCGCGGGACTGGTCCTGTTTGGCCGCCGCGTCCGGGACCGTTTTGAACCGACACCCCTTGGCGCCGCGGCGAGCACGATGCCCGCACAAGAAGACGCCGAGACGATCGAGGAGCAGGCTGCCTACGACCTCGATGACGATTCTCCAACCGAGGAAAACCTCGCACTCGATGCTGACCTGGTTCTCGGTACCGGCCTCTCAGAAGGCACGGACATGGATGTTGCGCAGGACTTTGGCTTTGCGTCGACGACCGAGCTGGATGTGGAACTGCCGTTCGAACCGGAGGAGCCCGTCAGCGACGGCGAAACCGACGTTATCCCGGCGCCGAGCCAGGAGAAGATCGAATCGATTCTCGAAAGCGAGGTCCTGCCGGAGGATGACGACTATGATATGTCGGTTATGGTGGACGCGACCCAGATGCCACAGCCCGAAGATGTCACCGAATGTGACCTCAAAGCGGTACCGGTTGGCGCGGCTGACGAAACACTGATCGACGACAACTATACGATCAGCAAGGAAGTCGACTACGACATCCTCGAACAGGACTACCAGGAAGAGCTAACGGCGACGCAGGCGCTCAACGAGGAGATCTCTCGTGCGGCGGCTGAGCTCTCGAACAAACTCGACGAGTCGGCTGGTGACGATGAGACCTCGGAAATGCCGCTTGCGACTGTGACCGAACTTGACGTCACGGCCCAGCTACCGACGCAGGAAGAAGAAACGGCCGAGATGGAAATGTCACGCGATCCCAACGACACGGCCGCCGTTACTGTGAACCTGCCAACTGATGACAACACGGCCGAAATCCCCGTCGCCAATGATGACGACACGGCCGAAATGGAAATCGAAGGCGGCAAAGTCGACACCAGCAAAGGATAGTCGATTATTCGACTCCGGCCAGGCGCTCTACCTTTCTCCAGCCCTGGGGCAGCAGGGAGCCGCGTAGTGCGCGGTCCCCGTAGTAGTCGTCGAGATCGTTCCACTTGATCGTCATCTTGCGAGTTCCCGAGTAGACCTCGAGATGCCCCTCCTCGGGCACGACCGTCGCCGCGACCATTTTTTCGTCGCCGCTCTTGTACTTCGGGCCCGGGATATTGATGAGCTTATTACCCTTGCCCTTGGCGAGCTCGGGTAGTTCCTCCATCTCGAACAGCAACAAGCGTCCAATCGAACTGACTGCTGCGATCAGGCACTCCTTCCCTTGCGGGACAGGCGCCGGGACGACCGGCTTGCCGCCGGCGGGCACGCGCAGGATTGCCTTACCCGCCTTGTTGCGCGACACGAGATCGGAGAGGTTCGCAATGAACCCATACCCGGCATCGCTCGCCAGCAGGTACTTCTGCTCGTTATCGCCAATCATGGCCCCGCAGAATCCCGCGCCATCGGGCGGCTTGAAACGGCTGGACAGTGGTTCGCCCTGCCCGCGCGCGGACGGCAATGTACCTGCCATGACGCTGTAAATGCGGCCCGTACTGTCGATAAACATGGCGAGTTGGTTGCTGCGTCCCTGCGCGGCAGCCAGGTAATTGTCCCCCGACCGGTAATTCAGGGTCGCTGGGTCAATCTCGTGACCCTTCGCGGCACGTGCGTAACCGGCTTGCGACAGGACAACGGTCACAGGCTCACTGGCTACGAGCTGCGTCTCGTCCAGCGCTTGTGCGGCTTCGCGCTCGACGATGACCGTGCGTCGGTCGTCGCCGTAGGCCTCGGCATCCTCGAGGATCTCCCTCTTGATCAGCGTCTTCAGGCGCGCCGCACTCTTGAGCGTCTTTTCGAGCAGATCCCGCTCTTCCTGGAGCTCTTCCTGCTCGCCCTTGATTTTGAATTCTTCGAGCTTGGCAAGATTGCGCAGTCGCAGGTTCAGGATTGCCTCGGCCTGGCTGTCAGACAGCTTGAAGCGTTTCATCAACACCGGCTTGGGTTCGTCTTCCTCGCGGATGATCGCGATGACCTCGTCGATATTGAGATAGGCAACCAGCAGACCATCGAGGATATGCAGGCGGTCATTGACGATCTGCAGGCGATAGCCCAGACGATTCTTGACCGTCTCCTTGCGGAACTTGAGCCACTCTTTGAGCATTTCCACGAGATTGAACATGCGTGGCCGGCCGTCGAGGCCGATGATATTCATGTTCACGCGCAGCGTACGTTCCAGGGAGGTCGTCGAGAACAGGTGCGACATGAGTTGCTCGACGTCCACGCCGCGCTTCTTGCTGATCACGAGGCGTGTCGGTTCTTCGTGATCGGACTCGTCACGAAGATCGTCGACCTGCGGCAATTTCCTGGCGCGCATCTGCGCCGCGATCTGCTCCTGGATTTTCGCGCCAGAAATCTGGTGCGGTAGCGACGTAACGACAATGTCGGTGCCTTCCATCTTGTATGCAGCCCGCAGGCGCAGCGTCCCGCTGCCGGTCGCGTACATGTCGCCGATTTCTTCGGCGGAAGAAACAAGTTCGCCGCCTGTCGGAAAATCCGGGCCCTCCACGTGCTTCATGAGCTGCTTGACGGTCGCCTTCGGATTGTCGATCAGGTGGACAAGCGCGCTCGCGACTTGATTGAGGTTGTGCGGCGGCACGTCAGTCGACATACCAACCGCGATCCCTGTCGTGCCATTGAGCAGCAGGTTCGGCAAGCGCGCGGGAAGTACCACGGGCTCTTTGAGCGTACCGTCGAAGTTCGGCGTCCAGTCGACCGTGCCCTGCCCGAGTTCCTGCAACAGGCTTTTCGCGTATGGCGCCAGCCGCGACTCCGTGTAACGCATCGCGGCAAATGATTTCGGATCGTCCGTCGAACCCCAGTTGCCCTGGCCGATGACGATCGGGTAGCGGTACGAGAACGGCTGCGCCATGAGCACCATGGCCTCGTAGCAGGCCGAGTCACCATGCGGATGGAACTTGCCGATCACGTCACCGACGGTACGCGCCGACTTCTTCGGCTTGGATGACGCTGACAGGCCGAGCTCGCTCATCGCGTAGATGATGCGGCGCTGCACCGGTTTCAGACCATCGCCGATCTGCGGCAACGCCCGATCGAGAATGACGTACATCGAGTAATCGAGGTACGCCCGTTCCGTGTATTCCTTGAGCGGCTGTTGTTCGACGCCCTCGAGGTTGAGGCTGTTCTGCATGCTTGTCATATCTCTGCCAGGTTGCCCTTGGTTTCGAGCCAGCTCCTGCGATCTTTCGACCGCTTCTTCGCCAGCAGCATATCCATGAGTTGATCGGTCTTGTCACGGCCGCTGATCGTCAGTTGTACGAGGCGACGTGTATCGCGGTTCATTGTCGTTTCGCGCAATTGCTCGGGATCCATTTCGCCGAGACCCTTGAAGCGTGTAACCGTCACCTTGCCTTTCTTCTTTTCCGCTTCAATTCGATCGAGAATGCCTTTGCGCTCGCCTTCATCGAGGGCGTAGGAAACTTCCTTGCCGACGTCGATGCGATACAGCGGTGGCATCGCAACATAGACGTGGCCAGCGAGGATCAGTTCGCGGAAATGACGCAGGAACAAGGCACACAGGAGTGTCGCAATGTGCAGGCCGTCGGAATCCGCATCGGCCAGGATGCAGACCTTGTGGTAGCGCAAACCGCTCATATCGTCGCTACCCGGGTCGACGCCCAGCGCCACGGAGATGTCGTGCACCTCGGCTGAGGCGAGAATCTCGGCCGTGTCGACTTCCCAGGTATTCAGGATCTTGCCGCGCAGCGGCATGATCGCCTGCGTGTTGCGATCGCGTGCCTGCTTGGCGGAACCGCCCGCAGAATCACCTTCCACGAGAAACAGCTCGCAAAGCTCGGGTTCCTGGGAGGTACAGTCCGCAAGCTTGCCAGGCAGCGCCGGGCCCGAAACGATTTTCTTGCGGACGACTTTCCTGGCCGACTTGAGGCGCTTCTGCGCCTTGGTGATCGCGAGCTGTGCGATCAGGTCGCCCGTCTCGGGATGCTGGTTCAGCCACAGCGAAAAATTATCCTTGATCACGCCGGCAACGAATGCGGCCGATTCGCGCGATGACAGCCTTTCCTTGGTCTGCCCCGAGAACTGCGGGTCCTCGAGCTTCGTACTCAGCACAAAACTGAGGCCATCCCAGACATCTTCCGGCGCAATCGACACACCGCGTGGCAGGAGATTGCGGAAGTCGCAAAACTCCCGCAGGGAATTGGTGAGCCCGGTCCGCAAACCATTCACGTGGGTGCCGCCTTGTGGCGTCGGGATCAGGTTTACGTAGCTCTCGGTTACAGACGGACCGCCGTCCGACGTCCAGACCAGCGCCCAGTCGACGGCTTCGTTATTACCGGACAGACTTCCCGAGAACGGCTCTGCAGGCAGGGTTTCCCCGCCGCCGATCTCTTCGAGCAGGTACTGCTCGAGCCCGCCTTCGTATTGCCACTCGACCTTCTCTTTGGGTTTCTCGACCTTCAGGCTGACTTTCAGTCCGGGGCACAAAACAGCCTTGGCTTTGAGCGCGTGCTTGAGGGCCTTGACGGAAATCCTGGTCGTATCGAAGTACTGCTCGTCGGGCCAGAAGCGAATCGTCGTCCCGGTATTGGCCTTGCCGACCTTGCCGACAACCTCGAGCTTGCCGCGCTTCTTGCCGCCCACGAAGGACATGTTGTATTCCTTCCCGCCGCGGCGAATCCATACTTCGAGATTTTTCGACAGGGCATTGACGACCGATACGCCGACGCCGTGCAGTCCGCCCGAGTACTGGTAGTTCTCACTCGAAAATTTGCCGCCCGCATGCAAGCGGGTCAGGATCAGCTCGACGCCCGGAATCTTTTCCTTCGGGTGCTTGTCGACAGGCATGCCGCGGCCATCGTCGTTGACCTCGACCGAACCGTCCTTGTAGATCGTGACTTCAATCTTCTTGCAGTGGCCCGCAAGTGCTTCGTCGACGGAATTATCGACGACCTCATGCGCGAGATGATTCGGCCGCGAGGTGTCGGTGTACATGCCCGGCCGACGCCGGACAGGTTCGAGTCCACTGAGGACTTCAATGTCCGCAGCGTCGTATCGTTTAGTCATCGATTAGAACGCAAGTTAAGAAAGTACCAGATTGTGCCCGGCAGAATTCTAGCGTTAATCGAGATCGTTGACGAGAGATTCCCGGATATTGGCAGAAACCGGGCTGATTTCGACCTGGTAGTTGCTGTGATCGATGCCCGCAATGAGTGCGGCGCCATCCTTCAGGGCCGTAACCTGTTCCAAAGGCAGTTCAAAACGCAGGAAGTGCACTGCCGAGGTCTTTTGCTCGGTGTCGCGCTCGAGATCTTCATCCGCGATCGGGTAGACACGATCGAAGTCGGCTACCTGCATGTATACCTTGTCCTCGATGCCAACCAGTCGAGCGAGCATTTGCTGACGTTCCTCGACATCGGGGAACTCGATCATGAACGTCGCTTTCCAGTTGCTGCCATCGGGAATAAGGGGATTATAGGCGTCGAGTTCCTCCTTGATACCGTCGGCCTCGAAGATACGCTCGATCCGCAACATCTCCTGCACCTGGTACTGCATAGTCATGCGATCTTCGAAGTACAAGGTCGCATTCGTGCCCAGCAGCAGCCGGCGGTCTTTCTTGTGCTCCATGACCTTCTGGCGAAACTCGGGTCGCATGTCAGCGTATTGCTCAAGGCTGTACAGGTCTTCACGGGTCAATTTTTGCATAGATCAGATTCCGTAGGCCTTGCGCAGGAGGCTCATTGGGTTGTTCGCGTCATGGTCATCGAGATCCTGCACGATCTGCTCGGCGGCCATCGGGCAGTCACTTGCAAAGTGGTCCGCCTCACTCTTCTTCAGCTTGTTAACCACCGGGCGAGCAATCTTCTTCGAGATGTCATGGAATTCCTTCTTGACGGCATAGGTACCGTCGTGACCGGAACACCTCTCGATAACTTCAATGCTCGTATCGGGCACGAGCTGCAGCGTATCGCGCGTCTTCAGGCCGATATTCTGAACGCGCAGGTGACAGGGAACCTGGTAGGTCACCTTGCCCAGCGATTCCTTGAAGTCGGTCTTCAGCAAACCGTCCTTGTGCCGCAGCATCAGGTATTCAAATGGATCGTACATCGCGTCACGCACTTTGATCACGTCGGGGTCGTCCGGGAACATGAGCGGCAGCTCCTGCTTGAACATCAACGTACACGACGGTATCGGCGTCACGATGTCCCAGCCCTGATCCACCATTGCAGCGAGGATCGGGATGTTGATGTTCCTGGATTTCGCGACGGACTCCAGGTCGCCGAGTTCCAGCTTTGGCATGCCGCAGCACACCTCCTTGCTGGCCATACGCATCGCGATGCCGTTGTGCTCAAACACAGCGACGAGATCTTCGTTGACCGCCGGATGATTTCGATTGCAGTAGCACGTCGTGTACAGAGCAACCTTGCCGGTCGTACCCGAAGCGGGCTGCGTATCGCCGGCCGGGGCATCCTGCAAGCGAGACAGGCGCTTGCGCGCCGTGCTCGAGTGATATGGCGGAACAGGTGCGTCCTTGTGTACGCCGAGCGTTTTCTCCAACAGCTTACGTCCCGCTTTGCTGCGATTGGTCGCATTCACGGCGTTTACGACGACCGGAATGCCGGCGAGCTTGCCCACCCTGTCGGTCGCACTCAGGATCTTGTCGCGGGTCGATGCGCCCTCCTTTTTGAAGCGCGCGGCTTTGGCACGCAGCATCAGGTGCGGGAAGTCGACGTTCCACTCGTGCGGCGGTACATAGGGGCACTTAGACATGTAGCACATGTCGCAGAGGTAACAGTGATCGACGACTTGCCAGTAGTCCTTCCTGGCAACGCCATCGACTTCCATCGTCTCAGATTCGTCGACCAGGTCGAACAAGGTCGGGAAGGAATTACAGAGATTGAAACAGCGGCGACAGCCGTGGCAGATATCGAATACCCGTTCGAGTTCGTCGGACAGGGCCTTGTCGTCATAGAACTCGTCCGAGCGCCAGTCCAGCGGATGGCGCGTCGGAGCCTCGAGGCTACCCTCGCGTCTTGATTCGCTCATCGTAAAGAAACCGGGCCTTGCGGCCCGGCTCTCCGGAAAGGATTAGTCGTCGAGCGTGTCCAGGGCTTTCTGGAAACGGTTGGCGTGAGAGCGCTCGGCCTTCGCCAGCGTCTCGAACCAGTCCGCAATCTCGTCGAAATCTTCATCGCGGGCCGACTTGGCCATGCCCGGATACATGTCCGTGTATTCGTGCGTCTCGCCGGCGATTGACGCGGCAAGGTTTTGAGCGGTTGTGCCAATAGGAAGACCCGTGGCCGGATCGCCTGTTTCTTCCAGGTATTCGAGGTGACCGTGTGCGTGGCCTGTCTCGCCTTCGGCCGTGGAACGGAATACGGCAGCTACGTCGTTGTAGCCTTCTACGTCAGCTTTTGCTGCGAAATAGAGGTAGCGACGATTGGCTTGCGATTCACCGGCGAACGCATCTTTGAGGTTCTGTTCTGTTTTGCTGCCTTTCAGGGACATTGTTTATCCTCTCGATTTAGAATCAGTCCAACAAGCTACTTTATGGCCGTCCTCTATGTCTGTCAATTGTGGCTGGCCGCAGGGCATTGACGTCAAAAGGCTGGCGCTGTAGCTTGGCCACGCACGTCCAGATGGGTAACACGCATGAGCGCCACGAAGAAATTCAACCTCGAGAAATCACTGGCCGACCTCGAAGACCTCGTTGAGGAACTCGAGTCTGGTGACCTGCCGCTCGAGAAGGCCATGAAGAAGTTCGAGGAAGGCATCAAGCTCACGCGCGGCTGCCAGACGGCGCTCAAGGAGGCCGAACAGAAGGTCGAAATCCTGTTGAAGAGCGCCGATGGCGAAGACCTCGAGGAATTCGAGGTCGAGGACGACTGACACCAGTCCGGACAAATGCCGCTGGCGATTACTCCTGCATCAGCGCCTGCAGCGCCACGACCGTCGACTCGACGCCCTTGGTCACCGACGGTTCCGGAGAAATCTTGAACAACGGCGAGTGATGGCTCGGCACCAGCTCACCGCCGGCCGCCTCCACGTCGAAGGCCTCCTGCGGCGTACCGCCGATCGCCCAGTACACGCTCGAAATTTCCGGGTCCATCGTGAAGAACGGGAAATCCTCGGCACCCATACCCTTGGTCGGGATGTCGACAACCGCGTCATCCCCCATGTTCTCGATCCAGGAAGACCGCAAGCGGCGTACCAGCGCAGCGTCGTTGACGACCGGCGGCACGCTCTCGTTGGAGATTATGACCTCGGGGAGTTTGTCTTCCGGCAGGCCCGCGACGCGACCCATGTTCACGGCAATCCGCTCGATTCCCTCCAGCAGGATGCGGCGGGTTTCCGGGCTCGTGTTACGCACGGTCAGCTGCAACTGCGCGCGATCGGAAATGATGTTGTGCTTGGTACCCGAGTGAAATGAGCCAACGGTGACGACGCCCGGGTCCCGCGGAGACAACTCCCGGGCAACCAGCGTCTGCAACGCGAGCACGATCTGGCTGCCAAGAACGATCGGGTCCTTGCCACGATGCGGGCTGGCACCGTGAGCACCGACGCCGTGAATAATGATATCGACCGTATCGGCTCCCGCGTAAGGGCTGCCTTCCTGGACGTTAATGACCCCGGCAACGCCCGACGACGAAACGTGGAATGCCAACGCGTAGTCCGGTTTGCCAAAGCGTTCCCAGATGTCGTCATCGCGCATGGCCCTCGCACCAAGCACTCGTTCTTCGGCAGGCTGCACGAGGAGCATCAACGTACCGGTCCACTCGTCCTTGTTTGCGGCCATGTGGCGCGCTGTGCCGACGAGGCTGGTGATGTGCACGTCGTGGCCGCAGGCATGCATCGTAAACACTTCGTTGCCCGTGATCGGGTCGATCTGTTTCGCGCGAGAGGCATTCTCGAGCCCGGACTTTTCCTCGACGGGCAGACCATCCATATCGGCGCGCATCATAACCAGCGGGCCTGCACCGTTCTCGAGCATGGCAACCACGCCTGTGCCGCCAACCCCTTCCGTCACGTCGAAGCCCGCAAGGCTTAATTCCAGCGCCATACGACGCGCCGTTTCGTGCTCGACGGTCGAGAGTTCCGGGTTACGGTGAAAAAAGTCGAACAGGTCGCCGAGGTACTCAGCGTAGTCCTCGGTGATGGAATCCGAGAGCTCGCTCGCAAATGCGGGCACAGAGAATAGAACTGCCAGCAGGCAGAAAACACGCTTGATCATGGAACCCCCCAAAATTCGTTGGATGGGGAGTGTAACCGGAAATCAGCCGCCGAAACTACGAATAGAGAGGTGCAGCGCGAAATCCGGCGCTGCCCCAGCCGCAACATCCTCAACGATTGCGAGTCGCAGCAAGCTGCGTTTGAAACGGTAGTCTCCACCGATAGCGAGCTGAATCGTATTGCCACCGACTTCATCAATGTCGATGTCGAAGTACGAGCCCTGCAAGGACCACTGGGCGGAGAGCGCGAAACGCTCGGTTGCATGCCAACGGAGCGCTACCCCGCCGTAGGCCACACTGCTGCGCTGGAACTCCGACATTACGTCGCCATCGCCGAGCATCAACACGCCGAGGAATCCGGAGTAGTCGAATGCGCGGTCAAACAACGTCGTTGTGCTGCCGGCGTAGAGGCCCAGTGAGAAATCCGTCGCGCCGCTGCCCGTGAGCTTGTCGGGATCGCCGGTCGGCAATTTAACCCCGGCGCGAATGGTGACATGCCGCATCGCGTACGCGGCCGACAATTGGACGTCGCCGATTCCCGATTCCGAGGACGATAGATCGTAGTAAGTAATGCCATCCTGCGCGTAGGTATGCTGGATCTGGTCGTTCGGACCTTCACGCATCGAATTGGAATAGCCGAACAGGTTGTGCCAGTCCTTGATCAGGCTATCGAGCGTACCGCCCGAGTGGCTGACGTAGGGGACATCGATGCCCATTTCCACGCGTTCGAGCACACGATGCCGCAGAGACAATGAGAGTGTCTGAGTCTCACCGTCGATAATCAGTTCGCCGGATGGTTGCTCCGCATCATCGGCATCGTTCGTGATGTCGTAACTGACCGCAAAGTCGAAATGGTCGGGACGGACGAGTTCCGCGGTCTGAAATTTCGGCAGACCAAAGATCTGCAGGAAGGGATTGTGATTGCGCAGCGGGAAGGCATCCGGGAACGCGGCATACTCCTCGGCAATTGCCGGCCATGGGGAGCACATCAACAAAACGGTAAACAGGATAATCCGGCGCATGAGCGAATTTTGCGTGAAAGATTCGTGACGACCATACCCAATTGTACGTAGGTCGCCCCGGGATGCCGGAATGGAACGCGCGGCTATTCGGATCAGGTGTTGGCGCCGCCGGTGCCTTGCAGGCGAGTGATGAGCGAACGCAGGAAGACCTTGTTGAAACGCAGCTGGCAGGCTGAAGACACCTGTTCCATCAACGTGGAGCTCACACGCAGAATCGTGACCTGGTCCTGGGCGCGAATCGACGCCTGGCGTTTCGCGCCACGTACATAGCTCGTCTCGCCGAAGCACTCACCATTATTGAGGGTTCCGACTTCGTGGCCATTGGCTTCCACTACTACGGAGCCGGCAACAATGATGTAAAAGCGATCGTCGACTTCGCCCTCGCGCACGATATCTTCGCCATCCTTGTACTCGTGCCAGTCCGACGCTCGCAGTACTTCCCAGATCTCGGCATGTGAGAACTCGTGGAAGAACGTTAGCGAGCGCAGGAGATCGAAGTGCTCCTGGTTGTCGAGGCTGTCGTACTTCTGGCGCAGGTCCTTGTAGACGCGCGTCAGTTCAGCCGCCATCGCGTTACCCGTAACGAGCCGCTTGTTCGGCTCCTTTTGCATCGTCGTCATGACGACGTGCTCGAGTTCCTCGGGCAGGTCATCGCGATAAGTGTGAATCGGTGGGGGTGTCGCGTAAACGATCTGATGCAATAACTTGGAAAGATTGTCGGCACGGAACGGTCGGAAGCCCGTGAGCAGTTCGTACATGACCGCGCCGAGTGAATACAGATCCGAGCGCGGTGTCAGTTCTTCCGACTGCACCTGCTCGGGCGACATGTAACTCGGCGAGCCGGCGATACCTTCGATGCGTGACACTTCCGAATCGCTGACGATCGCGATACCGAAGTCGATGATGCGTACATCGTTATCGATTGTCAGCATGACGTTCGACGGCTTGATATCGCGGTGAATAACGCCGCGGCCGTGAGCGTAGTGCAGCGCTTTCGCGCACTTGTAGATAATCTCGACGACATCGTCGACGCGCAGGAGATTGTCCGGGCGGCAATAAGCGGCCAGCGTGCGCGCGCCCTGGATATGTTCAGTTACAACGTAGTAGCTGCCGTCTTCTTCGCCTGCGTCGTAGATCGGCATGATGTTCGGGTGCTGGAGCATGCCCACCATGTGGGCTTCATTGAAGAACATCTTGCGCGAAACCTTGGCGCGCTCCGCATCGCTGTCTTCTTCAATGTTATAAACCTTAATCGCGACGTCGCGGCGATAATACGGGTCGTGAGACAAATAGACGGTGCCAGTGCTGCCCTTGCCGATCTTATTGATAATGACGTACTTACCGATTTTCTCGGGCACGTCACTCGGGCGCTGGATTTCAGAAACCTTGCTCGACATCTTGTCTCACTGTTAAGTCATGAGCCACCCGTACAAACCCAATAACAATGCGGCGTACAGCGCGGCTACGAGGTCATCCAGCATAATTCCCAGACCCCCATGGATACTGTGATCCAGGTCTCTAATCGGCCATGGTTTTACAATATCCATGACCCGGAAAAGTACGAAAGCAAGCACGAAACCGACGACGGTCACGGGTGCCACCAATAGTGTGACGTACATCCCAACGATCTCGTCCCACACAATGCCCCCATGGTCGTGCACGCCGATGCGCCGCGCGCTCTCGCCGCAGATCCAGACCCCGACCAGCGCCATCCCGGCAGCGATACCCAATTGAACATAAAGTCCGAAATCGAGGGTTAGCCAGAAGAGGACCAGGCCCGGTATCGACCCGACGGTGCCAGGCGCAAGCGGCGCAAGGCCGGTACCGAAACCAAACGCCAGGAAATTGACAGGATCGGTCAGCACGGTGCGCGCGAG
Source organism: uncultured Woeseiaceae bacterium (assembly GCA_964557165.1). Taxonomy (GTDB): domain Bacteria; phylum Pseudomonadota; class Gammaproteobacteria; order Steroidobacterales; family Woeseiaceae; genus UBA1847. The sequence goes on from CAZKZE010000014.1 coordinate 35,411, forward strand.
ATTCTCGGGACCTTTGCTCATGGACTGTTACTCATGCGAAATGACGGTACCCGCTCGTGTCGACTTCCACAATGTCGCCGTCGCGCCGGCATACCAGCGTGTTGTCTTCGGTCACCGTTCCAATCGCCGTAATGCCATCGACATCGGCAACAGCATCGGCGGGCGCGGTAAAGCACAACTCGTAGTCGTCGCCGCCGGTCATAGCAAACTCGTAAGCCGTATCCCGGTCGAAACGCGCCCGCAGAGTCTCGGACAGTGGAATCCGGTCGATGTCGATCTCAGCCCCAACGCCGCTCGCATCGAGTAACTTTTGAAGGTCTGCAATCAGCCCGTCCGACACATCGATCGCGGCATGCGCGCGGCCCGACAGCGAATGGCCAAGTTCCATGCGCGGCGCTGGTCTCAGGAAGCGTTGCACCAGCGCTGCGTCAGAGACTTCCTGCTTGATCAGCTCCAGTCCGGCGGCCGCGTCGCCAACCGTACCGCTGACGAAAACCGTGTCCCCAGGGATGGCGCCCGATCTCAGGATCGCCGCGCCCTCGTCCACCTCGCCGGTCACGTGAACGGTGACGACAACGGAGTCACCTTGCGTCGTGTCGCCACCGACCAGCGCGACACCGTATTGTGCCGCTGCCGCCAGAAGCCCTGCCGCAAACTCCTCCACCCAGGACTCGTCCTTGTCCCACAAAGTCAGCGCCAGCGTCATCCAGCGAGGTGTTGCGCCCATGGCGGCAATGTCTGAGAGGTTTACAGCGACGACGCGATAGCCCAGATCACCTGCATTGATATTGGCCGGGAAATGCACGCCCTCAACAAGCGTGTCGGTGACCTGGACCTGCTGGCTTCCGGGCGATGGCTGGAGAACCGCCCCGTCATCACCGACGCCGATCACGACGCCGGCGGATCGAGCGTCGCACGTGAAGTAGCGACGGATCAGGTCAAATTCATCCACTTGTTTGTGCTTGCACCTCGATCTCACGCAGCGATTTCGCGGCCACATCCAGGCAGGCATTGATGTACTTGTGACCGTCTTGCGCGCCGAAGCGTTTCGCCAGGTTGACGCTCTCGTTGATGACGACCTTGTAGGGAATGTCGATGCGCGCTTCGAGTTCGTGGACACCAATCATGAGAATCGAAAGCTCGATCGGGTCCAGCTGCTCGAGCGGCCGGTCGATCAGGCCATCGATTTTATTCTCGAGATCTCCCTGACCGTCGCTGATTAGGGGAAAGAGCTCATCGAAGAACTCCTGGTCAACGCGTTGGTAGGCGGTATCGTCCCGGTACTGGGCAATAAGTTCGGACGTAGTGTGGCCGGCGATCTGCTTCTGGTAGAGCGCCTGCACCATTAACTCGCGGGCGCGCGTTCGCGCGCCTGCACCGGTCGAAGAGGACTTGCTCATCAGTCTATGCAGCGCAGTAGGTTGACCATCTCGATCACGGCGAGGGTTGCTTCTTCGCCCTTGTTCCCGGCCTTGGTGCCAGCGCGTTCGATTGCCTGTTCAATGGTGTCGACGGTCAGCACACCATTGCCAATCGGAACACCATGACGCTGGCCTGCTGAAGTAATGCCTTTGACACATTCGCCGGCGACGTAATCGAAGTGTGGCGTGCCGCCGCGGATAACGGCGCCAAGCGCGATAATGCCGTCGTAACGACGAGAGGCGGCGACCTTTTCCACGGCCACCGGCATCTCGAAAGCACCGGGCACGCGGATGATTTCGATGTCACCATCGTCCGCGCCATGCTGCCGCAGGCAACGCAAGGATCCTTTGATCAGAGACTCAACAATAAACTCGTTGAACCGCGACGCGATGATCACGAAGCGCGCATCTCGAACAATGACATCGCCTTCCGTAGTTTTTATTTTGTCCATGATGTGCCGCCGAACCTGGTGATCCTAGACGTACTCTGTGATCTCGAGATCGAAGCCCGAGATCGCGTACATTTGCTTAGGCGCCGATAATACACGGATTTTGCTGAGTCCGAGATCGCGCAGGATCTGTGCGCCGATACCATAGGTTCGCAACACCTCATCCCCGCTGCGGCGGTCCTCGAGTTCATCACGATGCTCGTCGAGCGACTCCACGGAATCCATAAACTCTCGCGACGTCTCCTGGTCTCTGAGTACGACAATCACGCCTGCTTCCTCGGCGGAAATGCGTTCGATCGCGCTTTGCAGCGGCCAACCCAATGAATCGCTCTTCACGCCCACGACGTCGCCGAGCGTGTCCTGCAAATGCACACGCACTAGCGGTGCTTCAACGGATTCGAGATCGCCCTTTACGAGTGCGACGTGCACCGAGCGATTAACGTGATCGTCGTAGCAGTACATCGTGAACTCGCCGTATGCAGTCGCGATCGGCTGTTCAGCGATGCGCTCGACATTGCGCTCTTTTTCGAGGCGATAGCGAATCAGGTCCGCGATCGTGCCGATGCGAATGCCGCGCGCTTTCGCGAACACCTCGAGGTCTGGCCGTCGCGCCATGCTGCCGTCTTCATTGAGGATTTCGACAATGGCGGCAGCCGACTCCAGTCCAGCCAGTCTCGCGAGGTCGCATCCGGCCTCGGTATGGCCGGCGCGCGTCAACACGCCACCTGGTTGCGCCATAACCGGGAAGATATGGCCCGGCTGGCTCAAATCTTCGGGCTTGGCATCTGCGGCAACGGCGGCCTGGATCGTTTTCGCGCGATCGTGAGCCGAGATACCGGTCGTAATGCCCTGGGCCGCTTCGATCGAAATCGTAAAATTCGTTGCGTGGTGTTCGTCCGTGTCGCTGACCATGAGTGGCAGGCGCAACTGTTTGCACCGCTGCCGCGACATGGTCAGGCAAATCAGCCCCCGGCCATGCGTCGCCATGTAATTGATGTCCTCGGCGCGTACCTTGGCAGCGGCCATGATGAGATCGCCTTCATTCTCGCGATTCTCGTCGTCGACCATGATGACCATCTTGCCAGCCGCAATGTCGGCGATGATGTCCTCGATGCTGCTGAACGGCGCATGCGCCGCGCTTGGGTGAACTGTCGTGTTGTCAGGCATAGCCATGGGCCTTTAGAAAATCGATGGAGATGTCGTCGCCGTCTCTGGCCAGCAAGCGCTCGAGATAGCGCGCCAGCAGATCGACCTCGACGTTGACGACGGTGCCGGAAGCGTAGTCGCCGATAATAGTGACGTCAGCGGTATGGGGAATGATATTCAATTCGAACGTGTTTCCCGATACCTCATTGACGGTAAGGCTCACGCCATCCACACAAACGGACCCCTTCTTCGCGACGTAACGCGCGTAGTCCTTCGGGATTTCGATCGCCAGGCGGATCGACCGGGCGTCCGAGTCGCGCGTAACCACGCGACCCGTGCAGTCGACATGGCCGCTGACGAGATGACCGCCCAGGCGCTCGCCCAGGCTGATGGCGGGTTCGAGATTGACCGGCGAGCCGACAGCAAGGTCGCCGAGACCCGTCACATCGAGCGTCTCAACCGAGATGTCGGTGTCGAAGCCGTCGTCGTGCAAGGCGACCGCCGTCAGGCAGACGCCGTTGACGGCGATGCTCTCGCCGAGCTCATAGTCCGACCACGGCAAGCCGTCCGACTGGACAGACAGGCGCACGTCACCGCCGCGCGTCTCCATCGAACGAATAGTGCCCTTTGCCTTGATAATTCCGGTAAACATCAGCCTGAAATTCGTGCCGTTATTCTTGTGTCGCTGCCCACGCGGCGCGTATCGCTTATGTCGAGCTTCCTGCGATCCGCCAGTACCGACCAGCTCGGCGTCGTGAACATGCCTTGTGTATTGGATCCCATTATGTGGGGTGACTGGTAAATCACAAGCTCATCGATAAGGTCTTTTTCCAGCAAATAGCCTGCAAGCCGCGGCCCTGCCTCAATCAGAACATCGTTAATCTCTCGTTCCGCCAGCGCCGCAAGTACTTCGAAAACATTGACCACATCCCCGTGCGCGCCGAAATCCTGCACAGTGGCGCCCGCCTTGCTGAGCCCTGATCCGTCGTGTCCCGCCGTGCAACAGACCAACGTCTCGCCTGGCAGTGTCAGCATGCGTGCAGTTGCCGGCATGCGCAGTCGGCTGTCGAGCACGACGCGCAGCGGCTGCTCGCCGCCTGAGTCGATCGCGGCGGACCGAACATTCAGCGAGGGGTCGTCGGCCATCACGGTGCCAATACCGGTCATGATCGCGCCAGATCGCGCCCGGAGCTTCTGCACATCTTCGCGGGCCTCCTCGCTGGTAATCCACTGGCTTTCGCCGCTTTCCATGGCAATGGCGCCGTCGAGGCTTGCCGCAATCTTCAGGCGCACGAAGGGCCGACCGCGCGTTACTCGACTAATGAAGCCTTCATTCAGCGCTTCTGCCGCCGATTGCATGAGACCGACGTCCGCCTCAATGCCATTCTCACGAAGCATCTCGAGACCGCGCCCGGCGACTTCCTCGAACGGATCCTCCATCGCGGCAATCACCTTGCCCACACCTGCCTCGACGAGTGCTGTGGCACACGGTGGTGTCTTGCCGTGATGGGCACAAGGTTCCAACGACACGTAGGCCACCGCGCCTTGGGTCTTTTCGCCGGCCTCGCGCAGCGCGTTGATTTCGGCATGCGGTTCCCCGGCGCGCTCGTGCCATCCTTCGCCCACGACGCTGCCATCGTTGACGAGAACACAACCCACCATCGGGTTTGGGCGCGCAGAGTATCGGCCCCGCGTCGCTAGTTGCAGCGCGCGCGCCATGTGCGCGCTATCGTCGGAAGTAAACATGCTCAGGACTTCTTTTTCCCGAGGAGCTCGGGCAGGAGCGACATCTGCTCGCGGCTGGCGGCCGTCTCCGAGATCTTCTGCAGGCGTTTGATCTCGTCCTCGAATTCTGTGATGTCCTGGAAACGACGGTACACGGACGCAAATCGCACGTACGCAACCTCGTCAAGATCGTGCAGTTCTTCCATGACCAGTTCACCGACGAGGCGCGACGGCACTTCTCGCTCGCCCATCGTGCGCAACTTGTGAATGAGGTGGCCGATGGCCTGTTCGAGTTCGTCGCTCGGCACCGGGCGCTTCTCCAGTGCCCGCACCATGCTGTTGCGCAGCTTGTTCTCGTCGAAGGGCTGGCGGCTGTTGTCATTCTTGATCAACCGCGGCATCACGAGCTCGGCCGTTTCGAACGTCGTGAAGCGTTCGTTGCAGGCGAGACATTGCCTGCGCCTGCGAATCTGCCGGCCTTCGCCCGCGAGACGCGAGTCTATGACCTTGGTTTCTTCGTGTGCGCAGAACGGACAGTGCATTAGGAAGTGGTATCTAGCTCACCCGTATACAGGAAATCTCGCACAGAGCTCGAGAACCTGGTTACGAACGCGCTCGATCGTCTCCTCGTTTTCAAGATCGTCCAGTATATCCGCTATCCAGCCCGTGAGCTGCCGCGTTTCCTCAACGCCGAAGCCGCGAGTCGTAATCGCAGGCGTGCCAAGACGCAGTCCGCTCGTGACAAACGGTGACTGGGGATCGTTCGGCACAGAGTTCTTGTTGACAGTGATGTAGGCGCGGCCCAGCGCGGCGTCCGCCGCTTTGCCCGTGAGCCCCTTCTCGATCAGGCTGACCAGCATCAGGTGATTCTCGGTGCCACCCGAGACGATCGGGTAGCCGCGCTCGCTGAGAACCGCGGCCATCGTCTTGGCATTCTCGATGACCTTCGCCTGGTAATCCTTGAATCCGGGCTCCAGCGCCTCCTTGAGTGCCACGGCCTTCGCCGCGATGACATGCATCAACGGGCCGCCCTGCGTTCCTGGAAACACGAGTGAGTTGAAACGCTTGGTCAAATCATCGTTCTTGCGCGCCAGGATCAGACCTCCGCGCGGACCTCGCAGGGTCTTGTGTGTTGTGGTCGTGCAGACGTCGGCGTGGGGAATCGGGCTTGGGTACAGTCCGGCAGCCACGAGACCGGCAACGTGCGCCATGTCGACAAACAAATAGGCGCCGACACTATCGGCGATCTCGCGAAAACGGGCCCAGTCCGCGATCTGTGAGTAAGCGGAGAAACCGGCGATGATCATCTTAGGATTGTGCTCGGTGGCGAGCGCCTGCACCTCGTCGTAGTCAATCAGCCCGGTTTCGGAATCGAGGCCGTAGGGAATGACATTGAATAACTTGCCCGAAAAGTTGACCGGCGAGCCATGCGTCAGGTGACCGCCTTCGTTGAGGCTCATACCGAGAATGGTGTCACCCGGTTCAACCAGCGCGTGGTAGACCGCACCATTGGCCTGCGAGCCCGAATGCGGCTGCACGTTTGCATAGTCGGCACCAAACAGCTCCTTGGCACGCTCGATAGCCAGCGTCTCGACGTCATCGACGAATTCGCAACCACCGTAGTAGCGCTTGCCCGGGTAGCCCTCGGCGTATTTGTTCGTCAGCTTGCTGCCCTGCGCAGCCATAACGCGAGGACTCGTGTAGTTCTCCGACGCGATCAGCTCGATGTGTTCTTCCTGCCGCTGGCCCTCCAGTTCGATGGCTTTGCTTACTTCAGGGTCGTAGGACTCGATAGTCGTCGAGGTATCGAACATCGGGGATTTCTCCGGGAACGGGGGTCTTGGAAAGACCGGCATATTAGGGTGTCAGTCACCTTATTTCCAGTCTAAAGGTGCCAGTCACCTTAGACTCGAAATAAGGTGACTGGCACCAATTAAGTTTCGACGAAGGACTGTACGACGCGGGTCCAGGCGCGCGCGACGTTATGGCGGTTGTACCCGCCGCCGCCTGTGCCGATGATGCGCCCTTCGCAATATTTGTCGGCGAGCCTGCACAGGGCCGCCGCCGCGTGGGCATGGGCTTCTTCGGTCCAGCACAAGTGAGTAATCGGGTCGCCTTCGAGACTGTCAGCGCCACACTGCATCAGGATGAACTCCGGCTTCTGCGCCTCAATGTAGGCCTCTACCTGCTCCCACGCGCGCCGAAAATCGGCATCGCCAGCGCCCGGTGCCACCGGAATGTTCAGCTTCGTCCCTTTCGCCCTACCTCTGCCCGTCTCGTACGCATGGCCGGTTCCCGGGTACAGGTAACGACCGTCCTCGTGGATATCGGCAAATCCTAGGTCCGGGTCGTCTTCAAAGCCGTAGAAGACACCATCGCCGTGGTGGGCGTCGATATCGACGTAGGCGATGCGATGCAGACCGTAATTCTTGCGCAGGTATTCCGCTGCGATGCCGCAATCGTTGAACACACAGAACCCGGCCGCACGATCGCGGGCTGCATGATGCAGCCCGGCAATGGGAATAAACGAGCGTTTGTAATTGCCGTGCATCACTTCATCGACGGCGCACAACACCGCACCAACGACAGCAGAGGCCGCGTCATAAATTCCCTTGACCGCCGGGGTGTCGCCGTCATCCAGGTAGCCCTTGCCGATGGCCGACAATTGCGACACCTTGTCAATGTATTCAGCGGTATGGAAAAGGGCGAGTTCGTCGACGAGAGCTGGCCGTGGATGGCCGAAGTCGATGGAATCGGCCAGCCCGGCTTTGTCGAGTTCCTTGTGAAAGACGTCGTGGCGGTCAGTGCCGAACGGGTGCGGATCGCCAAATCCGTATGCCGCGATCTCCTTTCCCTTGTAAACCAGCACGCGCTCGCTCATTAACAGCGCCCGAGTATTTGCTTGTTTCGCAGCATACCGGATAATGCGCGCTTCTCAATACACGGTCCCACCATGGCACAGTACAT
>CAZKZE010000015.1:0-41930 GCA_964557165.1 uncultured Woeseiaceae bacterium
CATCGCCGCCGGCGTCCGCGTGAGTCGCCTGGAACGCCCTGACATGACGTATCTGGTCCTCTTTTTCGGCATCTGATGAGCGAATAAGCTCGAGTTCGTGCACTTCATCTTCCTGCCCTTCTTCCGGCAGAAACGTATTCACGCCAATGAGCGGCAACGAGCCGTCGTGTTTCTTATGCTCGTAGTAAAGGCTCTCTTCCTGGATCTTGCCGCGCTGGTACATCGTATCCATCGCACCCAACACGCCGCCGCGCTCGGAAATGCGCTCGAATTCCTGGTACACGGCTTCCTCAACGAGATCGGTCAGTTCATCGATGACGAACGAACCCTGCCACGGGTTTTCGCAGAAGTTGAGGCCAAGTTCCTGAGAGATGATCATCTGGATCGCGACCGCCCGACGCACCGACTGTTCGGTCGGTGTCGTGATCGCCTCGTCAAACGCATTTGTGTGCAGGCTGTTGCAGTTGTCGAACAATGCGTACAACGCCTGCAACGTTGTACGAATATCGTTGAAGCTGATCTCCTGGGCGTGCAGGCTGCGGCCCGAAGTCTGCACGTGATACTTGAGCATCTGCGATCTCGCGCTCGCCCCGTAACGTTCCTTCATTGCCCGTGCCCAGATGCGGCGTGCGACCCGGCCGATCACCGTGTACTCCGGATCCATACCGTTCGAGAAGAAGAAGCTCAGGTTGGGTGCGAAGGCATCGATAGCCATGCCGCGTGCGAGGTAGTACTCAACGATGGTGAAACCATTCGAGAGCGTAAACGCGAGCTGGCTGATCGGGTTCGCGCCAGCTTCGGCAATGTGATATCCACTGATCGAGATGCTGTAATAGTTGCGGACATTATTCTCGATGAAGAACTGTTGCACGTCACCCATCATCTTCATCGCAAATTCGGTGGAGAAGATGCAGGTATTTTGCGCCTGGTCCTCTTTCAGGATGTCGGCCTGTACCGTGCCCCGCACCATCGACAATGTCTCTTTTCGAATGCGCGCATAGGTCTCCGCATCGACAACAAGGTCGCCAGAGACACCGAGCAGTCCGAGACCAAGACCGTCGTTTCCTTCGGGTAAATCGCCTTCGTAGGCCGGACGACTCTTTCCTTCGAACCAGGCGTCGACTTTCTTCAGCGCCGCTTCCCAACCACCGATATCGCGCAGGTGTTTTTCGACTTGCTGGTCGATTGCTGTGTTCATGAAGAACGCCAGGATCATCGGCGCCGGTCCATTGATGGTCATCGAGACCGACGTCGAGGGCGCACACAGGTCGAAGCCCGAGTAGAGTTTCTTCATGTCGTCGACAGTGGCGATCGAGACACCCGAATTGCCGACCTTGCCGTAGATATCGGGTCGCTCGTGCGGATCTTCGCCATACAGCGTGACCGAATCGAAAGCCGTCGACAAGCGTGCCGCAGGCTGGCCCTGCGACAGGTAATGGAAGCGCCGATTGGTGCGCTCCGGCGTGCCCTCGCCTGCAAACATCCGGGTCGGGTCTTCCCCGAGTCGACGATACGGATAGACACCGCTTGTGTACGGGTACCCTCCGGGCAGGTTCTCCTTCTTCAGGAAGGTCAGCAACTCGCCCCAATCCGTGAAGTCAGGCGCTGCAATCTTGGGAATCTTCTGGTGACTCAGCGATTCGCGGTAGTTGTTGCCCGTAATCTCCCGTCCGCGAACCGTGTAGCTGTAGTGCTCGGAACGTACGCCTTCCTTACGGGCCGGCCACTCTCGCAATAAGGCCACCGAAGCTGGCGTGAGATCGCTCAGGGCCTCCTGGTAGCGCTGCCTCAGGACCAGAAGACTTCGATCATCGCCGCCGCTCAGCGCTTTCGTCTCGTAGGGGTCGAGTTCCGCCGGGATTTCCGGATCGTCCAGCAGCTTGAGGGACTCGTAAACATGCTGTGCACGGCTGGCGATCTCAGCCTGGCTTTCGATACGGTGGTTGATCGCACGTCCCTGCTCGGAGATCTCCGCGAGATAACGAATGCGGGCGCCCGGAATCATCGCGGTCGAGCGCGGCTCGCGTATGGATGTATCAATATCCGGTGTCCATTGGTCCTTGTCGAGACCGGCTTTCTCCGCGACTCGGCGACACAACTCCGCGAACATCCAGCTAACGCCCGGGTCGTTGAACTGGCTCGCAATGGTCGGGTACACCGGCACGTCCTCATCGTTTACTTCGAACGCGACGTGGTTACGCTTCCACTGCTTCCTGACATCACGCAACGCGTCTTCCGCACCCCGCTTGTCATATTTATTGAGAACGACCAGGTCGGCAAAATCGAGCATGTCGATCTTTTCCAACTGGCTTGCTGCTCCGTATTCACTCGTCATGACATAGACGGAATAGTCCACCATGTCGACAATCTCACTGTCGCTCTGGCCAATGCCGGCCGTCTCCACGATGACAAGATCGAAACCCTGCGCCTTCAGGTACGCGATCTGGTCCCCCAGCATTTCGCTGGTGGCAAGATGCTGACGCCGTGTTGCGATCGAGCGCATGTATATGCGATCCGAGCGCAGCGAATTCATGCGAATACGATCACCCAGCAACGCGCCGCCGGTGCGGCGCCGCGTTGGATCTACGGCCAGGACCGCAATCCGTTTGTCCGGAAAGAACGCGAGAAAGCGATTCAGGATTTCGTCCGTCACGCTGCTCTTGCCGGCGCCGCCGGTTCCGGTAATACCGATAACCGGCACGGGTCCCGCCTTGACCTGCCACTCCTTGCGCAGTGCGGCGAGTTCGCCCTCGTCAAATATTCCCACTTCGATCGAAGAGATCATTGCCGCAATATCAACAGCTGTCTCGCTCTTCGCCGGGGCGGCCGTCTCACGTCGAGCCGACCGGGTTCGCGCGACGAGGTCCTCGATCATCGCCTGCAGGCCGAGTTCCATGCCGTCATGCGGGTGGTAAATGCGCTCGACACCATAGTCCATCAGCGCCTTGATCTCGTCCGGGGTGATCGTGCCGCCGCCACCGCCGAAAATTCTGACGTGTTCCGCGCCAAGCTCTCGCAGGCGGTCAACCATGTAGCGGAAATACTCGTTGTGGCCACCCTGGTAGGAACTGACGGCAATACCGTCGGCGTCTTCCTGGATCGCCGCCTGCACGATGTCTTCAACACTGCGATTGTGGCCGAGGTGCACGACCTCCACGCCCTGCGCCTGGATCAGTCGGCGCATTATGTTAATTGCCGCATCGTGGCCGTCGAACAGCGAAGCTGCGGTCACAAAGCGTAAGGGGATACTGTCGCGCTCGCCGGACGTGCGCGGTAGGTCGGTGGCTGCCGTACTCATACTTCAACCCGGGAATAATTTTAATCTGGATTAAAATAATGCAGAATCGAGCCAGACTCAAGCAACAAGCGCCAAAACCATGGCCGACAATGCCGCCGAAACCCGCTGGGAACTGCAAAAAGACCGCATGCTGCGCGCCGCGGCGCAGTGCTTTAACGAGAAAGGCTACAGCGGCTCATCGCTCAAGGACGTCGCCAATATCCTGGGGCTGACCGATGCCGCGCTCTACTACTACGTTAAGAACAAGGAGGAACTGGTCTACCTTTGTTATGTGCGAGCGGGCGAAGTAGGCCAGGAGTCGATGGATCGAGCCATCGCCAAAGGCAGTTGCGGCCTGGACACCGTCACGCGCTATATCCGCTACCACATTGAAGTCATGACCGGCGCACGCGGTCCGGTTGCCATCATGAGCGAGATTCCGTCACTGAAACCCGAACACCGTGAACGTGTGCTGCAAATATCCCGTGACCACAGCACGCGCTTTGAAGCGATTCTCGAAAGGGGAATCGAGGATGGCAGCATCGCATCCTGCGATGTTCGCATGACCGGCAACGCGATCATGGGCGCCCTGAACTGGGTGCCAAAATGGTTCCACGGTGACGCGGACGTCGCGCAGAATGTCATCAGGGAGTTTCCGAAGATTCTGGGCGCCAGTCTGGCGCCTACCGATCGCCAACGTCCGACAGAAAATCTCTGACCTGTGCGCTCAGGGCGTCGAGGTCGTCCCTGTCCAGCTCGTCGGCTTCCATACGCGCGATCCCCATCTGGTCGGCCAGGAAATCGAGTCGCACCTGCATTTGTTCGAGAATGCGTCTGACGAGGGCATCCTTGGAAATACCGGCTCCTGATCTCGGATCCACGATCGTTACTGAACCGCCGCCTCGCGACAGTCGCGAGCCGGTGCCAGCTTCCTCCAGCTCGGCGAATTCCGAGGACAGCAAGTTCGTGACCACAACCAGGTCGCTAACTTGCTGGCGTAAGCGGACATACTCGATATCAGAGCGCTCCCGCTCTTCCAAATTGAGCGACTCGAGCATCTGGTCACGCACTTCGACGAATTCCGGCGAGTCTCGCTCGGCGGCCACCCGATACCAGGCCGATGCCATAATCGGGTCCTTCGTCACCCCGTGACCCCACTGGCACATGTACCCGGCCATGTACTGGGCGTACTTGTCGCCCATCGGCGCCAGCTCGTTGACGTAGATGAAATGCGCCCTTTCCCAGCCCCCGCTCTGGTAAAGAGACTCAGCCTTGGCCTGAATGCGCGCGGTACGAGTATCCAGATCACCTGAAGGAATCTCCGACCACTGCGCGGCCGTTGTCACCGAGAGGAGCAACAGCAAAGGCAGAAGGAAAATGTGAATTCGCTTACTCAATGTTGTTTCAACAGCAACGGACACCTGTTTTGTCAGTACGCGGATCGTAAAGTTCCCCAGATCAGAGGTCGTCAATCGACAAAATCCGGCTTGCGCTTTTCGAGGTTGGCGCGCACGGCCTCAGCCTGGTTTGGCGATCCCAGCAGGCGTAGCTGTAACTGCGCCTCCAGCGCCAGTGAATCCTTCTCCGAACAGCTCCAGGCCTCGTTGACAAGACGCTTGATCCCGCGAATCGCATCCGGCGATCTTGCCGCGCATGCCTGCGCCACACGGCGAGCCGCAGCCAGCGGATCCTCCTCAATCGAGGTCAAGACGCCCAGCTGCAGGCCTTCTTCGGCATCGAACACTCGCGCTGTCCATGCGAGTTCCTTCACGCGGTCGGGCGGCATGATGTCGCGTAGCGTCGTACTGATCGCCATGTCGGGAATCAGGCCCCATTTCGACTCCATGATCGACATTTGCGTATCGGGCGCCGCGTAGCGCAGATCAGCACCCATCGCTATTTGAAACCCGCCGCCGAAGGTGACTCCCTGAAGCGCGCATATCACAGGTACCGGAAGCTCTCGCCATGCGTAGGCCGCTCTCTGAAACCGGTTGGCCAACGAACCTGAGACCGGCGAAAGCAACGACTCACCAAGGTCGTCGATGCCACCCTGCAACACCGAGAGGTCGATACCGGCGCAAAAGTTTTCGCCTGCGCCATGAAGTACGACAGCCCTGACCGACTTATCGCCTTCGACGGCCCGGGCAGCAGCATCGAGCGCGTCAAACGTCTCAATATCGAGCGCGTTGAACTTCTCCGGCCGATTGAGCATGACGTCGGCCACGTGGTTCTCAATCGCTATGTCAATCCGATCTTTCAATACAGGCCTCCCGAATCAGACGACCAGGGAACATTTGCCGTTGCGCAGTACCGTAGCTTCGCGCTCTTTGACACTGCAGGTAAACGACACAACATTGCCGTCCTGCCACATGTCCGTGGTAATGGTATCCCCGGGCAATACCGGCGCCGAGAAACGCGCTTCGAATTCCTCGACGAGCGTGTAATCATAGTCGCAGATCGTCTGCAGAATCGCCTTGCAGGCGATGCCGAACGTACACAGCCCATGGAGAATCGGCCGCTCAAAACCCACGGCCGCGGCGCGATCCGGATCGGCATGCAACGGATTGCGATCACCCGTCAGGCGATAAAGCAGCGGTTGATCCAGGCGTGTTTCGATGTCACAACTCAGATCGGGTTCACGACGCGGCACCCGGTGCGGCGGTATCCCTTTGCCCCTTGGGCCGCCGAATCCTCCGTCGCCGCGAGCCACGATCGTACACCCCATCGTGAAGATCACTGTGTCATCACTCGCAAGCCTGCCTTCTGCCTCGAGAAGGATTAGCGCACCCAGTTTCGGGCCGCGATCGAACGCGTCGACCACGCGCTTATTGATCAGCAGATCGGCAGCTGGTGGCAATGGGCGATAAAGCCGCAGACGCTGTTCGGAGTGCAGGATCTGCGTGTAGTCCCAGCCAAGACCTACCGGGAACATCTCCGGCACGAGGACCGTCGCAAGCGTCGGTACAGTCTTGAGCGACTCCCCCTGCTCATAAACATAGGGCAGTTCGCGTCGGTCAAGTGGATCCCGACCCATGCCGACGCTCAACGCATACAGCATCGAATCTGCATCGGTATAGCTGAAAGGAAGGTCGAGTTCGACCTTGGACATGAGTTCGTCGTAGTTAAGTGCCATTATTCATCCGTGTTTGGCCGCGTAGCGCCAGCCCAAGTCTGCCAGTGGTTGCACTGCTTTGACAGCCTGCGACGCGTGTTTGCTGGCTGCCGTGCCGTCGCGCACGCGCCCCGCGATGCCCTGCAGAATAGCTGCGAGTCTGAAGAAATTGAATGCGGAGTAGAAATTTCTGTCTGGAATGTCATCGCGCCCGGTGCGCGCGCAATACTGTTCAATATACGCGTCTTCTCCGGGGATACCGAGTTCGTCGAGCGGCTTGCCGACAAGCCCGGTCGACCCGATTCCAATCTCAGGCATTTGCCAGGCCATAAGGTGGTAAGTGAAATCGGCAAGGGGATGGCCAATCGTCGAAAGCTCCCAGTCCAGCACCGCGATAACGCGAGGTTCGGTTGGATGGAGAATCATGTTATCGAGCCGGTAGTCGCCATGGACAATGCTGGTCGAGTCGTCGTCCGGAATATTCTCGGGTAGCCATTCGATGAGACTGTCCATCGATCGGATTTCACCCGTTTCCGACGCTCGATACTGCCCGGTCCAGCGCGATATCTGGCGTGCAAAATAATTGCCGGGCATACCGAAGTCCTCCAGTCCGATCGCCCGGAAATCCGTCTGGTGTAGTGCGGCTATCGTCTCGTTGACGTGGTCGTAGATTGCGCTTCGCTCTTCCCTGTCCAGTCCGGGCAGATCAAGCTCCCAGAAAATGCGCCCTTCGACGCACTCCATTACATAGAAAGCAGTACCGATAATCGCGTCGTCTTCGCAGAGCACATAGGGCCGCGGCACCGGGAAACCCGACGCGTGCAAAGCGCTGATTACGCGAAACTCCCGGTCGACAGCATGCGCCGACTTAAGGAGCTTTCCTGGTGGCTTGCGCCGCAAGACATAGCTTCCCGATGCCGTGTCCAGCCGGTAAGTCGGGTTCGACTGCCCGCCTTTGAACTCGGTAACGGCCAGCAAACCACTGAAGCCCTCAATTTCCGCCGACAGGTAAGCCTCGAGTTGCCGCTCATCAAATCGATGCGCATCTCGAACGTGCCGTACCCCGGTGTTTTGCTCTTGCCGCGACTTCATGGCCGCAAAGTGTACCGCTACATGCGAAAAATACCGAACGATGACTCGACAGGTTGCGGGTGGTTCATCGCGGCGGACAAGCCATGAGCGAGAACCCGGCGTGTGTCCGCAGGATCGATAACGCCGTCATCCCAGAGTCGTCCGCTCGCGTACAGAGGATTGCCCTGGTTATCGTATTGCGCCCGGATCATGTCTTCGTAGCCCGCCTTTTCGCTCTCGGGCCATTCTTCACCGCGCAGCTTCAGGCCTTCCTCCTTGACCGTCGAGAGGACGAGTGCGGCCTGGTCGCCGCCCATCACCGAGATGCGCGCGTTCGGCCACATCCATATCATACGGGGGCTGTAAGCGCGCCCGCACATCGCATAGTTACCGGCGCCGAATGAGCCGCCCACGACCACCGTGAATTTGGGCACATTGGCCGTCGCCACGGCGTTGACCATCTTGGCGCCGTCTTTCGCAATGCCGGCCTGCTCGACACGCTTGCCTACCATGAAGCCGGTGATGTTCTGCAGGAATACGAGCGGTATCCGGCGACGATTACAGAGCTGCACAAAATGCGCACCCTTTTGCGCCGACTCCGGAAACAGGATGCCGTTGTTCGCAACGACTCCAACAGGGTAGCCATCGATGTGGCCGAAACCACAAACCAGCGTCGCGCCGTAAAGCTTCTTGAACTCGTGAAACTCGGATGCGTCTACGACGCGCGCTATGATTTCCCGGATGTCATAGGGAAAACGAAACTCGCGGGACACAATGCCGTACACATCCTCGATCGGGTACGCAGGTTCCTCGGGAGCACGCCGGACGACACTCGCAGCGCGCTCGATATTCAGATTGGCAACGATGTCGCGCGCAATGGCGATAGCGTGTTCGTCATCCTCGGCGAGATGGTCAGTAACACCCGAAATGCGCGAATGTACGCTGCCGCCGCCGAGCGTTTCGGCATCGACGACCTCACCGGTTGCGGCTTTCACCAGCGGCGGTCCGCCGAGAAAGATCGTACCCTGGTTGCGGACGATCACCGACTCGTCACACATCGCCGGGACATACGCACCGCCCGCGGTACACGAACCCATCACGACGGCGATTTGCGGAATTCCCTTGCCCGACAGGCGCGCCTGGTTATAGAAGATACGACCGAAGTGATCGCGATCCGGGAAGACCTCGTCCTGGCGTGGCAAAAACGCGCCGCCCGAGTCGACCAGGTAGATACACGGCAAGTGGTTTTCCGCGGCGATTTCCTGGGCGCGCAGGTGCTTCTTGACAGTCAGCGGATAGTACGTGCCGCCCTTAACGGTCGCGTCGTTCGCGACGATCATGCATTCGATACCGTGAATGCGGCCGATGCCGGTGACGATCCCCGCACTCGGCACGTCATCGCTGTACACCTGCCACGCTGCCTGCCGGCCGATCTCCAGGAAATGTGCGTCCTCGTCGAGCAAAGCTGCCACCCGGTCGCGGGCGAGCATCTTGCCACGTTTCAGGTGTTTCTCGCGCGAGCGTTCCGGACCGCCCTGCACAACGTAGTCGTCGACCTCCCGGAGTTTCTCGGCGAGCGCCTCATGGGCTTCCTTGTTCTTCTCGAATTCCTCGGAAGAACGATCGACTTTTGTCTGGATTATTGGCATAGGCCTCGACTATTTTGTCGCGTTAAAGAGCTCGCGGCCAATCAACATCCGTCGTATCTCGCTCGTGCCCGCGCCAATCTCATACAGTTTGGCGTCGCGCCACAGGCGCCCGGCCGGGAATTCGTTGATGTAGCCGTTTCCGCCGAGGGCCTGGATCGCCTCACCGGCCACCCAGGTTGCCTTCTCGGCAGCCAAGAGGATACATCCTGCCGCGTCGAAGCGGGTAGCGAGCCCCCGATCGCAGGCCTGCGCTACAGCGTAGACATAGGACCTGCTGCTGTTCATTGCGGTGTACATGTCCGCGATCTTGCCCTGCATGAGCTGGAATTCGCCGATTGGCTGGCCAAACTGCTTGCGATCGTGCACGTACGGCATTACGAGGTCCATACAGGCCGCCATAATGCCGAGCGGGCCCCCTGCGAGTACCAGGCGTTCGTAATCGAGTCCGCTCATCAGGATGACAGCGCCCTTACCCTCCTCGGCCAGCAGGTTGGCCGCGGGCACGCGGCAGTCCTCGAACAGCACTTCACTCGTATCCGAGCCACGCATGCCCAGCTTGTCCAGTTTTTGGGGTGTGGAGAATCCGGGCGCGCCTCGTTCGACAATGAATGCACTGACACCTTTCGTGCCCGCGTCCGGGTCCGTCTTCGCATAGACGATCATGACGTCAGCGCCCGGCGCATTCGTGATCCACATCTTGGAGCCGTTGAGCACATAGTCGTCGCCGTCACGAACCGCCACGGTGCGCATACCCATTACGTCGGACCCGGCGCCGGCCTCGCTCATCGCAAGCGCTCCCAGGTGCTCGCCGGAGACGAGCTTTGGCAGGAACTTTTGTTTCTGCTCAACACTGCCCCAGCGTTGTAGCTGATTAATGCACAAATTCGAATGCGCACCGTAGGACAGGCCGAGGGAGCCCGATGCCCGGCTGATCTCTTCCATCGCAATGACATGCGCCAGGTAGCCGAGGTCGGAACCACCGTACTCACTATCGACCGTGATACCCAGCAGACCCAGTTCGCCAAGTTCTGGCCAGAGGTCGCGCGGGAATTCATTGCTCTCGTCTATTGCAGCCGCACGTGGCGCTATCCGGTCGCGGGCGAAACTGCGCACAGTCTCACGCAACAGGTCAAGGTCCTCGCCATGACCAAAATCAAATTCGAACATGGGCTGCATCTTCCCGAGCGAAAAATTGGAGGACAACCATTGTCTGGTTCGCGAGCAGGGGGAGGAATACCTATTGCTAGGTAGGATCAGGCTTTTGACAGTTCCTCGATGAATTGGGAGAACAGCTCCAGCTGCGACGTAATGCCGAGCTTGGAGAACAGGTTGCGCTTGTGGACCATAACCGTGCCAGGTGCGATACCCAGGCGTCTCGCGACCGATTTCGTCGAATGACCACGCAACAACAACTGCGTGATTTCACGCTCACGCAGCGTGAGTATATCGTTGCCGAAGTTCTCGTAGCACTCTGTCAGTCGCTGGTGAATATCCCGATGGCGCTCATCTGGGACGTGTTCCCGTTCAGTCCATGCGCGCTGCATGCCAGCCAGCACGATCGGTTCGATGACGCGCAGGCGATTACGCTCCGAGCGCGTATATCGATTCTCGGTACGTCCAACGACGATGACCAGTGTACTGGTGGGTGAGACCTCCCACAGGAAATCCATCTCGTCGACGAGGTGAGTGCGTTCGACATACTGACGGTAGTACTCGCTGGAACGGAATCGATCCGGCTGGGTGTCGCGAAACCGGCACATCGTCGGTTTATCGTCTGCAAGTGCCATCTGGTACAGGGGGTCCAGCAGGTAAGGGCCCGCCAGGTACCGATCCAGGAAGTGGCGGCGGATTGCGGGCGGCAGGGAATGAGCCAACACGTCTGGCGATGCATCCTTATGAAACGCCAGCAAACTCGCGCCGTCATTGGGCACGGTATTACAAACCAGGGCAACCAGGGCTTCGGCGATCGATTTGCCGTCGCTCGCCGCTACAAGGGTGGCAACCGCCGCGTGCCACTCTGGTGTGTCGAATACGGTCTGCAATCGCATCTCAGGGCTGGTACAACGCCGCCGTTGCTCCAGCGGGGTCGCGAATCACGCAGAAGCGCCCACCAGCCAGGCCTTTCGGCTGCACTATGATTTCACCGCCATTCTCTGCGCAGGCCGCAGCGCTCGCCTCCACGTCCTCGACGACAATGTAGATCAGCCAACCCGGGGGCAATTCGGCATTGCTACCCAATGCGTGACAGATTCCGGTCACGGCTTCGCCACTCGACGGCAAGGTCATCGAGTAGTCGGAGTACTCCCCCATCGATACATCGTCGCTGCCCCAGCCAACGACGGTCTTGTAGAAATCGCGTATGCCGTCGGCGTCATCGACTGTCATGTCTATCCAGCCAATCTTGCCGACCTCTGCGTTGTCCGACATGTTATTCCCCTTGTTATTGTTTGTTCAGAACGATGTCAGGAACGAAGCTGCGTTACCACCGATCGGGCCACGGCCTGACTGCGCCATTCTGAGATACGCCTCGCCCTGCGGATAGTCTCCGGGCTGCGGATTGTAGATACGTCGTACACGGTTGCGATGAAACAACTTGAGTTGCGAGCCAAACGGTATGACCCGCGACGGATCGCTGCCTGTGAGCTCGCGGTGCAACTCGGGCAGGCGGAAGAACGGCAGGTTCATATCCGCATGGTGCGCATTGTGATATCCGAAATTCAACACAAGCCAGTTGAGCCTGGGAAACCGCAAACTGATCGGGTTGCTGAATGTGTGTTCCTGCTCCCATTCTGTGTCGCCCTTGTGTGGCGGCTTCACATAGTCGAACAGCGTGAGGTTGTAACCATAGTCATGCTGCACACTGTCCATGAATCGCAGCACCTGCATCATGAGCATGTACGCAATGGCATACAGCAGGGCAACTTTCGGCACATAGATCAGCAAGGCCAGAAAAATACCCCCGCGAATGAAAATCACCATGACATTTCGTACGCGCTGATCGCGCCGCTGCGGAATAATGAATGACGTGAATACCATGACGAAATGCATGATCAGGTCGTGTGCGGGAATGTAGAACCACTCGAGAAACCGCGTGATATTGGTAATGACCGGATGCCTCTCGAAAAATGCGTCGTAGTCAAACCAGACTACGTCGTCATTGTCGACGTGATGCCGAAAATGCTTGTAGCGCATGTCCTCGTAGGTGCCGTATGCAGCACCGCATAACCAACTCATAAATCTGCCGAGGTACGCATTGTGGCGGCTATGGAGAAACACCATGTTGTGGCCGCACTCATGGATCATGTACGCGGCAATGATCATGCCGTGAGCGAGCAGCAGGATCGCGCCGATATTGATCACCCAGCTCGCGGCAAACAGGCCGGCAAACCCCAGAACCCAGGCTCCCACTGCGTACAGCACGGTGGCGCCGTAGTAGGGCAATCCGAGGGGGTCTTTCATTAGGCTCTTTGTTAGCATACGAACCACCATCCGCCCGCTGTGGAGAATCAACTTATGAAGCTCGTGACCGCCATTGTAAAACCCTTTCGCCTCGATGACGTGCGCAATGCACTAAGCGAGGTCGGAATCCAGGGTATGACCGTCAGCGAGGTCAAGGGCTTCGGCCGCCAACGCGGCCACACGGAACTCTATCGAGGGGCGGAGTATGTTGTTGATTTTCTTCCCAAAGCAAAGATTGAAGTCGCGATTCCGGACGACCTCGTCGAGCGCGTCGTCGAAGCGATTGTCGACGCCGCCAAGACCGGCAAGGTCGGCGACGGCAAGATCTTTGTCACCACGATAGACCAGGTTTGGCGCATTCGTACCGGTGAAACAGGTGACAGCGCGCTCTGATGCGGGGCTCTCAGAGCAGTGAGGTCGTGTAGACGCCCCACACTGCCCGACCCAACATGAACCACAGGGCGAGCGCGGCGGCACAGTACGTTACGAAACGGGCCATAACGATATTCGACGTGCAATGAATAGCGCTGTGCGCGATACGAAACAGCAGAAATAGCCATGCTGCGAACACCTCCGCTGTCCCCGCTGTCGCTGTCACATAGAAGTACAGGCACAGCGCATAAAACAACACTGGCAGTTCGAACAGGTTCCTGAAGTTGTAGGCCGGGTAGTTCACGTCAGCCGGCAGATACTCGTCGCACTTGTCGGGCGTTGTAAAAGTCTGCGCGGGCTTACGTGCTTTTTGCATCGCGGGTATCCGCCGCGCATACAGAACAATCCACACAACGGCCGTCAACACCATCATGCCCAGCATGGGCAACAGTATTTGCTCGTTTCTCATGGTTCTTCACATGTCTCGCTGATCCTGGTAATCCAGCGCCGTACGCCAGGCCGCCAGCTTACCCGAGAACGGCATGGACGCGTAGGCAGGGCTGGTGGAAGGTAGCCCAAGCCGCCTGATGTCATCTGCCACGTCGTCTACAGCCACGAATCGCGTGAATAGCTGCTCGGCCTTTCTTCCGTTGAACGCAATCAGGCGGATCTCGGCGTGCTGAGCAAGGAAGCCCCGAAAGTCGTTGATGACAGCACTGTCCATTCGAATATCGGCATCCATGCTGCCTGGTCGTACGGAGCTTCGAAGCACATCCCACAACGCGACTTGATGCTCCAGTAGTTGCTCGCAACGCGATGCGTAGTCACCTCCGATCCCGAATAATTCACGCATGATTGACCAGAACGCATTTTGCGGATGTGCGTAATACTGCTGCTCGGCGATGGAACGCGCGCCGGGCAAACTGCCGAGCACAAGGACACGTGCGTCCCCGCGAGCCACTGGCGGAAATCCCTCAGACTGAGCCATTGAGCAGTCGTTGCGCCAGCAGCTCCATATCGCAGGCGTTCCGCCGGTGCATCACGGGATCGTAGGCCGTGATATTCATGCTGCGCACGGTCTTGCGCAGCAGCTGGCCCGCATCGTCGATGTCAAAGTCGATGACGTTCAGGCAACAGGTCGACTGATCGAGCAAGCCAAAAGCCCCCAGCCCTACACCCGTCGCCCAGCCGAGAACCGCAGCATTGGTCCCGCCATGAGCAAACACCGCAAGGTTGTGCCATGACTGATCCGCCAGTATCGCTTCCATCGCGGCGGAGACCCGAAGGTAGAAGTCCTGGTACCGCTCCCCGCCAAGAAATGTTGCATCGGGCTGGTGTGCACGCCAGTGCGAGAACGCAACGTCTGAGACGATGTCATAGCCGCCCGCGGCTTCCCCCATCAGTGGACGGATTTCCCCGAGATCTTCTACGACGTCGAGTTTCACATCTCGATCACCGAGAATTGTCTCGCCCGTCTGACGCGTTCGCGGAAGCGGCGAACACAGCGCCGCGTCGACCGGCACTTCCCTGAATAATTCGGCCATCGCGGCCGCCTGCCGTCGCCCGAGTTCGTTCAGGTCAACCAGGTCGGGCTCATCAACCCAGCTACCATCGGGATTTATGTAGTCGACCGCACCATGACGAAAGAGGTACAAACGGCGCCGCAAGGCGCCATCAATAGCCGTGCGTCGGATCATACTTCCTCGTCATGCCTGGCCCGGCGCACTGGGTACGTTTTGACCGGGATATCTTTCATGCGGCTAAGTGTACCCGAGGAGGTGACGAATGACTGACTCCGTTGACACTGCCCGGTGGCTTGCCGCTCGCCGCGAATTGCCGGAGGCTGAGAAAGCGTTTCAGCAGGCGCGGGGACGACCTCCTATGCCGGGAAGAAGTCGATTGGCTTGGTGGTGGTGATCGCTTCGACGTCCTTCGCTTCGAAACGGAACAGCTTGATGCGTTGCACGAGCTTGCGCTCGAGCTCTGCGTCGTCCAGTTCACTCGAAACAACCTCGCACATCGTGACCTGGCCGCTTGGTGCAATAGTCAACCGCAGAACCAGCTTGCCTTCGAGCGATGGATCCTGCCGCAAAGCGCGATTATAGAGGGCGAAGATCGCTCCCTTGTTCTTGTCGAAGACCAGTTCGATTTCTTCGCGAGACCGCGAGGCTTTGCCGCTCGATCCGCTACGACTTGCGCTGCCACCTGGCTGGCCGATACCGGCAACCGGGCTCGCGACACGCGTCGTATTGCGGCCGGCGATGTCGGTGCCGCCCGTGTTCCGGCTCATAGCTGCAGTATTTATACCGCCAGACGCTGCGCCGGCGCTCGAGGTGATCATCGAGCGTTCGTTACGCACTGCCTCTCCTACCGAAGCCGTCAATGGGCGATCGTCTGCAACCCGCAGTTCCTGGTCGACAAGATCCGCAAGGTCCTCGGCGAACGGCATCAGTGCCGCCTGGGCTTCCTCGCGCGCCTGTTCCTGGCGGTCCACAACCGGTTCGGGCTCAGGTTCCGGCACGGGCTCCGGCTCCGTTTCCACAACCTGCTCGGGCTCGGGCTCGGGCTCGTCGGGCTCAGGCTCCGGTTCCTCCTGGGGCGGCGGCGGTGGCGGTGGCAGTGGCTGTTCTTCGAGCAGCAGCTGCGCTATCCGTGGCGGAATCTCTTCCACGTCGAAAGGATCCGGCTCAGGGACTGGGATAAACGGCCAAACGGCGCTGAGCAGGAGACAGATAAGGAAGATGATCCCGAGCAGGCGCTGGAACTTGCGCTCCTGGTCCCGGCCGGTCGTCCATGGCAGCTCATACTCTCTGTAAAACGGTAAGTCCAATTCCGTGACTCCTGATCTCTGCGCCGTGCCCTAGAGCGACGCCTGAAGGTCGTCCAGCATGTCCGAACTCTTCTGCAACACGGCCAGTGAGATCTGTCCGTAATCCGATGCCGTGCACGTCGCCATAACTTTCTTGAGGAGACGGTACGGAATGTCTTTATCGCCCATGATCGTTACTTCACGGCCCGCGATGTCGTTCGCGGCGGCCCGCCTCAGTGCGCGATCGTTCTGCGACAGCAATGCTTCGCGCAAGGCGGGAATATCGTTGCCCACGGTCGCCATCACTTCTTCGATATTGGCGACCGGTGTGCCCTGCACGAGAATCTCTGTCTTGCCGATCAGGATGGTGACCGTCTCTTCCGGTTTCTTCTCCGCAATCGACTCCGGCAGTTTCATGTCTTTGGCGTTCGGCAGAGTCTGCACATCCGACGAATTGACCAGCAGGAAGAAGACGAGAATCGTGAAAATATCCATCAGCGAAACGAGGTTGAGTGAACCTGACCCCAGGTTTCGTTTGTGGTGTTTTTCCATCCGTTTGGCACGGCCCGACTTGACCATTACGAGGTACCTCCGTCGAGTACCGGCGCATCGCCGATAGATATGTCAGGGAACAGATCGGAGCGATCGATCACTCCGTCCTCTTCGTTGACTTCCTGAGCTACACGCACGGTGTCCATTACCTGGACCAGCGTGTCGTAGGCAATGTCCTGCTCAAGGAGAATCGCGGCATCCGTCTTCGTGGGATACCGCTCTTTGAGCTCAGCCAGTTTGTCCGCAAGCGCCACAAAGTCGTAACCGCCGTCGTCGCTATTGGGATAAATACCCAACAGGCCCTGGTTACGATCGCCGACTTCAATCTTGTCCTGACGTACGATGATTTCGAGCTGGAATGTCTGTTCCTGCGGGTCCACGGGCTCAGTAGAGGAGCCTGGCAAATTCAATTCTAGAATCGCCAATCGCGAGAACACCGCGGTGATAAGCAGGAACGGAACCAGAATCACCATCAGGTTCATGAAAGCCGTAATGTTGAGCTCAGCCGTATCGGTACGACGATGACGGCCGCCTGTGCGGCTGCGGATCATCGCTTACGCTCCGGATGTTTTAAGCTGACGTTCGGTGACCGCGTTCAGGAACTTGACGCTGGCCATCTCGAGGCTGTCTACCAGTGCATTCGTTTTCGTCTGCAGCAGCGCATGAATCAGCAGCAACGGAATTGCAGCCATGAGGCCGAACGCCGTGGTGTTCATCGCCGTCGAAATCGAGGCTGACAACATATCCGCCTTCTCAGCCGGGTTCGCTTCGGCGACCGCCGTAAACGCGGCAATCAGGCCGATAATCGTACCCAGCAGGCCGAGCAGTGTCGCGATATTCGCAAGCGTCGCGATGTAATGCGTACGCTTCTCGAGACGCGGAAGAACCTCCATGAGGCTCTCTTCCATCGCCTTCTCGATGTCATCGCGGCGACGTGCCGACTTAACACGGTACAGGCCGTAAGTCAGGATCGAGCCAATGGCTGCTTTCGATTTGGACGTAAGCGCAGCCGCCTCCTGGAAATTACCGGCCTTGAGATAAGGCACAATTTTCTTCCAGAGAGCCCGGTTACTGGCACCGGACATTGTCAGGTATGTCCAGCGCTCGATCGCGATTGCGATACCGAACCCGAATACCAACAGGATGGGGATCATGAATGCTCCGCCTTCCTGGAAAAACCGCACGATAGTGCTCATTTGTCTGCTCCTCTAAAAACAGAAATTAATGACTCTTGCAGGCTAACGCCTGCACCTACTCTTGTTCACCTTCACCGTTCAGGTCGTCGTAATACCTAACCTGACGCAGAAATTCTTCTCGATCGACGGGTGCGAGCACCTCGTCGAGCAGCGAGTTGACAGGCCTGCCCATCATGTCGCCTGGATCCGACTTCTGCCAGGGCACGATGTACAGCACCTTCGGCAATTCCTGGTTGCCCGTAATCTCGGTGCGACCAAGCTCCATCGAATCCATAACGGTACTACCCGTTGTCGTTCGCGTGATGTCCTCCGCCGGTGCTGCTGCTTCCGCTTCTTGGGTCGCCGCCGATGTATCAACAGCCGGCATCAGGTCATCCGTTTCTTCCGCCACATCCTGGGCAAAAGAGGCAAACGCTGCCAACAACATGGCGAGCATGAATCCGGTGCCGAATACCTTGTCAATTCCAGTACTCATGTCCTTCATTCCGCCACGTTTGCCGTACGCTGACTCGCCGCTACGCGACGCGTCAGATCCGAGATCCATTTCTCGACCTGTTTGTCTTCACCTACAAGCCCTTGATAGGTCTCGAAATGTTGCAGTGCCGTTTCCAGGCGCTGCAGGTACAGCTCATTAAGAACGCCCAGGTTGTAGTGTGCCAAGGCGTAGTCGGGCGAAACTGTGACAGCCTTCAAATATGCGGCTTCTGCCTCGAGAAAATTCCCATTTCTGCGAAGTAGCATGCCCAATTGGTTCAATGCGGCCGGATAATTCGGATCCAGAGCCAGCGCCGCGTCGATCGCCTCCCGTGTCGCAGGGTCGTTTTCATTGTTCGCATGAATGATCGCGAGATTGACGTAGGCCCCGGGATAGTCGGGATACAACAGCACGAACTCCTTGAATCGCAGTTCGGCGTCAACGAAATCACCGGCCGCCATAACCGCCGTGGCCTGTTCATACATCGTCAGGGCCTCTGGCGGAATTTCCCGGGCAGGACCAGCCGCCCTGCCCTCGCCAACCTGCTGCCCGGCGCCTGCGGACTGTTGTGTCGGACCGGTGCCGCCACAACCTGCTATAACGAGCAGTGCCAGCAAGGCTCCGCCGAGTCGGATCCTGTTAGTACATCGCTGTAACAACATCTTCGCCGCGCTCCTTCTTCGCGTACCTGGCCGGCATTAAGGCCGCCAGTTGACTAAAACTCTGCTTAACCCACTCGTCATACACGCCGTCGGCGGCGCGATCCGTATTGGCCTTGTACAGGTCGATCGCTTTTTCCTCGAACGGGAACGCCTGTTCCTCGAGGAGAATTTCATACTGTTCCAGCGCATCAGCTTCCAGGTTAGTCGGTCGATCCGAGCCCATCAGGTCCGCCGAAAATTGCTGGTAAACCTCGCCGAGGCGATAGGTCGCTGCCGTGGTCACCTCGGCCACGCCATAGTCAGCCGCTCCCGTATAGGCGCTGATTACGTCTTCCATAAGGTCTTTCTTGAGCTTGAGGCTATCGGCCAGGGGCTGCGTCAGTTTGACCACTTCGAAGCGCTTGCGCACCGGCTCGGCCAGTTGCAGCGACGCCGTCGCCGCCAGGAAACGGGTGCGATCCGACCGCTGCACACCTGCCGTTGCATCGACCTGTACGAGATCCTGCATCCGCGAAATACGTTCCTGCTCGTTGCCGCTCTGTTCGGCGATTTCGAGCAGGCGGGCCCGGGCCTCGATCGACTCGGAGATCGGATTCGGGTAGCGCGCGATGATATCGTTCAGCACGCGTTGCTCGTCACCAATCGAACCGTTCTCTTCGTACAGTTCGGAGGCTTTCCACAGCGCCTCTCGCTTCGTGTCCTCTGTGCTCGTCGGTGCATTCGCGATACGCTCAAACTCGCCTGCCGCCTGGGCACCCAGGCCCGCCCCGAGATACGTCGCCGCAAGTTTTTGCGAAACGTCATCGGAGTACTGACTATTCGGGTAGTCGCGGCGGAATTCCTCGAGAACAACGGACGCACGATCCCAGGCCATCATTGTGATCAATACCGCGGCTGCATCGTATTCGGCGGTTTCGCGAATATCCGAATCGGGTACGGCAACACCGAGGCGGCGGAAATCCGTCACGGCCAGTTCAAGGTCTCCCCGATCGCGCGCCTGCTCACCCTGCTTGTAGATTGAAGACGCAATGCGGTCCTTGATTTCCTGGTTCGCGACGGCGTCGTCAGCCGGCGTGAAATTGCGCAGGCTGTAATAGGCCGTTTCGGCGTCGGCGAAGTTACCCAGGTCGAACTGCGAATGCGCGACCACGGTCCAGGCCGTGCGCGCCAGTTCCGGCTTAACCGGCGGTTGTTTGGCGATGACGTTTTGTCCGACCGCGATTGCCAGGTCAAACTGGTTCTGCGCGAACAGATCCTCGGCAATCCTGGTCAAGACAGTGCCCGACTCCGGATGCTCCGGGTAGGTGTCAGCGAATTTCAGGCCGCTGTCCAGGAATGCCTGGTGCCATTCATCTCTGGCAACGCCCTCTTGCAGCCTGTCTTCCTGCGCACGATAGGCGAGCAGGGCTGCGTAGCCCGCCTCGGCCGATTGTTCGTGGAAAGGATACGCATACGCTGTGCGCTCATATTCGGCGACAGCATCGACGTAGTCCTCGCTCTCGTAAAGGATTTCTGCGAGCAGGAAGTTCGTGTTGGCTGTGTCGGGTTCGCCAGGGAAAAACGCGAGATACTTGCGATACCAGTTGGCCGCCTGCTGGTAGTCACTCTTCTTCCCATCACGCTGCGCTTCGGCATGGTAGTACTGTGCAAGATCCGTGAGATTCGACTTCAGGTGGACTGCAACCGCTTCGTTCTGTTCGCGTGGATTCCGCACCCAGAAAGGACCGTCCATGCCATAGCGTTCGACGAAGTCCTGCTTGCCCTCCAGCACCAGGCTCGGGAAGCCGCCCTTCTTGTAGGCCTCAATCACCTGGACCTGGAGCACCGGTGCCTTCGGGTGATAGGGGTCCCGGTCAACGAAAGCCTCGTAGGTTTCGGCAGCGTCCTGGAAGCGCTCCTGTTCAAGATAGAGGTCGCCGAGGTTGCTATAGATGACAAAGGAGTAAACCGGCGCTTCGCGCTGCGCGAGGTAGCTGTCAATACTCTCGGCGCCTTGCATGTAGGAAAAACCGATGCTCAGGACTCGAAAAGCGTCCTCGATAAGCTCTCGCTCCGCACGCGACAACGTTGCCAGGCGCGCTTCGCCCTCTCCGATCTCAACGTCGCCGATGCTGCGGTCGAGTAATTCAAAGAACGGTGACAGGCTGTCCTCGTACCAGCCGAGCTTGAATTGCGACCAGCCGAGCTTGTACAGCGACTGTTCGTAGAAGCGCGACGCATCACCGAATTTGACGACGTCCTGATAGGCCAGTTCTGCGTCGTTGTAGTCCTTGCGCAGGAACAGCATTTCGCCGCGCCGGAATTGCACCTCGTCGACCAGTTCAGTATCGGGGTATCGCGCCATCAGATCGTTAAGAACAGCCAGAGCCTCATCGGTGCGCCCACCAATCTCATAAGCGCGTGCCAGCTGATAGAGAACCGTGTCGTTTCGCCGGTAGTCGGGATAGGCATTCAGCAGCGTGAGATAGAGCTCGACCGCGTTGTCGAAGCCACGCGTGTCGAGCGACTCGATATTGTCGGTCAGTTGCGCAGCCTCGGTCGCCTCCAGCTCCAGGTCGCCAAGGCGGCGCATGGCTTCCGCACGCAGTTCCGGGTCGTCGGACACAAGGTCGAGAAAGTCGCGATAGCTTTCACGCGCCAGTTCAGAGCTGTCGAGAACGATCTTGCCTGGTCGCACCTCGACCGTCTTGTCCTCGAGACTCTTGATCGTCTCGCTGTCTTTTACGCGAGCATCGCCGGGCGACGCTACGAAGATAACCGACAGCAATAACAGGGATATTGGGTGGCGCATAATCATCAGGGCGCCTCCCCGGCTTCCGCTGCAATGTCATAAATTGCAGCCAGCGCGAAGCGGGCCTGAATGGTGTAGATATCGAGGCGATCTTTCTGTGCCTGCAGCTCACCGACCGCAATCGACCGGAGGAATGCTCGTTGTTGCGACAACGTATCCTCGACGCGCATCTTCATGCCTTCGACACGTGGCGCAAGCCCGTACACGCGATCACCCAAAACGGCGAAACGCCGGGTTTCCTCGCGAATCGCCTCATCAATCGATCTGTATGAGCGCTGCGTCTGGACCAGGCCTTCGCCGGCATCCTGTAATTCACGGCGGACTTGCCACTGGCGATCATTGAAGTCACGTTCGAGGTCCCACTGCAGGACGCCTTTGATCAGCGCGATCTTGTCACGCACCTCCGCTGCTTCCGGAATATCCGCACTTAACGCTGGCGTGTTCTCAGCCTCGGTAACCTCACGCCACATGTCCGATTCAGACTTCGTCGCAAGAGCCAGCCAGTCGTGCGAGCGATTGATATTGTCCATCGTGGCATCGAGGCCAAGTTTGTGTTGAATCATGCCTTCGACATCGGTTCGTGCCAGCGTGTCCTGCACCTGTGGCAGTCGCTGTTCGAATGCCTCTTTCCTGGTGTCGAGCATATACGCGTATACATCGACGTTTTGCTGCCACTCGTCGAGATTGCGATGCAGGTAATTCAGGTCACGATAATTCTTCAGGCCTTCCTGGAATTCATGTGATGCCAACACGTGAAAAAGGTACCTGGTTTCCGGGCCATCTGGCAGTTCGTCGAGTTGCCAGTACCAACCGGTGCTGTCCAGCGGGTAGTCCGCGACAAAGGCGTCGAAGAACTCGCCCGATTCGATCCGGCCGATCGCACGATCGAGCCGATTCGACTCTTCGTAGAACGCCTCGATCGCGTTGAGATAATGGTCGGCAGCCTGGCTGATCGACTCGAGCTTGGCCATTGCGTAAGGGATCGCAAGCATCGACTCCTGCACGGCAGAATCGAGCAAATCGCGCCCCCTCAGTTCCATCCACGGAACCAGGGCTCGACCATAGTTTTCCATTTCGGCGTCCGCCCAGCCGACGCCAAGCAACGCCTTGTTGGAGAACGGGCCTTCCAGGCGCACGCGCTGCAGCGGCGCTTTCGCCGCGTAGTACTGGCCGTCCTGCAGCAACGCATAGCCGAGAGCGACATTCGCCTTGTCGCGCAGCGCAGTCAATTCCTCGTTGAACGGATCCATGTCACCCAGTTCATTTAACAGTTCGGCCGCTTCATCGACTCGACCGCTGCGCACCAGCGCAACGCCAATATTGAACTTCGCGTAACTGGCCCACTCTGTGCGGCCCTTCCAATTCTGTAGCAGAGCGATCGCCGCGTCGTATTCACCGGCGTCGATCAGAATCTGCGCGTGCAGCATGAGCGATTCGCGCTGCAGGTTCTTTGGCAAATCACCTTCTATGTTTGCCAGTGCCGATCGCGCCTCGTCGAGATAACCTCTCTGGTACCAGATCTTCGCGAGAAAGAACCAGGTCCGGTTGCGCGTATCGGGGTCGGCATTGCCGGCGAGCAGGCGCTCAAATATTTCGGCGGCCTCAAGATGCTGGCCGTAAGACAGGTACATTCCACCAAGCAGCAACTCAGCCTGGTCGCCGTGTTCGGTCAGTTGCTCCTGGTCTTTCGCGGCGAGCAGGCGCACGATCGCCGGGAAGTAGTCTTCCTGGTAAAAATAGAAGAGAACTTCGCCATACTGCGGGTCGTTGACGACGATCGGATCACGAGCATCGCTGGCTGCCAATGCCGGGAGTGCCACGAGCAGGCACAGCAACGACAATCGACTAAGAATGGAACGACCTGAAAGCAAGGATCACTCCCATTCTTTGACAATAAATTCCGGCTGCTGCGGCTTCACCCGGTCGGTAATCTCGAGCTCGATGTACTTGGCACCGATGGTCTTGTCGAAATTCAGGGTGGCGCCGCGGCGATACTCGCGCTGATGAGGCCCATGGCCCACAAAAATAGCTACGAGTTCATGGTCGCCGGTTTTCAGGTTCGCCATATGTACGCGGTGCACGCCGCCTCGAACCAGGGCGTCCACTTCACGTTCCGTGTACAGGTAGTTTGCGACTTCCTTGCCATCGATCTTGATATTCACCGAATCGAGGTCGAAATATTCGCCGACGTCCATGGATATGAAGAACGCGACCTGCGAATTTGCCGGAAACAGTAATTCTTCTTCCAACAGGAACAGGTCGCGGTTGAGGTTCAGCACCTCTTTCTTCAGTGCCTGCACATCCTGGTCGATACTGCGGAACTGGTCTCGAGACGCGGCATCCTGCGCCTCGGCCGCACGTGCCTGCTCGGCTGCCCTGTCCGCGTTCATCGGCGCCGCTTCCTGCGCACCTGCGATGGAACCAAATGCCAGCAGCGCGATAGCGACAAGGGTGATAGGTGTCTTGGTCACGTTACTCTCTCAACAGTGAACGGATTTGATCCAGGTACTTGTCCTCGTATCCTGGCTTGTATCCTTGGTGGACGTAGCGAACATTGCCTGATCGGTCGACGATGACCGTGACGGGCATTGCGTCGACTCCGTAGAGTTTGCTGACTTCCTTGCGGGCGTCGAAGAGCACGGGGAAATTAACGCCCAGTTCTTCAATCATCTGCATGGCACGACGTGAGTCGTCATCGATGTTGACACCCAGCAAGTTGAAACCGACGCGCTGGTAGCGCGAGTACAACTGGTCAAGCAGCGGCATTTCCTGGCGGCACGGACCGCACCAGGTTGCCCAGAAATTGATCATGACGACGTCGCCACGGTATTCGGACAGGCGCAGGTTCTCACCGGTCGAGCTTTTCAGTGAAAAATCCGGTGCCGGCTGTCCTTCCAGCCCACTGGAGGCGAGGCTGGATGCTGCGAAAACGCTGAACACCAGCGCGATAATCGTGTTCTTGAGTTTCATTCGTCCATTCCTTGTATTGGGAGCCCTGGTCCTTCCTTTGGAAAAACGCCCAAACTGCACTATCCAGCGTCGAATGGTGACAGCAGGGAGCCCTCCGGGCCGTGATAATCGTCACAAATGCCGGATTCTGTGAACATAATGTGACGGCTCTTCATGGGACAGCCAAAGCACGCAATCGTCACAGATTACGTTAAATCGACATGATTCCCAACGAATTTTTTTTGCACGGATCTGAGGGCCAATGATAGGCCTATGAGTATGAATTTAAAGTGAATATCCGTCGCCTTTCGGCGACACAGCCCGCTTTATTCCTCAATCTGGGGACTGTGTCTCAGGTGGTGCGAGCCCATCGGAATAGAAGACCTTGCCATCGGCATCGATCACGATACTTTCGTAGTCCGGCAAGTTGCCGATCAGCGTCAGACCCTGGTCGACACCCATGACGAAGACAGATGTCGACAAGGCGTCTGTGATCACGGCATCGGGACCGAAGACCGACGCGCTGTGTACACTACTGGCCGGATTGCCAGTACTGGGCCGAATAATATGGTGGTAGCGCACGCCGTCCTCATCAAAGTAGCGCTCGTAGTCGCCAGACGTCGAGATGGCCTCATCGGCCAGGGGTACCGAAATCGCTACCTCGCCATCGTTGCGAGGGTCCCTGATGCCAACCATCCACGGACGACCACGACGATCACCAAGCAAGCGCGAGTCGCCGCCGGCCGTCACGATCGCGTTCTCAATACCCCGATGGCGCAGGATATCGATACCCCTTTCAACGACGTAACCCTTGGCAATGCCGCCCAGGTTGATCCGCACGCCTTCCTTCGCAAAGCTCACCGTTCCTGCCGCCTGGTCCAGGACCACCAGGCGATAGTCAATATTCGCGCGTTCAGCCTCGACCGTATCCTCATCGGGCCGCTGTCGCGAGCGAAAGTCATAGTGCTGGCCAACGCTGTCGTAGGTGATGTCGAACGCCCCTCTTGTCAGGACTGAAATATCGAGCGCCCGGCGAATCAAGCCGAACAACTCGTCCCCCGCTGCGACGGGGGCGGTTGCCGCCTCACGATTGATTTTTGAAATTTCGCTCTCATCTCTGTAGGTACTCATGAGGCGATCGATGCGTGCCGCCTCTGCAAAAACCTCTTCGAGCGCCTGGCGGCCTGC
Organism: uncultured Woeseiaceae bacterium; assembly: GCA_964557165.1. GTDB lineage: Bacteria > Pseudomonadota > Gammaproteobacteria > Steroidobacterales > Woeseiaceae > UBA1847. The sequence goes on from CAZKZE010000015.1 coordinate 25,563, forward strand.
CTCGGGATCGTCACTCCAGAGGTAAACGCTCACTTCGGTGCCCATCATTGGACGGGCGTCGCCGATCCAGTCGGCTACGGCCGCTGAAAACGGCAACAGCAACAGGAGCGTTGCTAGTCTTGGCCCAAGCGCGGGGTTATGCTTGGCGCGACAACTTTTAAGCAAGGAGCGGGACAATGATTGCATTCCTGATTTTCCTCGGCATCATCGCTGCGATTGTGTTCTGGGCTGTCGGTATTTACAACCGCCTGGTTAACGAACGCAACCGTGTCAGAAACGCGTTCGCACAGATAGACGTGCAGCTCACGCGCCGCCACGACCTGATTCCGAACCTCGTCGAGGCTGTCAAAGGCTACATGAAGCATGAACGCGAGACGCTGGATGCTGTGATCAAAGCCCGCAACGTCGCAGTATCGGCGCTGGATGCGGCGAAGGCCGACCCGGCCAATGCGGCGGCGATGAAAGAGCTGGGCGGCGCCGAGGGAGCACTCGGTGGCGTACTCTCGCGTCTTTTCGCCCTGTCGGAAGCCTATCCGGATCTCAAGGCGAATCAGAACATGATGCAATTCCAGGAAGAGCTCGCCAGCACCGAGAACAAGGTTGCCTTCTCGAGGCAAGCCTTCAATGATGCAGTCATGGGCTACAACAACTCGGCCGAGAACTTCCCGAACAACATTATTGCCGGCATGTTCGGATTTGAACTCGCGAGCTTCCTCGAAATCGAAACCGAAGAAATGCGCGACGCGCCGGAAGTTTCCTTCACCTGATCAGGCCGTGAATTTCTTCGCTGCGCAGGACCAGGCTCGCCGCAATTCGCGGCGCCTGGTTCTTGCCTACATATTATCGACCCTCCTTATCGTCGCCGGTGTAACGGCCGTATTTACGTTCGTTTTCTCCCTTTCGTCCGATTCGACCCGGGGCCTTACGTTCTGGGAGTTCGCCGCGCTAAACCCGAATATTCCCGTTACCGTCGCGCTGGTAACGATCGTGTTCATTCTGGGTGCCAGCATCGTCAAGCGGGTTGCGCTGTCATCAGGTGGCGGTCACGTTGCGCGACAACTGGGTGGGACATTGGTGCCTGCGAGCGTGCAGGATCCATTGCGCCGGCGCCTGCGCAACGTCGTCGAGGAGATGGCGATTGCGTCCGGAGTCCCGGTCCCCGAGATCTACGTCCTCGAGCAGGAAAGCGGCATCAACGCCTTTGCTGCCGGCTTCACCCCGAGCGATGCGGCCGTCGCCGTAACCCGCGGCACACTGGAACTACTCGACCGCGACGAGCTGCAAGGTGTTGTCGCTCATGAATTCAGCCACATCCTGAACGGGGACATGCAGCTCAATATCCGCCTCATGGGCGTGCTTTTCGGGCTCCTGGGGCTCTCAATGATCGGGCGCCTGATTCTCCGTGGCGGTCGCCATGTTGATAACGGCCGCGGCGTGGCCGTCGTCATGGTCCTTGGGCTGGGCCTCCTGGTTCTCGGCTCGCTTGGTATGTTGTTCGGGCGCCTCATCAAGGCCAGCGTGTCGCGGCAACGCGAATACCTGGCCGATGCTTCCGCAGTGCAGTTCACGCGACAAACTGACGGTATCGCCGGCGCCCTCAAGAAGATCGGCGGCTACAGCCGCGGCTCGTCCTTTGAGGCGGCGGACCCTGAGGAAGTCAGTCATATGCTGTTCGGCACGGGATTGAAATACTCATTCGTGTTCGCAACACATCCGCCATTGGTGGATCGCATCCAGGCACTCGATCCAAGTTTCAAGGAAGCAGAATTTCCCCGTGTAAACCTTCGCGATCATCAACAGAGACCCAGCGCCGCCGAGGAAGTCGTATCGAGCCTGAGTAGCGAAGGCACCGCAGCGTTTGCCGCAGGCAGCACCGAGGTTCTCGTCGATTCGATCACCCGGTCGGTCGGGCGTCCCGAGAACGAGCATGTTGAATACGCCCGGCAGTTGCGGCGATCGATTCCTGGGTTGCTTTACGACGCGGCGCACTCTCCGGAATCTTCCTACCTCTTGACGATCGCGTTGGTCCTCGATCGCTCCGGGCAAGTTAGCGACCGGCAGTTTGCTCTGTTGCGCGAACAACTGGGCGCGGAGCGCACGACGTTGGTGCGACGCTATTACGATGAACTCGCCAACACAGGGGCCGAGTATCGACTGCCACTGATGGAAATCTCGTTTCCCGCCCTCAAGCAGCGACCTGCCCAGGAACTCAGCTACCTCGTATCGCTGGCGACGCGTCTGACCGAAGTCGACGGTGAGATCGACCTCTACGAATACTGTTTCTATCGCATCCTGACGAGCAACCTGGGGCAAGCGGCCGAACCGTCCCGACGCCAACGCAGCCGCGCAACACGCAAGGAGCTGCGCGAGGCGGTCATCGGTTTGCTTCGGGTGCTCGCGGACTACGGCCACGCAGACGAAGGGCAACGGCGTGCCGCGTTCGAGTCCGGCATCAATACTCTCGGAGACTGGGCAAAAGGGTCTGAGTTTTCGTCCGACCGCAAGCGCACGGTGTCGGTGCTGAATCGAGGCCTGGATGTATTGCTCGGGTTGAACAGCAAGGGCCAGGAATCGCTGCTGCGAGCAATCAGCGCAACGGCCGGCCATGACGGTAAGCTGACTATCGCTGAGGCCGAGTTGATTCGCGCGGTATGTGCCACACTGGGCTGCCCGGTACCGCCGATTCTTGTTCACAAATAATTCAGCTATTTGGCGTATTATCGTGGCCCGGAGTCGAACTCCAGAGCGATACACCAGTCGGACACTACATGAAAAATACACGAATTCTGGCCGTCATAATCATGATGGCCCTGGCCTTTACATCCACCGCCCAGGCCGCCACCCGCGAGGAAAAGCGCGTCTCTGACGCCGCAGACGTCCTGGATCAGCTGGCGCGAATCCCGGAAAAATCGATACCACCGAGCCTGTTGTCGCGCGCGTATGGCGTGGCCGTCGTTCCCGGAGCGATCCGGGCCGCTTTCGGGATTGGAGCAAGCCGCGGTAAAGGTGTCATCGTCGTGCGCCACGACGACAACTCATGGAGCAACCCGGCCTTCGTAACGATCACCTCCGGAAGCTTCGGCTGGCAGATCGGCGCCGATTCGACCGACATCATCCTGGTTTTCAAGACGCGCAAGGGCGTCGACGGAATTGCGAATGGCAAACTGACACTCGGTGCTACAGCTTCAGTGGCCGCCGGTCCGGTTGGTCGAAACACGAGCGCCGCAACGGACATACAGTTCAAGGCCGAAGTCTATTCGTACTCGCGCAGTCGGGGTTTGTTCGCCGGTGTTGCGCTCGAGGGCGCCGGGGTCACGATGGATCGCAAAGCCAACGCGGCGTATTACGGGTCGACGAGTATGACGCCAGAAGCGATATTCGCGAGCTCGCCGAGTATCGCTCCAGACAGCGCCAACACGTTTGTGCAGGTTCTGACCGCGCAGACGGCGCGCTTGCCAACCAAGCCAGGTATGCAGACTGGCGTTACGGAACCGCAGGGGGTAGCGGAAGAACAGAGCGAGGTTCGAACGTACGGCATGCCCGATCCGGGCGAGTCTGAAGGCGACGGGTCCGAGTAAGGCCCCGGCGACTAATTACCGTCTTCGTCGCTGCGGCGACGCAGCTCTTCGCGCACGGCGTCGAGATCGGTGGGCGCCTCTTCTTCGGGTTCGGGTTCGGCCGCCGGGGCATTGCCACCATCGACTGCCGGCAATGCATCACCAAATGACTCGCTCGGCTGGTCTGTCATTTCGGTTTCCGGGATGACGGCGATCGGCAGGTTGCCTTCCGGCAAAGCCTCCTCATCACTGTCGTCTGAAGGTGGCAACACGCCAAACTGTGCAAGGTATTCAGCTTCATTGCGGAGCCGTGCAGCCTCTTCGGAACGCCGGCGTGCCTCGGCGGTTGCCTGTTGGGTTCGGCGCAATGCCTGCCGTTTCCTTTCGGACCGGGCCTCGAGCTCGACGCTACGCCGCTCCTCTTCTTTCGCCTGAATTCGCTTCACGGCTTCCCGAGCATTGATGCATTCGTGCTCGTATTTTGTTGACGAGCGGTCTTTGGCACAGCGGACTACAGCCGCTTCCAGCAGCATCGGGTTTTCAATAAACTCGGTCACGGTTCGAGCCGGCGGTGCCTCTGGTGCACAGCCAGCAAGTAGTCCCATTCCGATGATGAGCGCTGTGAGTTGCCTCGACATTCTTGTATTCAGGTCCAGAAAAATTGATTAAATGGTAGAAAATTCAGCGTACTGCAGAGCTGATCATAGCAAAATTGTCAAATCGCCAAGGCGGGCCGAGTTCGCAGTTTTGAACGAAATTACAAATCTTTCACGCTATAGTGCGGGCTGCTCATCCCACGGATATTGACTATTGTCTGAATCAAGCCAGTTTTCCCTGCTCCGCCAACGGCGTTTCGCACCATTCTTTGCCACACAGTTTCTCGGCGCCCTCAACGACAATATCTTCCGCAATGGCCTGGTGATCCTGATTACGTTCCAGGGTGTCCTGGTAGCTGGCATGGACTACACGCAGCTAGCGAATGTGGCGGCTGGTCTGTTTATTCTGCCCTTCTTCCTGTTTTCGGCCACGGCTGGACAACTCGCGGACAAGTACGAAAAGTCAATGCTCATCCGGCGTATTAAGACGCTGGAAATCGTACTGATGATGCTCGCCGCGACCGCGCTTGTTACAGAGAGCTATTCCCTGTTGCTTGTCGTGCTGTTTCTCATGGGCTGCCAGTCGACCATCTTTGGGCCGGTCAAGTACGCCTACCTGCCTCAAAAACTGAGCGATGACGAACTCGTCGGCGGCAATGCGCTGGTTGAGTCCGGCACCTATATTGCGATCATTCTCGGCTTGATCATCGGTGGTATTGCGGTCACCGACAATTTGTCGAGTGGCCTGGAAGTAAACAAGCAGACGATTCTCGGCGCGTGTCTCGTCGCTGTCGCAATTGTGGGCTACCTCACCAGCCGCCAGGTGCCGACGACCAAGGCTGTCGACCCTGACCTCAAGATCAACTGGAATGCGTGGAAAGAGACCTGGCACATCGTGCAGTTCGCGCGCGAGGAACGCAGTGTGTTCCTGTCTATACTCGGCATTTCGTGGTTCTGGTTTTTCGGGTCTGCGATGACGATCCAGATTCCCGCCTACACGCTCGACATTTTGAACGGCAGCGAGACCATCACGACCCTGTTGCTGGCCGCGTTTGCGATTGGCGTCGGCATAGGCTCGCTCTTCTGTGAGAGGATGTCCGGACATCGCATCGAGCTCGGTCTCGTGCCATTTGGCTCGATCGGACTCAGCCTGTTCTCGATCGATTTGTACCTGGCGCAACCCGAATCCTACGGTGCGCACGCAAGTACGATCGGTGAGTTCCTGCTTCGCCCGGGCAGCTGGAGAATTCTGGCCGACCTCGCATTGATCGGCGCCTTCGGTGGTTTCTACAGCGTGCCGTTGTATGCGCTAATCCAGAAACGCTCGAAGCGGCAACACCTGTCGCGCATCATCGCGGCGAATAATATTATCAACTCGCTGCTGATGGTCAGCGCTGCAATCTTGTCGATGGTCCTGCTCCAGTCCGGTTTCTCAATACCCGAGCTGTTCCTGGTCATTGCCGTACTCAATGTCATCGTGGCGACGTATATCTACACCCTGTTGCCCGAATTCCTGATGCGCTTCCTGGCATGGATGGCCATTAGCTTCGTTTACCGAATTCGTCCAATAGGGCTCGAGAATATCCCGCGGAGCGGACCGGCGGTAGTCGTCTGTAATCACGTGAGCTACATAGACCCGATTATCCTGGCCGGTTGTGTCCGGCGGCCGATGCGATTTGTCATGTGGTACAAGATCTTTCAGATGCCCGTGCTCAATTTCATCTTCCGGACGATGAGGGCGATTCCGATTGCGGGTGCACGCGAAGACAGGCAGGTCATGGAGGATGCGTTTGAGCTGGTCGATGCGGAACTGGCGGCCGGCAACATTGTTTGCATTTTTCCAGAGGGTGCGATCACCTGCGACGGAGAAATCGCGCGCTTTCGGCCCGGCATTGAGAAGATCATCGCGCGTCGGCCGGTGCCGGTCATCCCGGTATCGCTGGGCCGTCTTTGGGGCAGCTGGTTCAGCCGTCACCATGGTGGTGGAATAAGGAAGATCCCGGGTCGCCTTTTCGCCAAAGTCCCGGTAACCGTTGGTTCGCCGGTTCCGCCTGGCGACGTCACCGCGGCAAAGCTGGAGCTGCTTGTACGGACGCTGCGCGGCGACCTTCGCTAGTCCGGCAACTCCTGTGGGGCGATCACGCCCAGCCGCGCACGCCATTCCGCCAGCAAGTCCGCTCGGTTGCCAAACAAGCCTGACCTCGAGGATCCCGGGAACGGCAACTCGACCAGTTCGACAAAGCCATTGCGCGCAGCAGGGAAATACGCCCGGTTCGCTGTATCCGATCCCGCCGGCCCAAAGACAATCTCCGCACCATTGAGTGGCTTCGGCGAGATCACGCTGTCGACCCAGTGCAATCCGTTGATCGACGCCGTCACGCGATGCGTCCAGCGTGAGGTGCGAAGGTAAGCTCGGGAACCGGTACGGCCAAACGATATCTCCTCCACCGACCCTGGAAACGCCAGCGTCTGCTCACCAATACGGCCTTCTTCGAGAATGAGCTGACTCGCCAGCCCGGCGTCATCAACAATGACCAGGTAATTGCCATGCGGTGAGGCCTCGAGCAGACGAATTGGCCTGGAACCCTGCCACAACTGTTGCGCCGACCACACCTCGTCCGTATCACGACCAACCAGCCGCAACGCGCCGCTTTCGCCGCCAAGGTAGATCTGGTGGTTGTCGGCAAAAGCCAGTCCGAGGTGCGGCTCGCCGAGTTCCAGTTCGGCAACGAGCGATCCGTTTGTCGTATCGAACAGCGTCAGGCCTGCACTTTGCAGAACCGCCAGCAGACCGCCATCGGGTGAAAAGGACAGGCCGGTTACGACGTCACCGTCCACCTCAGGCGTGAACGGCAGCGGCTGGCCATTGTCGGTATTCCAGATACGAATCGTATTGTCTTCTGCGACGCTGGCCACGAATCGGCCAGTGCGGTCAGCGCGCATGAGGAGTATCTCCGCGGTGTGACCGATAAAACTGACATCATCACGCAAAGCGCCAATATCCTCGGGCCCGGCGCCGACAGGAAGGATATGCACATGACCGGCAGGATCGCCGATGACAATGCTATGCGACTCGGGCAGAGCCAGCATGACCTGGTCGGCCGAGGGTTGCCACACCGCGTGATCCCCCGGCGCTGTTAATTCTTCCGTGCCAGGCGGTATCTCGGTCGCGCGCCAGAATCGAGAAACACCGTCCGGATTGCCGGTGAAAAGCACCTGCTCGTCCTGGCTGAAGGCAAGCAAGACCTCCTGCACAGCACCAGCACGAACACCTATTGGCGAACCAATCAGTTCGCCGTCGCGACTCCTGTAGGTCTGGTACCCGGATTCGGTCCGTCCGGCCAGCACACTGGCACCTGACGCCGCGAACACGAGGTGCCAGTCACCTTCACCATACTGCTGCAGGAGTGGGCGCTGGGGGCGCGCGACACTCCACATGGACACACCTGATCGACCATGCACTACACCCAGCACGTCGCCAGCGGCCGCAAGACTGATCTGGCTTGCTTGTCTCCGCAGGTCGATTTGCGCCACAAGTTCGCCGCTTGCGAAGTCCCAGACGCGAACCGCACGATCGTAATCCGCGACCGCGACGCGCGAGCCGGACGGATCAATGGCCACCAGCGATGGTACGCCGGCCACTACCAATTCTGCTGCAACAGTGCCGTCGTCGAGCGACCAAAGTTCGAACCGCGTTTCGCTGTCGCCGCGATGCTCGACAAACAAATGTGTTCCGTCTCCAGTCAAACTGGCTCTACTGCTGGTTGCACCGATTCCAAGTGTCACCACGCGATCACCGGATGTCGAATCCCAGAGGATTACGCTCCCCTGAGTCGCTGTGATGAGATGCCGGGCGCCAGCGTCGAGACCGATCAGTGTCTCGTTCTCGCTTACGGCGATCGCACGAACCGGCTCCGCAAATGCCAGGTCCCAAATCCGCGCGCTGTCACTTTGCATCGCGCGTGCAACTGCATAGCGGCCGCTGTCGTCGAACCAGACGTTGTCCGTCTCTCGTTCGACAGGATCCGGGATGTCCAGGCCGCGCTGAAAATCCTCGACCGCACCCTGCGAGTTCAATTTGAGATTCCAGCCAACAAGTCGGCCGGCGATACCGAGGCCCTCGTCGCGCAGACTGATTGACCACGTACCCGCCAGCGATTCCCCGAGCAAGCCACGTAACTGATCTGCTGGAATGCGAATATCGTCATTGCTCGATGATCGCTCCATCCCTGTCTCGATTTCGACCGCGCGACCCGACGGCGCGATAATCTTGATACGCAAATCGGACAGGCGCGCATGACTGATATTCAATGTCAGGCCAATTCGACCAACCTCGCCTTCGCGATCGACGATAACGCGACGCACGAGCGGCACGACTTCGAGCGCGGTAACGGCCCAGCTTTCACGTTGCTGCAGCTCCTGGGTCGCGTATGACCATTGCGATATCTGCGCCCCTTCGGCAGAAGTCAGCAACATGTTCGCGGGATCAAATACGGTCGTGCGCCCTTGCTGGCTCGGGATACTCGCCAGCAGAAGTGGATAGTCATCTGCCACCAGGCTGGCTGCCCGCTGTCTGCGCCGTAACGTGGGCACGACGAGTGCTTCGAGGCTTGCCAGAAGCGCATCGTCTCGACGCTCCTCTCGTAGGGCCGCGAGTGTCTGCCTGTCCCAGAATGCGGCACGCATCGCGTCGGGTAGTCCCTCATGCTCGGGCAGTTCTGTCGATAGCTCCGCAATCAGGTTAACTTCGTCAATCGTCGCCGCAGCCAGTGCACGCTGCTCGACAAAGGTGCGAAAGAGACTGTTCGCAGTTTCTGCATGACCAGGAAAGGACCGCAGATTCTCATACGCCGAAACCGCCGCCTCGAGTTCGACTGAAGGTGAGGTCAGCACAGCCATGTAAGGTCGAGGCAGCCATTGCGTGTACCAGAATGGCACCAGCACAAGGAGCACCAACAGGCCGGCAGCCATTGCCGGAACACGCAGCCGGGTCGGCAAATTGTCGTTTGCCCAGCGGGTCGTAAAAACGGCCCCGTAGAGCCGGTTGCGAACACGCAAATTACCGTCGTGATCGATCTCAACGAGGCCGACGGCCATCAACCTGCGTTGCAGCATCGAGCCGAGATCCGCGGGCACCTCGATTCCCTTGCGGATACGACCATACAGGTTGAGCAGCGCCTCCTTCTGCTTGTGATCATTGACGATCACGCGGTGGATATGACTCATGTGCGGCTCGCTGTGCAAAGCAGCGCGGCCCGCAAGCTGGGTCAAAGCGATATGGTTAACCTGTGCCTCAACATTACCCTCGATACCCTCTCGCGCAACCTGCCGAGCCAGTTTCTGGCTCAGGTATGGCTGTCCCCTCGTCCAATAGTAGATGCGATCCAGCGCTGTTTCCGCGTCGTCGTGTTCGAGATTCAGCTCTGTCGCGAAAATCTCGAGTTCATCGCGTGTGAAGTCGTCCAGCACGATTTGTTGTGTCACGTTGAACGGCGAGAGCTCGGGTTCCGACAATAAGCTGACAGGGTCGCACTCGCCGAGCAGGACGAAGGTGAGTCGTGAAAAATCGGGGTCAGTTGTCCGTGCATTGTGTGCCGCGCGAATGCTTGCGAGCAGCTGGTTGGCAAACGACAGGTCTTCTATGCACTGGATCTCGTCGACGAACACGATAATCCGTTCCGGAACGTGTTGCAGAACGATCTCGGAGTAGAATTCGAGCAGCCGCTGTCGATTGCTCAGAATCGACTTGTCATGCCACCAGGTTTGCAGGTCGTAGCGGATTCGCAGCTGGCGCAAGATACGATACGCGACGTTGTAGTACCACCTTCCCGGGTCTCCACCGCCATCGCGCTCCCCAATCTGCGCGAGGTCCAGGATCGCAACCTTGCAGCCGTTTGCTTCCAGGCGCGCTGCAATTGCCGCGATCAGGCTGGATTTGCCGCTGCGATCGGGCGCCAGCACATGAGCATAGCGACCGCTGACCACCGTGTCGTACAACTGATCGTCCGCCTTGCGGCGCACGTAGCCCGCGCGCACGGCGTGCAGCGGCGCGCCGACGCTGAAAAACTCGCCGGTGGAGTCCGTCTCCTGGCGTCCGCCAGGCGGGTGCTGTTTGGTCGAATCGTCGCTCATGCGGTAACTATGTCGCCTGGGCTGTCCATTTTGGCATTATTCTTGGTAACTATGCAGAGCGAACGACGCCTAAAAAAGGACCTGTTCGGCGAAGTCACGATTCGCTCGGGCGGCAATTCGCCGGTGATTGTGCGGGATGCAGGCAAGGCTCGCTGGTGGATACGCCCGCTGTCGAGGCACCTGCTGCGGCGCGAAGCCACCGCGCTGGCAGCCCTCGAAGGCACCCACGGGGTGCCCCAACTTGTGGATATAGAAAGAGATTTTCTTATTCGCAGCTATTTGGCAGGCGAGCCAATGCAAGAGGCCAGGCCAAGTGACCTGGCGTGGTTCAACGCGGCCGCCCGCCTGCTGCGCCAACTACATAGTGCCGGGGTCGTACACAACGACCTGGCGAAGGAACCCAATCTGCTCGTTCTGAATGACGGCAGTCCGGCGATAATCGACTTCCAGCTTGCCGCGCACCGCACCAGGCGGGGACGCCTGTTCCGAATCGCGGCGTACGAGGACATTCGACATTTGTTGAAGCACAAACGCACGTACTGTGCGGATCGGCTGACGCAACGGGAACGGAACATTCTTGCCAAACCCTCACCGTTTTCTCGTTTATGGATGGCAACTGTGAAGCCGATCTACCTGTTCGTTACGCGCCGCATCCTCGGCTGGGCTGATCGCGAAGGCGCAGGCGACCGTGGCGCACAACAGTGATGCAAGCGGTGGCACTACGGTATACTCGCGCTGCCCAAATCAACGACACAAGAATTCAGGGACTCTTTTGTGGATTACTGCCATCAGCACAACCTCGTCGAACCCGAGCTGGCCGGCCGCGAGCGTAACTTCGGCATCCGCGTAACGCTTCCCGAGACGGATACGCTGCGCAAAGTTCTCGGAAATGACTGGGACCGCCTTCATTGGTACGCGAGTGAGGCCGAGCGCGATGCCGCGTTTGAACAGATGGCTACCCGTCACGGCTACTACCGCAAGACGGACAACCCAACCCAGGTTCTCGAGAAAGTCTCGCGTTGATCAGCGCGGCAACGCTCCAACGAACAGGTAGACATTGGAATTACCCTGCTCCCCGAAACCGGCGGCAAGGTAGACCGGGCCAATAACCGTGTCCAGCCCGGCGAAGATGCTTCCATTAAGCAGCGTCGAGTCAATGCTCATGTCTGAACGTTGTTGCCACACGTTGCCGGCTTCGGCCGACACACCGAGATAGACCGGGGTGTCGAGTATCCCTTTCGTTTCGCCGATTTGTCGGTAATAGACAAGCCTTGCCAGCGCCGCATGTGGTCCGCGGATTTCGCCTCGCTCAAGCCCCGACAGTCGCAGGAAGCCGCCGAGCGGAAAATAGTCCTGGACAGCGCTGTCCGATTCGAGCGTCGTCGCATAGCTTAGACCGAGCTGCAGGCTATTCCTGCCTCGACTCCAGGTCTGAGCCACCTCGGCTTCGATTGTGTCGAATTTGGAATCCGCACCGAAACCCGGGCGCGACAATGTCCAGGTCACGTCGCTGCGCAGGCCGTGTCGGGGAAACCGCGCTTCGTCCAGCGTATCGAAGCGCAAGCGCGCGAACGCACCGCCTGTATCGAACTCGACGTTGGGCAGCGCCGGATCGCCTACGCTTACGCGAGTCTCGCCTTTACCGCGAAACGCCCCAATCCGAAACTCACCAATGCGACCGAGCTCGCTGCCAACTGCCAGTCCTGCCTCTGCCTGGGATAATCGCAACCGCGCAACTGCCTCGTCCATGGAGAACGCGTTGATATTCGACCTTTCCAGCTCGATATGCGGCACTATGAACAGGCGCGAGTTGAAACTCAAGGGTTGGTAGAACTCTGAGAATAGCCGGGGGTCCGTGCCGAGCCGCAAGTCGCTGCGCCATTCCGCGCCCAGCCGGTTGATTCCCACACGCGTCATCCGCGCGGCCAGATTGAATCCTGTCGACCCGGCGAAGTCGTCTTCCAGCGAAATACCAAACTGCAGGAAATTTGGCCCCCAGCTCTTCGCGCGTGCCTGGTACTCCACGCCTGTACCGCCGTCTTCCTCGACCAGGCGATAGGTGACTTGCTCGTAGTACTGAAGCCCATACAGCCGATCCGCGTTTTGCGCGAGGACGGCATGATCAATCGGGTCACCTGCCTTGACGCTCAGTCTCGACTCGAGCACCTCGGGTGCAAGAGCGCCGTCGTGCACGACGCGGACGAAAGCCAGGCTGGAATCCGGGAGCGCTGGCCGCTCGCGATTCGCAAGGTATGCACCCCATGCTGTTTCCTCAAGTGCGACAGCCCCCAGGCGATCCGCATGCTCTCGCACCGCTGCCTCACCAGGCTCGATCGTATCGAGAATCTCCCCAAAATCTGTCGACGCGAACACTCCGAGTGCCGGACGGATCAGCACATCGTCATCGCCAAGTCGATCGATCTGTCGCAGAGTTTCCTTGCGAATCAGGATCGTCAGCATCTGTTCCGAAATTGTTACCGCCGAGCCGAGTTCTTCCGGCGCGTACAATGGAAACTCAACGTCGACAGCGATGATGATATCGACGCCCATCTCTTGCATCACGTCGACAGCCAGGTTGCCGACGAGTCCACCATCGACCAGCAGGCGATCGCCGATTCTCACCGGTGCGAAGACACCCGGTACCGACATACTTGCGCGAATCGACAGCGCGAGGTCACCCTCGTCCATCACCCAGATTTCGCCGCGCTCGATATCGGTTGCGATCGCGCGGAATGGTATTGGCAAGCGGTCGAAGTTATTGACGTTCGCTACGGGCATCGTGAGTTCGCGTAGCAGCATGTTCAGCTTCTGTCCCTGGATCACACCTTTGGGCAAAAGGAGTTCGGTGCCACGTAGACCGAGTTCCAGGTCGATCGGAACCTGCGCGTCGTCCTGTTTCCGACGAAAACTCAGGTCCTCTCGATCGGGCTCGTCTGACAGTGCATCTGCCCAGTCCACCGAGCCAACCAGGTTCTCGAGTTCTGCGGCGCTAATTCCGGTCGCATACAGCCCCCCAACAACCGCGCCCATACTGGTTCCGACGATCGCATCAACAGGAATGCGCCGACGCTCGAGTTCCTTGAGGACGCCAATATGCGCCGCGCCACGCGCACCGCCGCCACCCAGGACCAGACCTACCCTGGGTCGCGAGTCCTGTAGATCGGGATCGGCGGCTGGCTCGTCGGCAAAACAAGTATGCGTTGCAAGCACAAACAGGACCGCGCCCACTGGCGACCAGTGTCGCCAGCGCTTGATGTAAGTCATCGATCTACCTCACTTGTAGTGAATTGGCGTACTCGATCAAATTGTCGAGCTGCTGCGCCGCCTGCTCCGGATTCCAGCCGACTTCCGCAGCGGCGATTGCAGAGATTTCATCGTACAGGGACGTTCCCTGGTCGGCGTCGAAGCCAATCATCATCCGTCTGAATACAATATCTTCAAGCGTCAGCGCGAACTCTTCACGAATTGCGAATACGACCTCGGCGGCGAGCACCCGGCCGTCTTCGTCCAGGGCATGGGAGAGCTCGCCGGCACTCAGTTCGGCGACTGCCGCCGCGCGTCCGCCGTAAATCCCCAGCAATCGCTTGACGCCAGCCTCGCTCAGCGAGTCAAGTGTCCGCAGTGCTTCACGTGCGCGGTCGATTCCCCAGGCACCCGGAAGATCCGTGTCACGCGTGCGACAAGGAGGCAGTTTCAGTTGCTGCAACTTGGCCAGTTTGTCGACAGCCTGCTCCGCCAGGCTGCGATAGGTCGTGAGTTTTCCGCCGATGATCGACAACAAGCCGCTCGCGATTTCCTTGTTGGCCTTGATGATATGCCGCCGCGTGATCGCCGATTCGGGTCCTTCTTCCTTGTGCGGCAACGGCCGTACCCCGGCGTAGGCATAGTGGATATCTGCGCGCGTCAATGCAGCACTCGGAAACACCCGATTGGTTTCAGCGAGCAGGTAGTCCACCTCTGCGCCGCTCGCCCGAATGTGATCGAGGTCCTCAGCATAGCGGATGTCGGTCGTGCCAATCAGGTATTGGTCGTTCCACGGAATAATGAAAAACGGTCGGCCATCTGCCGCCGCCTCGACGTAAAACGCATCATGCGGCGCGCCGTCAAACTTGCCGACGATAATGTGACTGCCTTTCGTACCACCAATCAGGCGTTTCGACGGCGCAGGCGCCACATCGAGTACACGGTCTACCCACGGGCCTGCCGCATTGACGATCGCCTTGACCCGCACCGTGCTGGACTTGCCCACGTGGTCGACGCTGGTGATGGACTCAACAGCACCTTCCCGGACCTGGATTCCGGTGACTTCACAGTGTGTCCTTATTTCGGCCCCGGCGGATCGAGCCGCGAGCAGGTTTTCGAGCACCAGCCGTTCTGCGAACGCAACCTGAGCGTCGTAGTAGCGAGCGGCGGCGCGCAGACCTTCGGCCTGAAGTCCCGGCTCCTCCTCCTGGAGTTGGGTGCTACCGAGCATTTGGTGATTAGGAACCGTTTTGCGAATCGAGAGCAGGTCGTAGGCCAGCATGCCCATGCGAATCAGCAGCGGGCCGCGGCGCGCGCCGGCATAGATGGGAATGCAGATGCGTAGCTCTTCAACCAGGTGCGGCGCCGTCAGGCGCAGGCATCGACGTTCGCGCAACGACTCGTAGACCAGCGGGATCTCGCCGTATTCGAGATAGCGCAGCCCGCCGTGCACGAGGCGACTCGAAATGGCCGAGCAGCCGCTGCACATATCGTTCTTGTCGAACACAATGACCTTGAGGCCGCGCAGTGCCGCATCCCGGGCAATTCCGGCCCCGTTGATCCCGGCGCCAATGACCGCCAGGTCAAACCGTTCGAGGTCGCCATTCACGACGGCCGCACCTGGCCATCGCCGCGCACGACATACTTGTAACTCGTCAGCTGATCGGCACCGACAGGTCCGCGTGCGTGAATGCGTCCGGTCGCAATACCGATCTCAGCACCCATGCCGAATTCACCGCCATCGGCGAACTGTGTCGAGGCGTTGTGCAGGACGATTGAGCTATCCACCGCCCGGAAGAAGGCCTCGGCCGCGGCCTTGTCGCCCGTGACTATGCTCTCGGTGTGCCCTGAACCGTAGCGGCGAATGTGCTCGACTGCCATGTCCATATCATCCACGACACGCACGGAAATGACCGCATCAAGATATTCGGTTGACCAGTCGTCCTCGGTCGCTTCGCTCGCTTGGGGATCGATCGCCCTGACAACATCGTCGCCGCGGACCTCACAACCCGCCTCGTGCAACGCGGCACATACAACCGGCAACAATGTGCTCGCGGCAGCTTTGTCCACCAGTACCGTCTCCGCGGCGCCGCAAATCCCGGTCCGTCGCATCTTTGCGTTGAGAACCACGTCTCGTGCCATATCCTGGTCCGCCGCCGCATGCAGGTAGACGTGACAGATACCCTCCAGGTGTCCGATCACCGGTACCCGCGCCTCGTCCTGCACACGCTTGATCAGGCTCTTGCCGCCTCGTGGCACAACAACATCGACCCACTCGGCCATTGACGACAACAGGAACCCTACAGCCGCCCTGTCCGTGGTCGGAACCATCTGTACGGCCTCTCCCGCCAGGCCCGCCGACTCCAGTCCGCTGCGCAGGCAGTCGTAGATCGCGTGGCTTGAATGAAAGCTCTCCGAACCACCGCGCAAAATGACGGCATTGCCGGACTTGATGCACAGTGCGGCTGCGTCCGCGGTCACGTTGGGTCGGCTTTCGTAAATAATGCCGATGACACCGAGCGGAACTGCAACACGCTGGATACGCAGGCCATTCGGACGTTCCCATTCTTCGAGGATGCGGCCGACCGGGTCGTGCAGGCTGATAATTGTTTCAAGACCGGCCGCCATGGCCTCTACCCGATCAGCATCGAGCATCAGGCGATCGAGCAAGGCGCCGCTCAGGCCTTTCTCCCGAGCAGCGCTCATGTCGCGCTCGTTGGCTTCGACAATCGACGTCGCCTGCGTGCGTAGTGCGACGGCCGCGGCGGCCAAAGCGGCATTCCGCTGCTCACCTGTCGTGGTGGCAAGATCGGTCGCAGCCCGGCGCGCCGCCTTGCCCA
>CAZKZE010000016.1:0-36089 GCA_964557165.1 uncultured Woeseiaceae bacterium
TTCAAAGCCTTGAATCGTAGGCGTAAACTTGGGCAAGTACGGTGCTTGGCCGTACGCTACAACTTCGTCAAAAAAGGGCAAGAAAATGAACACGAAATTAGGATGGAAAATTTGGCTGAGCGGTGTGTTGATCGCTGCACCACTCGGTTTTGCACAGGCTGGTGAAAGCGGCTGGTACCTCGGCGGCAGCGTCGGCTCCGCGGCTGTCACAGTGAACATCGACGACCAAATTCCGGATGCGCCGGACTTTGATGAGGACGATTTCGCCTGGAAGATTTTTGGTGGCTATAACTTCGGGATCACGCCGGTATTTGACCTCGGTGTTGAAGCCGGTTATGTGAATATGGGCAAGCCGGCCGGTGTGATTGAGGACGTTTCGGTCGAGCTGGATCCAACCGGATGGAATATATTCGGCGTAGTCGGCTTTGATATTGGCCCTGTCGGCATCTTCGGCAAGGTTGGATATCTTTACTGGGATGTTGAAGGCGCCGTTGATGGTATCTCCGTCGGTAGCACCGATGGGTCCGATATCGGATACGGGCTGGGTCTCCGCATGAACCTCAGTGCGGTCGAAATCCGTGGTGAGTATGAAGTCTACGACGTCGATGATGTCGATGATCTTTCGATGTGGTCATTGGGCCTCGCCTACCATTTTAATTGATAGCTGAAAACCCGGTCGCCGCCAAACGGCGGCGACTGCGGTTGCCTCCTACCTGAAGTAATAGCGCCCGCCGATCGAGAAGATATCGGTGTCGCCACCGAATTCAATACTCACTCCGGCTGCGAACTTTCTGTTGAAGCGATAGTCGCCTGCGATCTCGAGCCACGTGTCGCCGTCGCCGGCCGTCGTGTAATGGACGAATCCGCGAACCTCGAACTGCGGAACAATCAGGCCGCGGGTGCCGCCCGAGATTTTCACGCCATTGTCGTCATCGGAGCCGTCAACATCGACGTTGACGTATTGCGCCGTAGCGAGGAAATCGAAATCGTTGTTGTAGTGCCAGATATAACCACCACCGAGCTGGTAGAGATTGGCATCAACATTGTTGTCGAATCCGAGAGACGTGATGCTTCCCAGCAGCAGGAAGTTATCACTGACGTCTATCGAACCGCCTAGCTGAAACCCGCTGCCTCCATTGGCATCTACGTCGAGGTAACGCAGCTCGAGGTAGTTGTAATTTATACCGCCGTACTGCGATTGCTGTTCGTACTGCGCGCTAGCCAGGCCACACGCGAGCAGGCCGGCCAAGATAACCAGAGTCTTCATTATAATTCTCCATATGCCCAAACTGGCATCTCCCTTGTGGATATGCCTGCTAATGAGGCGTATGTTAACGATCCCGCGCGGAGCCTGTCCACTGCTGATTGGCGACTAGGCCTCAGGGTTGTGCCTCAACGGGCTCGTAGCATTGATCGATGAGGTTTTCCCGGACGTGTTCCGGATCCGAAATCTCGTCGTAGAAGTCATCGAGAAAGGAGCGCACATGATTTCGCGTCTTCCTGGATGCCGGCTCCAAATCCTCGATGATGCCGTAGAAAACTTCCTTCTTGTCCATGAATAACCGGAGCGTGTCGGGGAGAATCTCATTGGCGTCGCATAGCCCACGATAGAACCGGATCCTGACACTGGGAATCGGGTAGCGCGGGTTCGGTTGCGCGTAGGGCGCATTGACCAGGCCGGAAAAGTCAAAGTCGAACGGCAGCGGCATAAAGGGTGGTTCCTTGTCCACCGACAGAATGTCAGCGTTGTGGCAGCAGTCTTTTTTCGGTTCCGGATTGACCAGCGAGTACTCGGTGTTGCCAATCATGTACTGGAAGACGTTAACAAGATTCTGCTGTCCTGGGTCGATGTCGGACTCACGCATGTACCTTGTCTTGACTATCTTCATCCCATTGCGTTTGGCAACGGCCTTGTCATCTTCAATGACAAACCCGTAGCGAGTAAGCGACTTGCCGGCGGGATCCACATATCTAATATGAAGGAGACGAGTACCATAACTGACGCTCGTCAATTCCTGGAACAGTCGATACGCGATGTATTCACGGATCAGGTGCTGTTCGTAGCCGGTGACGTCGGTCTGGCAATGTGTGACGAGTTTCAACTTGTCCTGGCCCGCGAACAACGTGTCGGTCACGTCACCCTTCTTGAGGTTCAGGAGAATCGGTGCGAAGTCGCAGTGCTCGGGATCGCGCCGGTAATTGCCGCGCGTGCGCAGTTTCAGCCCTATTATCCTGTCAGTGCCGTCAGGATCGGTGTGGATGAATCGACCTTTCAGGTAGGCCTTGTCGGGTCGCACATCCATCAGGGCTTCGATCGGAGCCTCGATTGTCACAGCCAATGGGGTGTCGTCGGCGAAAAGCGGTGCCAGGCCCGCGTAGCCGATCGGCTCTTCGGCGTTCGCCAATGACAAGGCGAACACCAGTGCTGCCGCAGCACCCAGGCTGCAGTTCGTGCTCATTCTGTTCAACATCCAAAAAGGGCCTCGTACATACGAGGCCCTTGTCGTTTGTTATTTATTCCGGATGCACTACGCCCGGCGGATCAACATGCGGAAGATGGTGCTCGCATTCCTCCATCAGTTGTTCCGCGTTTCTGATCCAGCTGCAGGTCTCGCAGGTGCAAGTTGTTTCATCGTGCCGCAAGTGATTGTGCGTCGACTCGATGAACCGGATTCCTTCACGCAAGGAAACGCTGAGGGCTTCGTCAGTCTTCAGACCGAGTTGCGTAAAATCTTCCACGCATTGGTCCCAACCGCAATTACCAGATCCGTCACAATGATTACATCGCTCACCCGTGGCCTCGAACATGTTCTTCTTGGCGTAGTTACCTTCCTTGATGAGCTCTTCAACGATCTTGCGGGGATACAGCAGCGCTTCTATGAGTTGTTGTCGCATTGGCGTTTCTCCTCTCAACTGCAGCTCCATACTAGGACGATCGGGCAGGGACCTCAACTGAGTTGACGGTCACAAACGTAAGTAATATCCGGTATTGGCGGATTTTCCGCTGCCAGAAGGCGTTCAGCGTCGATTCACGTATTTTTCACGGTCTGTTAAGCCGGCCGGCCGTACTCTGGCTGCGAGTATCAAGGGAATGCAACACAAGGAGTTCGCCATGGACATCGTATATGCAGCAGAGAAACCCAGCATCGCTACATTGCTGAGCAAGCACGTACGCCGTATCGTGCGCCCTGACGAGATCAAGGTCTCCGAGAACCCCGATGAGACAGGGAGTTTCTATATCGGCTTCGACCTGGATCATTATGTCTTATCGCCGAACGGCGAGATCGCGCAGGACAAGCTGGAAACGAGCTAGACCATCGGGCAAGCTGCGGGCACCGTAACTCGCCTGGAGATTGCCGATGGGCACTCGTTTCCTGCTGGTCCTCATCGGACTGGCCTGTTTTGCCATTAGTCTTGCTGACGAGCCTTCTTTTGGCCCGATCATTGAGGGCTATGGTCCGACCTACCCGATAAACGATCGCGATGTCGCATTGCCAAGAGGTTTCACCTACAGAGCTGTTTTCGACCTGGCGAGGTATCCCGACGACACGACGACGCTTAATCCCTACCTGGTGAGTGTCGCACGCTTTCTCAACATGCACGCGCGGAATGGCGTACCGGCTGAGAACATGGATCTCGCCATCGTCGTCCACGGTGCAGCTGTCAAGAATCTACTGAGCGACCCCGCTTACGAATCTCGTTACCAGGCCAGCAACCCGAATCTCGAGTTACTCACCAGGCTGCACGATGCCGGAGTCAGGATCTTCGTGTGTGGTCAGTCGATGACATTCGGCGGCATCGACAAGAGCGAACTCGCCGGTCCCGCACAGGTTGCGTTGTCTGCGATGACCATGCTGACGGTGTTACAGTCCGAAGGCTACGCCTTACTACCCTGAGTAAACCCACTATGAACTATCGCCACCTTGGCAAAGCAGGCATCCAGGTCAGCGAGCTGTCGCTCGGCTCCTGGGTCACGTTCCACACGCAGAGTGGGCTCGACGATGCGGTCGAGATGATGTCCGCCGCTTACGATGCGGGCGTCAACTTCTTCGACAACGCCGAGGTGTATGCCTTTGGGAAGTCCGAGGAGGTTATGGGCGCCGCGCTCAAGAAGCTCGGATGGAGACGGGGCAGCTACCTGGTCTCGACGAAACTCTACTGGGGTCTGCACGATAACCCGAATGAGAAGAACACGCTGAATCGCAAGTACCTGGTCGAGGGTATCGCCGGTTCCCTTGAGCGTCTCAACATGGATTACGTCGACCTCTTGTATTGCCATCGGGCGGACGAGTCGACACCCATCGAGGAAACCGTCCGGGCGATGCACAACATCATCGAGAAAGGCCAGGCATTGTACTGGGGTACGTCCGAATGGGAGGCCGCACAAATCCTCGAGGCTCTCGACATTGCTGAGCGTCATCATCTGCACAAGCCGATTGTCGAACAACCGGTTTACAACCTGTTCGAGCAGCATCGTTTCGCCGCAGAGTACGACGACGTGTACAAGCAGCACGGCTATGGTGCAACCACGTGGAGTCCGCTGGCCTCCGGTATCCTGACCGGCAAATACAAGGACGGAATCCCTGAGGACAGTCGTGGCGCACTGGAAGGATACGAGTGGCTGCAGGACGGGCTTCTCGACGAAAAGCGCCAGGGCGTTATCGCGGGGCTCGAACCAATAGCCAAAGATATGGGGGCTACGCTCGCGCAGTTCTCACTGGCCTGGTGTTTGCAAAACCCGTCGGTGAGCTCTGTGCTGACCGGTGCGAGCCGTGTTGAGCAGGTTCATGAGAATATGAAAGCGCTCAATTACGTGAAGAAATTCGCACCCGAAGTGATGGCCGCGATCGCCGAGGTCCTGGGTGACGGGGTGCCGAGCCTGACGTCACCAGGCTGATTGAGTCAGCCGCCAGGCGCCGTAAACACAGCCGCAAGGCCACCACCATCCGTTCGAAAATTGGTCGTCTGGCCACGGTACATGCGCGCTCCGAGCAACTGGATCTCGCCCTTGTAGGTATAGCACCGAACGTCGAGTTTGAGCGCTTTTTCGTCGCCGTCGTGGACGATCAGTCGCTCACTGGGCGGCACGAGCGCCTGCGCGATGTAGTCGGCGCCGACGATGGAATCCCAGGTCTTGCGCGTCAGTTTCGCGCCCTTGTACGTGCCACGACTACCGAAGCCCCAGGCAGGTTTGAAGAACAGTCGCTTGCGCTCCGCCCATAACGCGTCAGCATTCTCTGCTGTGACGAGTTCGGTCTTCGGTAGGCTTTGCTGAAGCGTCGCGATCGTTGCTGCATCGGCACCGAGCTCTCGCAGCCGCTCCGGATCGCACAGCACCGTCAGGTTCTTCTTGTTGGCATACACGGCGTGCGTGTGAGGGTCTGGCGTGATCACCACCGCCGCATCCTGGCAGGCACGGTTGAGGACGGCGCACGCTGGTGACTGAAGATAAAAGTCGGTCAGGCGGTTATAAACGAGATCAACGGGCTGTCCATCCATGAGCAACTGCCGGTCGATTAGCGTGAATGCTTCCGGTCCGGTGACAACGGCGTCAATGCCGTGGTGCTCGAACATGCGTGCGAACAACGTGAATTCCGGGCTCAGGTATTGTTCTGCCGGACTCTCATCGACGACCGCAACACGCAGCAGCTCCCGGCCCGGAAGCTGGCCCCGGAGTTCGTCGCGGAACATCTCGACGAATGTGTGTTCGAGATCCGTCGTATCGATGCGGCCAGTGACGAATTTCTCGACCTCGCTGCAGCAGGCCTGCTGCGCACTGGCGACCTGCAGCAGGAGCAGAGCGCCGCCGGCATTCGTGTTGATCTCGATAAGCTGCGGCCCATCGTTGGTCAGGTGAAAGTCGTAGCCGAAGAAGACACCATGCGCACCCGCTTTGTGCCGGGCAATGGACGGCGCCCAGCCGAGCACATGATCCTGGAAAGTCTCGAGCGACACGACGGACTCGATTGCTTCGATCAGTTCCTTCATCTGCCGGACCTGGCCGTGCGAGATAAAGACAGGGGAATCGGCCAGCAGGTGGGGGTGGCTTTCCTGCAGGTGCGACCAGGCGCCCGCCTTGCCAAGGCGGGCTTCGAGTGATTCCCGCAACAGGTCCTGATCGACGTTGATGCAGTGGCAATGCCGGTTTAGCGCATTCGCGAGCGTGTCGTCAGTCACGCTCCGATATTACACGTAGTGCGGATAGATCGGCTTGTACATGTAAGCCTGAATTTCGGCCAAAACGTCATCGGGTTTCGGTTTGTCCGTGAACCCGTTGTCGTAGGCCATCGTCGCCACATCGGCCGCAATGTGGGTCGACACCTGGCGGATATCGGATAGCGGTGGATAGACCCGGCCACGCTCGAGATCCGAGATCGTCACCATGTTGGCCAGCGAATGGGCAGCTGCGAGGAACATCTCGTCGGTCACTACGCGTGAACGACTGACAATGACTCCGAGACCGACGCCCGGGAAGATGTACGCGTTGTTACCCTGGCCCGGAACGAAGGTCCGGTCGCCGAGTTTCACAGGATCGAACGGGCTGCCGCTCGCAAAGACCGCGCGGCCTTCGGACCACGTGTACGCCTGCTCGGCCGTGCATTCGGCCATCGATGTCGGGTTCGACAGTGCGAAAATGATGGGCCGTTCGTTGATCTCGGCCATCGCTTCGACGACTTCCCTGGTGAACGTCTGCGGCTGGCCGGACAATCCGAGCAATGCCGTCGGTTTGAGTTCCTTGACGACGTCGAGCAGGTTGTCGATGTACTCGTGCTCGTGCGCGTACGGTTCCTTGTGCGAGGCAATGTGATCCCTGCCGGCACAGAGCAGTCCGCGACTGTCGACGAACCAGCATTTCTTGCGGGCGTCTTCTTCGGAGATACCCTGTTCCTTCAGTGCGGCAACGAAAACGTCGGCAATGCCGATGCCGGCTTCGCCTGCCCCGAGGAACAGGATCTTCTGGTCGGCCAGGTTGCCGCCCGTGATCTGCATGGAAGCAATGACGCCAGCAACGGCAACGGCGCCCGTGCCCTGGATATCGTCGTCGAACAGGCAGGTGTTGTCCCGGTACTTGGCGAGTAAGCGGAATGCATTGGTGTTGCCGAAATCCTCAATCTGGACGAGGACGCCCGGGAATACTTCCTTGACCGCCTCCATGAATTCGTCGACGAGTTCGTCGTATTCCTCGCCGCGAGCGCGTTTTCGCTCAATCCCGTTGTACAGCGGATCATTCAGCAACCGCTCATTATTGGTGCCGACGTCGAGCATGATCGGCAGACACTCGGTCGGGGGTATGCCGGCGCACGCGGTGTACAGGGACAACTTGCCAATCGGGATGCCCATGCCATCGGCGCCCAGATCGCCGAGGCCGAGAATGCGCTCGCCGTCCGTGACGACGATGATGCGTGCGTTCTCGTGCGGCCAGTTCCGGAGGATCTCCTTGACGCGCCCTTTGTCGTGCAGCGACACGTAGAAGCCTCTCGGCTTCCTGTAGATGTGTTGGAATTCCTGGCACGCCTGGCCCACGGTCGGCGTGTAGATGATCGGCATCATCTCCTCGACGTGGTTCATTACGACCCTGTAGAAGAGGTTCTCATTGCGGTCCTGCAATGCGATCAGGTACAGGTAGCGTTCGAGATCTGTGGGCTTGGCGCGGATGTTCCCGAGGACGCGTAATTCCTGCGCCGCCATCGTGTGTACACGAGGCGGCAACAGGCCCCGCAAACAAAGTTCTTCACGCTCATCTTCCGTGAAGGCCGTGCCTTTGTTCCGAATCGGGTCGTGGAGGATCTTCACTCCGCGGTGAAGCGCTGGAGATGATTGATTAATAAGGGGTTGTTCTTTCATTTTGGCAACAGACATGACGGCCTCCGACAGGCATTTTCAAGTGTGACGCTACGCCTTTTTGGGGGGTTTCCTATGTCGGAATTCACCTAGTGAATTGCGCTACGTAGAAGACCGTATGATCCTCGCGCGAGGCCATCTGTAGCATCCAGTATCAAGCAAAAACGGAGACCCGCAATGAGCAGGCGAATCGTCATCATGGGGGCAGCCGGTCGTGATTTTCACGTCTTCAATTGCCTCTATCGTGACAACAAGGCTTTTGAGGTGGTCGCTTTTACCGCGACGCAGATTCCACATATTGAGGACCGTTCTTATCCCGCCGAGCTGGCAGGGTCCCTGTATCCGGATGGCATCCCAATCGTCCCCGAGGAAGAACTCGACAGGCTTCTCGACGAAGAAAATATCGATGAGGTGATCTTCGCCTATTCGGATGTCAGCATTGGCTATCTCGCCGATCGCCACGAGCGGGTAATAGCGAAAGGCGTGGCATTCACGACCTTCGACGTCGAGGGCTCAATGCTGCCAGCGAAGAGACCGGTCATCGCGATCACGGCCATCCGCACCGGATGCGGCAAAAGCCAGGTGTCGCGGCGCATCATCGACATCCTGCGGGAACTGGGCCTGAAGACCGTCGCGATTCGGCATCCGATGCCATACGGCGATCTCGCCAAACAGGCCGTGCAGCGATTCGCGACCTACGATGACCTCGCGCGTCACGACTGCACAATCGAGGAACGTGAAGAGTACGAGCCGCACATCGCGAACGGCATCGTTGTGTATGCCGGCGTGGATTATGGAGCCATTCTCGAGGAAGCCGAGAAAGAGGCTGATGTCATCGTGTGGGATGGCGGCAACAACGACACGCCGTTCTACAAGCCCGATTTGTGGATCTGTGTTGCCGATCCGCATCGACCCGGCCATGAGCTGCAGTATTTCCCGGGTACCGTGAATTTCCAGCGTGCGGATCTGATTCTTGTTGGCAAAGTAGGATACGCCGACGAGGCCAACATCAAGCTGGTCGTGGAGAATGCAGAGCGCGTGAATCCAGGCGCCGAGATTATCTTCCGAGAATCACCGCTGGATGTCCCGGATCCCGACGCCATCGCCAACAAGCGTGTTCTCGTCATCGAGGACGGACCGACGACGACGCACGGCGGCATGCCGTTCGGTGCGGGCATTCTTGCGGCAACTGAGCATGGCGCGTCCGAGTTTATCGATCCGCGCCCATGGGCGATCGGCGAAATTGCCGAGACGTTCAAGCAATATCCGGATATCGGTGACTTGTTACCAGCGATGGGCTACGGCGATCAGCAGATCGAGGACCTCGAGAAGACGGTCAACGCGGTCGACTGCGACCTTGTACTCGTCGCTACGCCCATCGATCTCACACGGCTGATCGAGATCGAGAAGCCGAGCATGCGCATCGGCTACAGCCTGAAGCCCGTGGATGGGGCACTGGCAGAAGCGGTCAAAAAGGTATCGCCGACCGGCGACTAGTTAGCGGCGTGCATGTCCGAGAACCAGGATTGTACGCTGCCTCGCAGCGCTTCCTCTTCCTCTTCCCAGCGCAGTATTGCTTCCTGGATTCGCGGGTCCGCGACGACGTCCGCGAATTGCGGCTGCATCCAGGCTGCTCGCCAATTCATGTGCAACGCGACCGACTCGGAGAATACTTCCTCGAGTGCGACTTCGATCGCCTCGTCCGTTTGCCCGCGTATCGCGAGAATGCTCACGTGCGCGTTCGGGTTCTCTGTGGGGTCGACGCCAAGCGACTCTGCGTGAGCAATCAGTACGTCGAGTCTTCTGCGAACTTCTTCGATCGGCAGGGTTCGTATCCACGCGTCGAATGCGACACCCTGGACGTTGCGGTAGCGTTGCGGGACGCGCGCTGCATCAACGTCGAATATTCCCGGCTCCTGCTCGTTGACCCACGCAAGCTCTTCCTCGATGCGTTCGTTTTGTGCGGCCGTCCGGATGAGGTGTTGAACAGCGCCGCCGAACGCGAAGCGCCGGTCCTCGACATCGTCCTCGATCGTCCTGCGAGCCGCGACGACGCTGCCCTCCGTGTCGCCCACGCTGATGGCACGCAGCATGTCGAGCCGATACGCGACTGAACTGGTGGGCGCCAGGGCCAGGACGCGCTCCCGGAAGGCGTCAGCGATTTCGACGAGGCCGAGTTCATAGAGGAACGCGGCGAGCATGCCCGGCAACTCGTGGTCCTTCGGGTCCACAGCGATCGCATTCGTCAAGGCCTTGGCCATGCCAACACCGTCGCCGTCGCGCAGGCTGAGGATGCCCAGGTAAGAGTGGGCATTGGGTTGCGCGGGCTCGATTTCCAGTGATTTCTCGAGTGCTGCCCGCGCCTCGTCCCAGCGCTCATTCTCCATCAGCGCCGTTCCCAGCTCGTAGTGCAAGGTCGGGTTGAACGGGTCGAGCGCCAGGGACTCCCGGAGAATTGGTATGCATTCTTCGGAGCGCTGTAGCGCTTTGTACGCACGTACCAGTAACAGGCGAGGTTCGAGGGACGTGGGTGAACTCGCGACAATAGCCTCGAGTTCGTTTGCGAGGTCGGACATTGCAGCTTCATCGCCCTGTGAGGCCAGCGCCAGGGCCTTCGCATAGATGGACGTTGCTTTGGCGACCGGGTCGTCGGGCCGTTCGATCAGGACCTGGTCCGTGATGGCGATGATCTCGGCCACGGCCGTGCGTCGGTCCATGAGCCCGGTTTCGTACTGGTGCACGTAACTGCTTGCAAGCTCGGTTTTCGCGTCAGTAAAATCGGGGTCGATCAACAACGCGCCTTTCAATAGATCTTCGGCCGCCTGCAAGCCACCATACGAATACGTGGCGCGTTCCTTGCGAGCCAGCAGGTAAAGGTCGTAGGCGTCGGGGTCCGTCGTCGTTACGCCCGCGAGCTGTGTTTCGCCGTCGGTCCCCAGCAATGATGCAGACAAGGCAGCGCCCACGTGGCTTGCGATCTCGTCCTGGATCGCAAATATGTCGTCGAGCGTACGGTCAAAGGTCTGCGACCAGACATGGAAACCGTCGCTCGCCCGGATCAACTGCGCGGTGATGCGTACTTTGTCCCCCGCGCGCTGCACGCTACCTTCCAAAACGTGTGCGACGTCGAGCGCTTCGGCGATCACTTTGACATCCAGGTTCTGGCCCTTGAACGCGAAACTCGAGGTCCGGGCCGCAACTTTCAGGTCCGGAATCTGGGCGAGCATGTGCAGGAGTGTTTCCGTTAGTCCATCAGAAAAATACTCGTTGTCCTTGTCCCCGGACATGTTGACAAACGGCAGGACTGCGACGGATGTTTCACTGATTGCGACCTCGACCGTTGACTCATCGTCGGCGGTATAGCGAGCGCTGAACAGGCCGATAACGATGATCAGCGCTATCGCGGTGCCGATAGTCACCTGGTCCACCTTGCGGGCTACCCGCCGAGCACCCGGGCGCTCCGGGTCCACGTCTTCCTCCCGCTTGATGCCTTCGGGCGTGATCTCAAAGAACCAGGACAGCACCACCGCAGGAATGAAGCCGAACGCGAAAATCAGGATGACAGCCCTGGAGGCCCACTCCGGCGCACCCAGGGTCGGCAGAATTGTGGTCAGAACCTCGGTCAGCAGCCAGCCGACCACGAGATACGCGGCGGCAACGCGGAGAACACCACGTCGTCTAAGTTCAGCTACAGGGGACATTCAGGGCTCCGCACCAGCGAGAGATCACAGATTACACGATCTTTAGATGCGTAGAAGCGCCCAAACGTTTCAACTTTCGTCAGGTTTTTCCACGAACTCCTGTTAGCCGCTGAGGTCTGCGTGAATCTCCTTGGCGGCGTCTTTGCCGGCTCCCGCTGCCAGGATCACGGTCGCGGCACCGGTAACGGCATCGCCGCCCGCAAACACATGGTCCCGGGACGTCTCGGAGCTTTCGTCCCGGACGACCAGGCAGCCCCACTTGTTGGACTCGAGGCCCTTGGTGGTCTGCAGCAACAGTGGATTGGGCTTGTTGCCGATCGAGAGCACCACGTTATCGACCGGCATGACAAACTCCGAGCCTTCGATCGGTATCGGACGCGCACGGCCGGATGCGTCGGGTTCGCCGAGTTGCATGCGGACGCATTTCAGTCCGGTCACCCAGCCGTCCTCGTCGCCAAGTACCTCGATCGGGTTGGTGAGCCAGTGAAATTCGACACCTTCTTCGATCGCATGCTGGTGTTCCTCGACGCGTGCGGTCATTTCATTGTCACTGCGGCGGTACACGATCAGGCCTTTCTCCGCGCCGACGCGCAGCGCCGTTCTTACGGTGTCCATGGCGGTGTTGCCGGCGCCGATGACGGCAACGCGCTTGCCGACCATGACCGGGGTATCGGCATTCGGGAAATCATTGGCGTGCATCAGGTTCACGCGCGTCAGGAATTCGTTGGCCGAATAGACGCCGTTGAGGTTCTCGCCCGGGATTCCCATGAAGGAGGGCAGGCCTGCACCCGTACCGATGAACACAGCGGAGAAACCCATCTCGCCCATCAGTTCGTCCATCGCGATCGTCTTCCCGATAATTACGTTACACCGAATCTCTACACCGAGCTTCTTGAGCTGTTCGATCTCCCAGTCCAGCACGTCTTTCGGAAGACGAAACTCCGGGATGCCATAGCGCAGTACCCCGCCCGGGGCATGCAGCGCTTCAAATATGGTGACTGGGTAACCGAGTTGCGCGAGTTCGCCGGCGCACACGAGGCCCGCGGGGCCCGAACCGATGATCGCAACCTTCTCGGCACGATCGAGCTTGACGTTGATCTCGGTCGGCGGCTGCTGCATCTCCCAGTCGGCGACGAAGCGCTCGAGGTAACCGATTGCGACCGGTTTGAAACGTATGCCTACCGAGCATTGTTCTTCGCACTGGACTTCCTGTGGGCAGACCCGGCCGCAAACCGCCGGCAGCGGATTTGAAGAGCGCAACACATCTGCGGCGCCCCGCATATCTCCGGACGCAATTTTGTGAACGAAATCAGGAATCGGTACGCGTACCGGGCAGCCGTCAATACAGACCGGGTCCTGGCAACGCAGGCAACGCTCGGCTTCGAACTTCGCGTGCGCGATTCCATAGCCTTCGTTCACTTCTTTAAAATCGTGCGAACGCAATACCGCATCGCGTTCGGGCATCGGGGTCTTTTCAACGCGTTTTACAGGCATCAGTCTTGTCCTACGGCAAGTTTCATGCAGTTCGTACGGTCCTTCGCCTCGTGCTCCTGCTTGACGTACATCTTGTTGCGTCTGACGGCCTCTTCGAAATCGACCAGGTGGGCGTCGAAGAAGGGCCCGTCGACGCAGGCGAATTTCACTTCGTTATCAACCGTGACGCGGCAGCCGCCACACATGCCGGTGCCGTCGATCATCAGCGGATCGAGAGACACGAGCGTCGGGATCATTGCGGCCGCCGTCGTTTCTGAGACGGCGCGCATCATCGGCATCGGTCCAATCGCGACGACCATATCCGGGCGTCCCGGGCCGTCCCCGTCGATGAGCTCCGCGAGGCGATCGGTGACGAAGCCGTGGTAACCCGCCGAGCCATCGTCGGTGCACAGCTCGAGGTTGTCGCAGACTTCTGTGAGTTCCTCGTTGAGGATCAGCAGATCCTTCTCGCGTGCACCATTGATGATCGTTGTCGTGTCGCCGCGCTGGCGTAACTCGCGCATCAGGCAGAGCAGTGCGGCGGCGCCAAAACCGCCGCCGACGCCAACGATGTGGCCCTCGACCGGAATCTCGAGGGGCATGCCCAGCGGACCCACGAGATCGAGGATCTCGTCGCCGACTTCGAGTTGGCCGAACTGTATCGTGGTCGTCCCAACTTCCTGCACGACGATGGTCAATGTACCGGCATCGCGGTCGTAATCAGCGATCGTCAGCGGAATGCGCTCACCGCCGTCGCGAACCCGCACGATGACGAATTGCCCGGGTTTGGCCGCCTTCGCAACGAGCGGTGCGTCGACCTTGTACAACTTTGTCACGGCCGTCAGTGGTCGTTTCTCGAGGATCTTTGCCATGGCTTAGAGTTCCGGATTCTCATGTTTGATTTTCAGCCGTCGCCAGCGTTTGTCGACTTCCTCTTCGATCATATCGAGGCGTTTCGCATACTCGGCTTCCAGCATGTGCTTCGTTTTGCCCATCTGCCCGAGCCAGGCTCCAACCGTGCGGCGCCGGCCGATTGCGTCAGGGTCGTAGGTGATCAGGGTGTGGCCTTTCTCCACTTCGTAGAGCGGGAAGAAGCAGCAATCGATAGCGGTCTGCAGAACCTCCTGCGCCGCATCGTCCTTGGTGCGCCAGTTAAGCGGGCAGAACGACAGGACTTTGCCGTAAACCATACCTACGCGTTGTGCATACCACTGCGCCTTGGAGATCTTCCGCATGAAGTCCTCGGGGTAGCCTTCGCTGGCCGTGAATACGTAGGGCCGGTTACAGGCTGCGAAGATCTGCGGCGTGTCCTTGTGGTGAAAGCGTTTACCGGACAGTTTGTCGCCAACCTCGCTGGTCGAGGTACGATGGCCGAACGGCGTTGCGTAAGACAGCTGCGAGCCCGTGTTCATGTAGCCCTGGTTGTCGTACTCGAGGATGATCATCCGGTGGTTGCGGGCTGCTGTACCGAGCGCCGCGCCCATGCCGATGTCCATGCCACCGTCGCCTGTCACCATGATAAACGTGGTTTCTTCTCCCTCGGGCGGCGCCGGGATCTCACCGCGTCGGACACGTTCATGGTACATCTCGACCAGGCCCGACAGGGTCGCAGCGCCATTCTGGAACAGGTTGTGGATATAGGTAATGCGATGCGCTGTCTTCGGATAGCCCGTTGTCGTGACCATCGCGCAACCGGTCTGGAACAGGACAACGACATTGCCCTCCAGGACGTTGTACGCCTGGCGAATCATCGGGAAGAAACCGCAGCCCGGGCAGGCACCGTGCCCAGGCGCAATCCGGGAAGGTGTCGTGGTCATTTCCCACAGAGGTTTCAGTTCCACCTCGAGACGCTCGGTCTCGGGGTCCTGGGTGACCGTCGCCATGCCGCGGGACACTTCCTCAGAAGTGATCGGTGGCAGGCCTGGCGGCGGGCCCGCGGCATCGTCGCCGGCATACGCACCGTGATACTCGAACGGCACCTCGACCTTACCGGTCTCGGCTGCTGTCAGCGCCTCGCGGAAGAACTCTTCCGCGTCCGCGTCGTAGAAATCCTTACCGCCAAGGCCGTAAATACGGCTCATGACCAGGGTTTTATTGTCAGGATCCTGTTGTAAGGCAGCTCGGACTTCCAGCGACAGGTTGCCGCCTTCAGCACCGTAAGAATCACCGCGGTCACCGACAACAACACCGCGAACGTTCTTTAACACACTGCGAATTTCGTCGGTCGGGAAGGGTCGCAGCACATTGGGCGATACCACACCGACCTTGTGGCCTTGCTCGCGCAGGCGGTCGGCGACTTCCTTGGCGTTTTCTGCAGCCGAATTCAGCAGCACAAGCGCAGCCTCGGCATCGTCCATTCGGTAGGCGTCGACGGTTCGATAGTCGCGCCCGGAAAATTCATACAGCTCCCCGAGGATCTCAGGGATGACACGTCGCGCGGCTTCCATGGCCTCATGTTGCTGGACCTTGTTGTTGATCAGGTCCGGGTCGTTCATGTACGGACCAAAAGTCACCGGCCGATCGGGATCGAGTGCGTCGTAGGGGTCGGAGCGCTCGCCGAGGAAATCGGCTACCGCCGCCGGGTCGTCGAAACGATCGATACGTCGCTTCTGGTGACTCGTCAGGAAGCCGTCGTAAGCGACGATGACGGGCAAGCGTACGTCGGGATGCTCG
Organism: uncultured Woeseiaceae bacterium; assembly: GCA_964557165.1. Classification (GTDB taxonomy): domain Bacteria; phylum Pseudomonadota; class Gammaproteobacteria; order Steroidobacterales; family Woeseiaceae; genus UBA1847. The sequence continues at coordinate 15,690 of CAZKZE010000016.1, forward strand.
CCAATTCGAATTGCTGCGAAGTTCAGGTCGTAAGCGGCCTGAGGGTCGCGCGCCATCAGGATAATCCAGCCCGCATTCAGGACGAAGTAAATGTCCGAGTGGTCACAGCGAATATCCAGAGGTCCGGAGACGGTCCGCGTCGATACATTCAGGACCATCGGGACACGCGTGCCGGACTGCACAGGCAGTTGCTCGAGTGCATAAAGCAGGCCCTGCGACGAGGTCGCATTGAGCACGCGACCGCCACCGAGAGCAGCGCCATAGCAAATGCCGGCCGCGCCGTGCTCGCCGTCTGCCGGAATCATGACGATGTCGTGTTCGCCATTGGCCTGCATCTTCGACAGGGTCTCGGCGACCTCTGTCGATGGCGTGATAGGGAAGTAGCCCATGACGTGGAAGCCAATATCTCTCGCTGCCAGTGCCGCGGCTTCGTTGCCGCTCTTGAAGTCGTGTACCTGGCGCACCAGGTTCCAGCGGGTAACAGGTGCTTTATCAAGCATGCTTGTCTCCTGCGGCTTTCATGAGGTCAGGAAATAGCGGTACGCGGAGCTTGTCAGCCAACCCTGGCGTCTCAGCCTCACGTGTCATCGCGCGGGTCGAGCACGTCTCGACACAGCGCATACATCCTTTGCAATACTGGTAGTCAATACCGTCGAGCTTCACGAGGGGCTTGCCGTCTTCGCCCGTATGCGTCGACCAGACCAGGCAAAGATCGGGGCAGACCATGTCGCACATGCCGCAATCGATGCACGCGTCTCGATCCAGGACGGGCATCCAGCCGGTTCGGGATGTATGCAGGTCGTTGTGTGCGGTATTGCCGGGCGTCGGCAGGACACCACCGATTGGCGCACTCTTATAGCCCCACACGGGATTGGACTGCATCGTCGGAACGTCGCCATCCAGCTGACCCATGCCTTCAATGATTGCGATTTCTTTTGCACCGCGATTGAAGGCGCGCTTGTTGGCTTTCACGACTTTCTGGCTCTTGTCGGCGAACGTTGCGCTGAGTGCGTCGAGAATGGCCTGCCGGTCGAGAAGCGATACGGCTTCAGCGAGCGTCCCGATCAGTACCGCGTTTTCGCGAGAGTGCTCGTCGTGCGCGATTCGTTGTGCGTCGACGCGAATGATCTTTGTTGTCTTCGGCAGACGTGCCAATCCTTCGGGGACCTCGTCTTCGTGCCCGGCGTAGATCAGGATGCCATCCGCCTTCATGCCCGACACAGTCGCCGGGTGAGCCAACAGACCGCTATGAAATACGACGACGACATCGGGCTCCTCGATCGGCGCGCTGGTGCGGATCGCCTTGTCGGCGGGCGCAAGCCGAATGAAGGAACGAACAACCGAGCCTTTCTTCTCGGAGCCGTAGGAGGAAAAGTGAGAGCCGTTCATGTTCATTCTCAGAACGGCCGCGGCGGCGATGATCTTGCCGGCGACGTGAGCGCCCAGCCCACCGATGGATTCAAAGCGGATTTCAAAGAAACCCGCCCCGTTAGGGGAGGAGACTTCCCGGGTCATGATCCTGCTCCAAAACGTGCGCAATAGCGCAACCTGACAAGGTCAGAATACGCAGCCCCCAGATAGAGTGAATACGCGGAATCCGTAGCGGCTTACGTATAAATTTCTTTGCAGCAACGTGCCAGAACAGCGAGTATCCTGAGGTTCCGAATAAGGCTGCTGCGGCGAGGCAAGATGCGAAACCTGCGTGTGCTGTTCCTGTTGTTGTTTTTCAGTGTGGCCTGGCTGCAGGTCTACGCCGATGAGTGGCACTACTCGAATGTCGACAGGATCGTCGCAGTTGGTGATATTCACGGCGCTTACGACGCCCTGATCAAGACGCTGCAGGCCGCGGACGTGCTTGATGACCAGCTTGACTGGAGCGGTGGCAAGACTCACCTGGTCTTCACCGGTGATCTGCTGGACCGTGGAGCCCGGTCGCGGCAGGTCATGGACCTGATCATGCGGCTGGAAAAGCCGGCTCGACGGGCCGGCGGTCGGATACACCTGTTGCTGGGCAATCACGAGGTCATGAACCTCAATGGTGACCTCCGCTACGTCTCGGAGGCGGAATACGCCGCCTACCAGGACATCGAGTCAAAGAGGGATCGGGAGCGCTGGTTCAAGGATTTCATGGCGAGCCAGACGGAGAACGGCGTCGAGTCCGATCTGCGTGCCGAATCGATTCTTAACGCCGAGTTCAATGAGTTGGCACCGCCGGGTTATTTCGGCCACCGCAAGGCGTTCCGGCACAATGGCAAGTATGGCAAGTGGCTGCTGAAGAAACCGTTTATCGTTGTGATTAACGAGACCGCGTTCGTGCACGGTGGATTGCCCAATTTTGTCACCGAGTGGGGGCTGGAGGGAGTCAATGTCGGTCTCAAGAATGACCTGAGCTACTACGTTCGCTTCAAGGACAAACTGACGGATCAGAGGATTCTGAATCCGGTCTACCGGTTCAAGGAGATTCCGTCGCTGTTGGAGGAAGAGCTCGATGCGGGGCAGGTCCCGTGGAAATATCAGGAGACCGCTCAGGCCCTCATCGATCTAGGCCGGTCCCCATTGCACACTTCGATAGGTCCGACCTGGTATCGAGGAACTGCCACGTGCGGCGCGCTCGTAGAAAGTGACGTGCTGACCAGCGCGCTTGCAGAAATTGGCGCCAGTCGCGTAGTCATGGGACATACGTCGACAATGACCCGGGAAGTGCAGCAACGATCGAACGGCCGCAGCATCGAGATTGATACCGGAATGCTGACGGAGATGTACAGCGGCAGCGGCAACGCGCTGGTCATTGAGGGCGGGCGAGTCACCGTCGTCAATCAGGACGGCAGGACTGGCATGTCGCCGGTCGATCACCCGATTCGTGTCGGACATGAATTATTACCCATAGGCGAGCACGAGCTCGAGACCGTTCTTGCCACTGGTGACCTGGACGAGTTGACTGCCGAGGGGGAGACGCGTCGCCTCATGGAAGTTACGTACAGTGACCTGGCCGTCTTCGCTCGCTTTAGCGAAAGCCAGGATAACGACCCTATGCCCGAAGTCGCAGCCTACAGACTGGATCGGATGCTGGGGCTCGGAATGGTGCCGGTCACAGTTCGTCGCGAGGTGGACGGCCAGTTGGGCACGCTGCAACTGCTTCCGGCAACTGCTGTGACTGGCGAGAAATTCGTTGGGATTGAAGGCAGGGTTGCTGCGCCCTGTTCCCTTGATAAGCAGGCGGCAACGATGCGCGTTTTTGACGCCCTGATCGACAACACCGCGAGAACGCCCTCGGCAATGTTGTACGATCCGCAAAACATGCTCTTGATACTGGTTGACCATGGGGCAGCATTCGGCGCGGGCACGGTCTGGCAGGGTCATGCCGCTGCGGCCGAGTTCGTGGTGGGCGATGAGTGGCGCAGGGCATTGCGCGAACTCGACGACGATGCTCTGCAGGCGGAGCTTGGCGACGTTTTGGACGAGCGGCAACTGGCAGGGTTGAAGCAGCGCCGCGATGCATTGCTCGACAGCCCGGCTGTCCATCGGTCGGACTAGCTCGATGATTAATCGAGGAGTAGTTGCGCCGATCCTGACGCCGTTCAACGACGATCTGTCGATTGCGACCGATCTTTATGTCGCGCACGCTCGATGGCTATTCGAACAGGGTTGCGCGGGCATTGCGCCATTCGGTACGACCGGTGAAGCGCTCTCGGTCGGCATCGATGAACGCATCGAGGCGATCCGGGCGTTGCTGGATGGCGGCATCGACCCGGCCCGGGTCATTCCCGGAACCGGCCTGACCAATGTTGCGGACACAGCTCGATTATCCGGAGTCTGTCTCGATATGGGTTGTGCCGCGGTCATGACGTTGCCGCCTTTCTATTTCAAAGGCGTTTCCAACGAAGGGCTGTACGCGTATTTCGAGCAGCTCATTGCCAGGCTTGGTTCGAAGGCCCGAATCTTCCTGTACCACATTCCGCCGATAGCGGTAGTTGGCATTCCGCCGGCTCTTGCGCGGCGACTGCACGCGGATTTCCCAAATCAGGTTGTCGGCATCAAGGATAGCTCGGGCGACTGGGACAATACCCGTGAGCTGCTTGAGATCGAGAATCTGATCGTCTACCCGGGATCCGAATTGCCGTTGCTCGACGCCCTCGAGCTGGGAGCGCCAGGCTGTATCTCAGCAACGGCAAACCTGAATGCCGCTGCTATCGCGCGGGTTATCGAGGCCTTTGACCAGGGACGCCTGGGCGAAGCGCGCGAGCTACACGCCTCGTTGAAAGGTTTTCGCGAAACCGTTCAGGATTACGGGCCGATTCCGGCACAGAAACGTCTGCTGGCAATTGCGACCGGCGATGCGCGCTGGGCGCATGTCAGGCCGCCGTTGGCGGCGATGCATGACGGGGCGGGGCGCGGCCTCGCCGATTTGCTACAGCGCGAATTCGATTTTGTCCTTAGTATCTAGCCAGCGCGTCTCTTACCGCTTCCAGTTCCGGTTCGATTAGTCGCGGCTCGCCGGCCACGGCCTGCGCCCCGGAGATGTCCTTCAGGCCGGAACCCGAGACCAGGCAGACGATAGTCTCGTCAGCGTCGATCTTTTTCTCGTGCAGGAGTTTCCTGACACCGGCCCAGGGTGCGGCGGCGGCCGGCTCTGGAAAAATGCCCGTGTGACTTGCGATCTCGGGAATGGCGGAGAGGATCGACTCGTCGGACACTGTCACCGTTTCGCCGCCAGATTCGACAATAGCCCTGACTGCAGCCAGCCCGTCGCGCGGCCGATCAACCGCAATAGAGTCCGCGATCGTCTGAGCGGCCACCTCGGCCATGTCCACGCGCGCCCAGTCGACATTTGTGTCACCGGCAATTGTGCGGACGGTACGGCTGATTGCATCGCTGCCGACTGACTGAACGCAGTCGATTTTCGGCAGCCGGTCAATCAACCCGACCGCCTTGAGTTCGCGCCAGCCCTTCCACATGCCGCTCAGGATATTGCCATCGCCGGTCGGTACGATTACGCGGTCGGGAACGCGCCCCTCGAGCGACGCCCAGATTTCCCAGGCACAGACTTTTTTGCCCTCGCGAGTGAACGGGTTGAAGCCCGTACTGCGATTGAACCAGCCGAACTCGCCGGCCGCCGCAAGGCACAGGTCGAATGCGTCATCGTAGCTGCCTTGTACAGCGAGGACGGTGGCACCGAACGACAACGCCTGGGTGAGCTTGGCGGCTGGCGCGCTTGCGGGTACGAGAACCACGGCCTGCACGCCTGCTGCAGCCGCCACGCATGCCAATGATGAACCCGCGTTGCCGGTACTGGCTACAGCGACGGTACTTGCGCCGACGTCCAGTGCTCGAAGGACGGCCGCCGCGCTCGCGCGGTCCTTGCTCGAAGCGCTTGGATTCACGGTGTCGTCCTTCAGGTAGAGGTTGCGCAAGCCGATCAGGCGGCCCAGTCGTTCGGCGGCGTAGAGTGGCGTGTTCCCGATTTGCAGGGGCATACGCTCGTCGTCGAAAGGGGAGCGCCTGATCTGCGCGAGAATCGTGTCGTGCCCGTTCAGGATTTCCAGGTTGCCGCCGCATACGGGACACACCCAGCCGGCGAATTCGGGCGTCTGAGTTTCATCACAGGCAAAGCAGCGGTAAGCATTCATATCATTGTCCACTACGGCACGATGTGCGTGCCATAGATGTTCTGCAGGTCAGCCTGCAGATTGTGCGGCTGCGTGATAATGACCTGCTGGCCACCCGTTTCGAGAAACCTGAGTGCGCTTTCGATTTTGGGGCGCATGCTGCCCGCCGCAAAGTGTCCGGCAGCCAGGTGTTTGCGACACTCGGCGACCGTCATGCGGTCGATTTCGACCTGCTCGTCCGTCCCGAAATTCAGTGCCACCTTGTCGACGTCCGTCGAAATGATGAAAACCGACGCGTCGAGTTCGCAGGCCAACAGGCAGGAGGCGGCGTCCTTGTCGATCACCGCCGGGCGAGGCCGCAGTTCGCCATCCTCCCGGTAGACCACCGGGATACCACCGCCACCTGCCGCGATGACGAGCATGCCATTGTCGAGCAACGTGCGAATCGCAGGCAGCTCGATGATATCCAGGGGGTCCGGTGAGGGCACAAGTCGCCGCCACCCCCGGCCCGCATCTTCGCCGACGACCCAGCCGTCATCCCGTTCGTGCTGCCTGGCTTCTTCCTCGCTCATGAAGGGACCGATTGGCTTGCTCGGATGATCGAAACTGGGATCGTTCTCATCGACGACACATTGCGTTACGACGGCGGTGACAGCTTGCTGCACGTCCTGATGCAGGAACTCGTTCTGCAGGCTCTGGGCGATCTGGAGCCCGATGGAACCCTGTGTGTCAGCTACGCAGTTGGCGAGCGGAACCTGGTGGATCACGTCGCGCGCCAGTTCCGAGCGCAGCAGGATGAAGCCAACCTGTGGTCCGTTGCCGTGGGTTACGAGGACACGGTAGCCCTGTTTGATCAATGGCACGATGTAGTGGGCGGTCTCGCCGGCAACGCGGTATTGATCGAGGACACCCATGTGCTCGGGATCGGTGATCAGGGAATTGCCGCCGATGGCGATGACGATCAGTGGTGCGTTGTCTGGAACGTTCATAGTCTTTTACATCGTCAGGGCCATGAGGGCTTTGGCCGTGTGCAGCCGATTCTCGGCTTCCGGGTAGACACGTGACTGCGGACCATCGATGACCGCGTCGGTCACTTCGTAGTTGCGATCCGCGGGCAGGCAATGCATGTAGATTGCGCGTTCCTTCGCCCGCGCCATCATCGCTTCGTCGCAAATCCAGTGGCGATACTGCTGCGCAACCCGCATGGCCTCCTCGGGATTATTGAACAGCGACTCCACGCCCCAGCTCTTGGGGTACACGATGTCGGCGTCGGCGAATGCCTCCTCCATGTTGTCGACTACCTTGAAGCTGCCACCCGAATGCGCTGCGTTGTCGCGCGCAAGCTGCATCGGCTCATCCATAAGCGTGTATTCGGGCGGGTGTGCCAGCGTCACATCCATGCCAAAACGTGTCATCAACATGATCAGGCCCTGGGGCACTGACATCGGCTTCACGTAGCTAGGTGCATAAGCCCACGAGACAGCAATCTTCAGGTCTTTCAAGTCCTTACCGAACTCTTCGCGAATAGTCATCAGGTCCGCAAGCGTCTGGCAGGGGTGGTCAACGTCACACTGCATGTTGATCACGGGTATCGACGCGTGCTGCGCAACGTCCCGCATGTAGGTCTGGCCTTCGCCCGGAACCAGGTCATGCCGGATCATGATGCCGTGCCCGTAGGTCGACAGAATCGTGCCCATGTCCTTGGGGCTCTCGCCATGAGCGATCTGCGAGGTTTCCGAGTCAATGAAATGCGCATGCCCGCCAAGCTGAGTCATACCGGCCTCGAATGAATTTCGGGTGCGCGTGGACTTATCGAAGAAGATCAGGAACGCCGACTCGTGCGGCAGATGCAGAGTCGGGACACCGCTCTTGAATTCGTCCTTGAGGCAATCGGCCGTGTCGAGCGCCAGCTCGATCTCGTCATCGGACCAGTCCTGGGTCATGAGCCAATCGCGGCCCTTCATGTGGCCGGGTATCGGTTTGGCTTCGCGGGTCATCGTGTTTCTCCTGTGGCTATCCCTTCGCGAACTCGTCGACGAGGGCAGAATAGAATGCCGCACAGCAGACGAGGTGCTCAATTTCGGTCTGCTCGTTCGGTGCATGTGCAAAGTGTTCGTGTCCGGGACCGAAGCCGATGGACGGAATGTGGTGCATGCCGGCCGTCGCGACGCCATTGGTGCTGAACGTCCAGTGGCCAACCTCTGGTTCTTTGCCGAATGCTTCGCGGTACGCGGTCATTGCAGCCTGTACCTCGGGTTCGCTCTCCGGCATTTCCCAGGTCGGGTAGTACTTGCGGGTCGGGTAGGTCAGCCCCGTGTGGCTGGGCACCGCGTAGTCGAGCACCGTCACCGTAGCGTCCGCAGACTTGACTGACGGTAGTGCGAGAATTTCGGCAACCGATGTCTCCTCTGTTTCGCCGATCGTCAGGCGGCGGTCCAGGTGGATAGTGCAGCCATCGGCCACAGCGCAAAGGCTGGGCGATGTCGAGCGGATCTCGCTGATCGTTACGGTGCCTTTGCCCAGCGGGTCGCGCGGTTCGAGGTCCTCATTGAGCTTCTCGATGTCGGCGATGATGCCGGCCATCTTGTAAACGGCGTTCTCGCCACGCTCGGGCGCGGAGCCATGGCAGGAAACGCCCGATGTATGAATTTCCATTTCCATCCGGCCGCGGTGACCGCGATAGATGCGCAGGCTGGTCGGCTCGGTAATCACAATCAGTTCGGGCCGCAGACCGTCTTCGTTGATGATGTATTGCCAGCAAAGGCCGTCGCAGTCCTCTTCCTGCACAGTGCCTGTGACGTATACGGTCACGTTGTCCGGGATGCCGCGCTGCTTGAGTAGCGCGCCGGCATAGACACTGGAGGCGACACCACCCTTCATGTCGCTGGTACCGCGGCCGTAGAGAATGTCGCCTTCGATGTCGCCCGAATGCGGGTCGCGGTCCCAGAGCTCGGGGTCGCCAACATCGACGGTATCTACGTGGCCATCGAAGGCGATCACGCGCGGACCCGAACCGATGCGTCCGAGCACGTTGCCCATCGGATCGATCGTGACCTCGTCGTAACCCAGGCGCTCCATCTCGTCGCGAATACGTTCGATCACGGCGCCTTCCTCCGAGCTCAGCGATGGGATGCGGATGATGTCCTGCATGAATTTGACGAGGTCCGGCTTGATTGCCAGCGCTGCGTCGTAATAGGTGCTGCTCATCGTGTGTCTCCGCCGTCGTTGAATGCATCGATCAGGCGATCCCATTCATCCACGACATCCTGCGAGAAGATCTCGCGCCAGAAATCCTGGTCCCAAAGCTGGCGCAGTTCATCGGAGCTGCGTCCCTGCTGTTCGACCCAGGTGAAATACTTGAAGTTGTGCAGTGCCTTCTGTTCTGCATAGCCCAGCTCACGAACATGATCGGTCGTGATTCCCTGCAGGTAACGGCCGAGATGCTGGTCGGCAAGACGGCTCGAGTAGGCGCCGTGAGACGCCTGCAGTTCGGTCATTCGGGACGCGTAGAGTTCCATCGAGTCGGTCAGCGGCGTAAAGATCACGTCCCGGCCGTCCATATCGTAGTAGCGCGCGGTCTTTATGCTGGCGACGAGGTTGCAGATACCCGAGATTCCGATCTGGCTCAGCGCCTCGAGCGTCTCGTCTGCAACGCCTTCGCGGCGCAGGCTTTCCTGTCCCTCTGGCTCGTTGAAAAGCCGCATGAGTTGCATGGTCTGCTCGTCATCGACTGCGGCGACGAAATCCGTGTTGCGCACGTTGTGGATCCAGGGAACGTGTTTGTCGCCGATGCCCTCGATGCGATGCTCGCCAAAACCGAACTGCAGCAACGTCGGGCATTGCAGCGCTTCTGTCGCGACGACGCGGATGTCCGGGTGTTGGGTTCGCAGGAAGTCGCCGGCAGCGATCGTGCCTGCGGAACCGGTCGCGCTGACGTAGCCAGAGAGACGCCGTCCATCGGTATAGTGATTACGAAAGATCTCGTCAATGATCGAGCCCGTCATCTGGTAGTGCCAGATGGCGTTGCCGAACTCCTCGAATTGGTTGAATACCACGATGCCGTCGCCGCGCTCCTCGCGGAGCTCCCAGCACTTGTCGTAGATTTCCTTGACGTTCGATTCGGTGCCAGGTGTCGCGATGATCTCATCGGTGCCGATTTCCTGAAGCCAGTCGAAGCGTTCACGGCTCATGCCTTCGGGGAGAATGGCGACGGCCGGGCAGGAGAGCAGGGCGCAGTCATAAGCCCCGCCGCGGCAGTAGTTACCGGTCGAGGGCCACACGGCTTTCTGGGTGTCGGGATCAAATGCGCCGGTGACCAGGCGAGGTACGAGACAGCCGTACGCGGCGCCGACCTTGTGGGCGCCGGTCGGGAACCACTTGCCAACGATGCCAACGATGGTCGCGTCTACGCCTGTCAGCGAGGACGGAAATTCAATCCAGTTACCCTGGCCATAGCCGCCACCATGCGCAACGGGTTCGTTCTTCCACGTGATGCGAAACAGGTTGGCCGGATCCAGGTCCCACAGCCCGATATCCCGAAGTCGATCCCTGATCGCCGCGGGCACCAGCGTCGGGTCCCTCTGCTGCGCAAATGTTGGCAGCACGATGTTCTGTTCACGCGCACGCGACATACTTTTCTGCAGAATGTCGTCGCGGATTTCAGGTACGAGTTTCAATGTTCCCCTCCGAATTCAATTATGGGGATAGGTTCGCGGTCGCCCCAGCCGAGTTCGACATCGTCTGCATCGGCATTAATTGCGTGCAGCAGCGAGTCCTGGTCGACAGGCAGGCTGCGTACGCGTACGCCCGTGGCGTTGTAGATTGCATTGGTGATGGCCGGGCTCGTCGGAATACTGGGTAATTCGCCCATGCCCTTGGCCCCAAATGGTCCGGTCGACAGTTCGTGTTCGACAATGTGCGAGGTGATTGATGGCGCGTGCGTAATGTTCGGCATCTTGTAGCGTGCCATGACGTCCGTCCACGGCACGCCATCTTCCTGGATGTAGTGTTCGGTCAGGGCGTAGCCAATACACATGACAATGCCGCCTTCGATCTGGCCTTCGAGCGTCAACGGGTTGATAGCTCGGCCAACATCGTGCGCGGCGACGATCCTCTTCACTTCGACTTCACCGGTACGCATGTCGATCTCGCAGAGCGCGGCCTGCGCGACGAAACTGAAGGCGACGTGCATGTCGCCCCCGGTCCCGAGCGGTTGTGTCTGCGGTGCCCAGTATTCGTATTGGGCCGTGATTCTGTCTGACGGATTCGCGTCGAGCTTCTGAGCTACATCCCTGGCTGCAAGGCGTGCTGCGTTGCCGCTGACGAAGGTCTGCCGACTCGCCGTCGTCGGTCCGCCGTCCGGACAAACATCGGTATCGCCGAGCAACACGTTAACGCGTTCGCTTGGAATACCCAGTTCTTCGGCCGCGCAGCTCGCGAGTACACCTGGCAATCCCTGGCCCATCTCGGCTGAAGAGATGCGGACCTCGGCTACCAGGCCCCGACCGGGTTCTTGCCACGCCTCGACTTCGGCGGTCGCCTTGTCGGGTGCGCCACCCCCGAGTCCCGTGTTCTTGTAACCGATTGCGAGCCCCCAGGCGTAGCGTTTGTGGCCTTCGTCCCAGGTCCAGCGGAAGTCGCCGGTACGCATGTCCTTGTCGACCTTGTCGATGCACTCGAGCAGGCCAACGCTTTCGCGCATCTGCTGGCCCGTCGCAGTTGTCGAGCCGACATCCAGTGCGTTCAGGCGGCGTAGCTCGACCGGATCGATCTCGAGCGACCGAGCCAGCGCATCCATGTTGCTTTCCACTGCGAAACAACTTTGCGTGACGCCGAAGCCACGAAACGCGCCTGCGGGAACGTTGTTCGTGTAGGTCGCGTAACAATCGACTTTGACGTTGGCCACTTCATAGGGGCCGGACGCGTGCGTCGTCGCCCGGGTCAGGACCTTGTCACTGAGGCTGGCGTACGCACCGCCGTCCCCATAGAGGGTCGCCTGGACGGCGGTCAGTTTGCCGTCCCTAGTCGCGCCCGTACGCATCCGAATGACCGTTGCGTGCCGCTTGGAATGAACCTGCAGGCTCTCCTGCCGCGAGTAGAGCATCTTTACGGGTCGCTGTGTCGCTTCTGCGAGCAGTGCGGCATGAATCTGGCCAGTGATATCTTCCTTGCCGCCGAAGCCGCCACCCATGAGAGTAGCGACGACACGTACGTCCTCTGCATCGACGCCCAGTGCGGCGGCAGCCTGGTCGCGATCGGCATACGGAATCTGGCTCCCAACATAGATTGTCGTCTTGTCATGTCGTGCGGTTTCGCCGCGCGCGGCCAGCGCGTCACAGGTCCCGCCAAAACGAGTCGGGTCGTAGCCAGCGGGCACGCCGATCGAGCATTCCGGTTCGAGGAACAGGTGTTCGGTTGTCGGGGTTCGGTAAGTCTGGTCGATGATGACGTCGGCGGCCCCGAAGCCGTCTTCGATATCGCCCTTGCGAACCTTGATGTGCTTCAGAAGATTGCCATCCGGGCGTTCTTCGTGAACCTGTGGCGCGTCGGGTTCGAGTGCCTCGATCGGATTGCTGACGACTGGCAGTTCCTCGAAGTCGACTTCGATCACGCCCAGCGCGGCCGCGGCGATCTCCTCACTGTCCGCGGCAACGATCGCAACCGCGTCGCCGACGTAGCGGACTTTCCTGCCGCAGAGCACGGGCCAGTCGACGCTGACGATGCCATGTGCGTTGCGGCCCGGCACGTCCTCGTGGGTCAGAACCGCGCGCACTCCGGCCATGTCGCGAGCGGCGCTGGCGTCTATGGAACGGATCAGGGCATGCGGGACGTTGGCGCGCTTCGTACGCGCATAGAGCACGCCGGGGAAGTTGTAGTCGTCGGTGAAACGTGCGGTTCCCTTGATCTTGGCGAGAGCGTTCGGGTTTGGGCGAGGCTTGCCGACCTCCGCCTCGGGCGTACGGGTTTCCGGCAGGTAGGGCGATACGTCCTGGCCCGACGCCTGCAGAATCGCATTGATCACACTCTGGTAGCCGGTACATCGGCAATAGGAGTCCTTCAGCGCGGCGCGAATATCCGCCTCGGTCACGTCGCGGTCCTCCAGCGCCTTGCAGTCCAGCAGGCCCTTTGCCGTCATGATTAGACCCGGCGTGCAGATACCGCACTGCACGGCGCCATGATCGAGGAACGCCTGCTGCAATGGATGAAGCGAATCGTCGCTGGACAGGCCTTCAATGGTTTCGACCTGCGCGCCCTGCGCCTTGAATGCGGGATAGACGCAGCTGACAACAGGCGTGCCGTTGACGAGCACCGTGCAGATGCCGCACTCGGCCTCCGCACAGCCAATCTTGGTTCCCGTCAGTTGCAGGTCCTTGCGCAGGACATCCGACAGGTAGCGCGACTCGTCGACGTCGATGTCGACAGGGCTGCCATTTACTGTCATTTGCAGGCGACTCATTGCGTTGCCCCGGCACGTTCTGCGGCCGTTGCCAGGATGATCGGCAGGTAGGTGCGGATCATCGTTGCGCGGTACTCCTCGGTCGCGCGGTACTTGCTCGTGCGCAGCGAAATGTTATCGAGAGCGACTTCGGCAGCCCGTTTGAAGCGTTCCTCATTCGCGGGCTCGCCAATGAGCGCATTTGCCACGGGCTCGGCGAACCAGGGAACGGGTCCGACGGGACCCATGCTGATTCCGGCCGAGCTGACAATGCTGTCCCGGATCTGCAGGCGGGCCGCCATGGATATGATCGGCAGGCACAGGCCCTGCGGGCGCATGACTCGATGGAATGCCGAACCTTCATCTGCCCTGGCAGGCCTGAAGCGTAGTCTCGTCAATATCTCTCGCTGGCGATCGATCATGCTGCGTCCGGGCCCCTTGAACGTATCCTTGGCGGGCATCCAGCGAGAACCCGCTGTACTGGCTATTTCGACTTCACCGCCGAGCGCGAGCAGGCCGATCGTGCCGTCGCCGGCGGGCAGGGCATGGGCGACGTTGCCGGCGAGGGTCCCGGTGTTACGCACCTGCGGGCCGCCGATGACACCGCAACTTTCGGACAGGCAGGTACCCGATCGGATGATGCGCTCGTCATTGATGAGCATCGTGTGGGTGACGCCGCAGCCAATGACGATGAATCCATCGTCCTCGACGATCGAGTCGAGCCCGGAGATTCTGGACGCGTCGACGATGGCTTCAAATGGCCGCCGCAACCCGCGCCGGGATTCCACGAGCAGGTCCGTCCCTCCGCCAACGACTCGCGCGCGGCCGTCGTAGCGCTGCAGGATCGCAAGCGCGTCAGCGACTGAGTCCGGTACGTAGTAGTTGTTCCATGCAGAGGTCAAAGTATAGCCTTTACAGTTACTTATCAGTTTATTCTCGACCAGATTCTGGCCGCTCGTTCGACGCATTGGGCGCGAATTTCGTCCTCGTCCAGGTGCAGGATGCGGCCGTCGTCGACGATGACTTCCCCGCGAGAGATTGTGGTGCGAACGCGTGTGAAGCTGAGTCCGAATAGCAGGTGACCGAAGAATGTAGCCGCGCTGAGCGGCGTAAACGGTACGTAGTCCGGGATAATGATGTCCGCGAGCTGGCCCGTGGCGAGCATGCCGCGGGGTTCGCGGAAGAGCCGGTTGCAGATCTCGCGGTTATTCCGGAGCAGGATGTCGCAGGCCTCACCGAACGCAACGGTGGGGTCGCGATGGTAGGTGCGTTGATGCAGATACATCGCACGCGCCTGGGAAATCATGTGCGAAGACATGCCGTCGGTGCCCACGCCTACCAGGACACGATGCTTCAGCATGTCGAGGATGGGCGCGACTCCGAGGCCGTTGTTCATATTTGACTCGGGATTATTGACCAGCATCGAGTTCGTCGAGCGCAGCAGGTCCAGTTCGCGCGATGCGAACTGCACGCCGTGCACAAAGATAGTCTTTGGACCGGGAATGCCGAAATCGAGGAACCGGTCCATGACGCCGCGACCATAGCGATCCATCGTCGTCGCCACATCAATCTCGTCTTCCGCCGCGTGCACGTGAAAACCCGCGTCCAGGGAGTGGCCGATTTCCGCGCAACGGTCGAGTGTGCGGGTACTTAGCGTGAGCAGCGCGTGCATCCCGAACAGAGCGGTCATCTGGTCATCGTCAGAGTCCTGGCACTTGCGGATGTAGCGCTCGTTTTCCTCGATGCCTTCACCGGGCCGATTGCGGTCTGACACCTCGTAGCTCAGGCAGCCGCTCAGACCGACGTCCCTGAATGCGCGTTCCACGTGGTCGAGACTGCCGTCGCAGCAGGACGGCGACGCGTGATGGTCGATGATTGTCGTACACCCTGCACGAGCCGCATGCATGATGGCCAGCAGGGCCGAGTAATAGACGTCCTCCTCGTCGAGCGCCTTGTCGAGCTTCCACCAGAGGTTCTTCAGTATCTCCTCGAAGTTTCGTGCCGGCGGTCCCGGCGGCGTGAACCCGCGCGCAAATGTTGAATAGAGATGATGGTGCGCATTGATCAGGCCCGGCATAATCAGGCTGCCGCGAGCGTCAATCGTGCGATCGACCTTGTACTTGTCGGCTGGAAAATTGCCGACGTCGACAATATGGTTGCCCTCAATGAGGATACTGCCGTCTTCGATGAAACTGTTGTCTTCATCGAGTGTGACGAGGTGTCCATTGGTGATCAGTAGTGACTTCATTCCTAATTCCATACAACGGGCAGGAACGGCATGGACTCGCGTACACCGTGCAGAAGCGTGTACATGCCATCGTGGTCGTCTTCCTGCGCGCCGTTTAGGTCAATGTGTTCGGTGCGGCCGGCTCGGCGAGCGGCCATTGCCCAGTCCTGGCCTGTGCGCGTTATCATGAATGCGTTGTCCTGCTGTTCTTCGAAGTCTGCCTGGTCCAGGTAGAGGCGCGGCTTGTCCTGGTAGGGTGCGCCCGATGTCGGGCAGAAAGTCGTGCAGTTGCCGCATTCGTTGCAGAGGTCGGCGAGTACGGCGACCTGGTAGTGTTGTTTACGCCGGTCCGTCCGGTAGGTGAACAACGCCAGGTTGGGGCAGACGCCAACACAGATACTGCAATACGAGTGGCAGTCGAGACAGCGTGCCGCTTCGGCCCGTGCCTGCTCAGCGGAGTAGGTGAGCATGACTTCCTTGAAATTCCGCCGGTCGTCGATCGCAGTGTGCGGGGCGCGTACCCGTCGCACACGGTGACTGCGCCGCCGCAGCATCTCCGCCAATAGGGTGCCAGTCACCTCATTTCCGGGAAATGAGGTGACTGGCACCTTATTAGTGTTGAGGATGCTCCTTGCGATAGCCTTGCCGGCTGCGGCCGCCTTGACGATCGTTGCCGGCCCGTCGTTCGCTACGTCGCCGCCGGCGTAGATCCCGGGAACGCTGGTCTCGAACGTCTCCGGGTCTGCCTTGATATAGCCGCGTTCGTTCAGCTCGATCGAATCGCCATCGAGAACGTCCAGCACGGCTTCCTGGCTGATCGCGAGGATCAGCGTATCGAGCTCGAGATCAAACGTGGAATCGGGAATCTCGACCGGGATCCTGCGGCCCGAGCTATCGAGATCGTCGCTCAGGGCCATGCGCTTGCAGCGAATCCCGGTCAGCGTGTGGTCATCCAGAAGCAGGCGCTCAGGGCTGGCCAGCTCGAGTACCTCGATGCCTTCCTCCAGGAGCTGTGTAATTTCTTCGCGATCGGCGGGCATCTGGTCAATGGTGCGGCGGTAGATCAGCCTGACCTCGCGATCACCCGCGCGCCATGCCACGCGGGCGCAGTCCATCGCCGTATCGCCGGCGCCGATGATGCCCACACGTTTACCGATCTGGCCGGCCTGATGCTCTTTTGACTCGCGCAAAAACTGCAGAGCGTCGATAACGGCGTCGCAGCCAGAGCCCTCCAGCGGTAGTGCCTTGCCGAGCTGCGCGCCGACCATGATCGCGACCTTCGCAAATCCGTCGTCCCGGAGTTGCGCGAGCGTTACGTCCCGACCCACCCGGACGTTGTAGTGAATATTGACGCCCAACTCATCGAGTACCGCGAGGTCCCTGGAGAAGACGGCCTTTGGCAACCGGTAGTCGGGCACGACACCGCCGACCATGCCGCCGGCGTAGGCCTGCTCCTCGAAAATCTCGACTTCGACACCGCCTCGCGCCAACTCCATGGCCGCGGACATTCCTCCCGGGCCTGCGCCGATGATGGCGACCTTCTCTCCACCCGTAACTGCGGGCCGTTGTTCGGGCTCCCGGTCGCGGTCGACGATGTAGCGCTTGATGTCACGGATAGCCACGGGTTCATCGAGATGGGTCCGAACGCACGCGGCTTCGCACTCATGGTCGCAGATACGACCCAGAGTGCAGGGTAGCGGGTTGTCCGCGCGCACGATCTGCTGCGCGTCGCCGATGTCGGCAGCGCGAACGGCCTTGATGTACTGCGGCACCTTCTGGTCCAGGGGGCAGATGTCAACGCAAGGGGCCTCGATGCAGTCGAAGGCGTCGAGCGCACGTTCGGTTTTGCCGCCGGAGGTCACGAACTCGGACCGCATATTGTCCGGATCTGTACGGACCGCAAGGGCGTAGCGTTCGAGCTCACCAAGTGCATTACCGGGGTCGTACGCCACGTCTTTGACGGCGTCAATAAAGTCGAGCAGTCGCAGGTAGCCGCCGGTCTTTAGCAGGTCCGAACATACCGTAATGGTCTGCATGCCGGTCTTCATCAGCGCCGCCACATTGTAGCAACTCGCTCCCGCCGAGAACGACATGGGCAGCTCGCCGTCGAAGTCCCGGGCGAGCTTGTGAGCGAGATTTACGGTAATCGCGTGCAGCGGACGACCGGACAGGTACATCATCTTCTCGTCGGCGCTGAACACCTGGCGTCGATTCTCGACTTCGAGCGTGTTGGAAAGCTTGACGCCGAATTCGAGACCGCTTTCCATGGCGATGGACAGCAGTCTGCGCAGCATGGGCGCGGCATCCTCATACTTGAGATCGTGCTCGAATGCTATGTCGGGTACGACGACATCGCTGAAGCCGAGCTCATCGTTGATGAGTGAACGAACCTGCGTCGGGCCCAGTAACGTCGGATTGCACTTCACGAGCGTGTGCAGCCGTCTTTCGACCAGCAGGTACTCACAAATGCTCTCGATTTCGCCAGGCGGGCAGCCGTGCATGGTCGACAGCGTCACGTTGTCGGAAATCCGGTCCGGAATATTGATGTCGCGTACAGCGGGGTAGAAACGTGCGACCGCCTCGATAACCTCCCGCTTGCGTTCGGAACAATCGTCCGCCTGGTCCAGGAACCACTGCATATTCGACTGCTGGATACCCGCGAGGTCGTAGCCCACACTGAGATTGAAGACGACGCCCGGGGCGCCGCCCGCGAAACCGAGCCGGTGGTGCAGGGCATGGATGAGCACCCAGGCGAGCAGGTACTCGTCGAAGGATTGTTCGACCTTCAGTTCCTGTGACCATTCGACGTTGTAGCCCTCGTCCTCCATATCGATGCAGGGCTTGCTGACATCGAGTTCATCCAGTGTTTGTACGGTCTTGAGTTCGACGTAGCGCGCGCCACACAACCATGCGGCAACGATATTCTGTGCCATTTGCGAGTGCGGACCAGCCGCCGGTCCGAAGGGGGTGTCGAGCGCATGCCCGAAAGCCTCGGTACGGAACGAGGCATCGGGATCGGGAATGAAAAAGAATTCTTGCGGGATACCGAAGATGGATTCCCGGCTGTCCAGTTCCTCGAATATCCAGCGGGCAAGCCGGTCTGCACCAATCGGGCGGAACAAGTCGGACATGCGCAGTTTCCTCCCGGTAGAATCAGTGTATTAGAGTTACAATCACCCGTATCAATTGAACCGCTGATGCCCGAAGCGCAGGAATACGCAGTTGCCGCAGACGGCGAAAGGAAAACGAATACATGAACAGTTTCACCAAGGTCCTCTTGCTCGCGTTTGCTGCGCTCATGGCGCAATCGGCGGTCGCGTCCGATGTCGAAGAATTGACCGGAATGCTGCAGGATTTCCTCGCAAATTCCGACAAGGAGGCCGCTCACGAGCGCTTCTGGGCTGACGATCTTGTCTACAGCTCCTCGGCCGGCCTTCGTTTCGGCAAGGCCGACATCATGTCCGGATTCGAGTCTTCTTCGGCGGAGGAAAACACCGCGCCGCCGGAGGTCGCATATTCAGGAGAAGAGGTTGACATACGGATATACGGTGACACGGCTGTTGTCGCTTTCAAGCTGGTAGGTACACCTACGGATAAGGCGTCCGGCGCCAGCGTGATGTACTACTACAATACGGGCACATTTCTGAAACGCGATGGCGTCTGGAAAGCAGTTGCCTGGCAGGCGACGCAGATCCCACCCAAATGAGTGAGCATGGCGACGGGAAGGAATGATATTGAGATAACGTCGGTCGCAGCCGACCGCATCTTTACGCAGGCGGAGCCGCTGCCGCCGCCTGCTGCGACCTACACGGTGTCGGCACGCGGCAAACGGCCGCAGTTTCCCGTCTTCGCCTACCTGCGTAACAACTATGGCAACGTGCCGCTCCGCGAAATCGACAGCCTTTTCGGCTTCGTCGAGCGCAGTACCTTGTATGGCGGCCGCGCGTTCGTCCGTCGCGAGCTGTCCGACCGAGATGTCTACCAGTTGAACAATGCCGGCATCGGCATCCGTCTGCCGATGTCGAATCACTATGTCGAGCGAGACGAGTACCTTGCTAACAAGCCATTGCTGAAGAAGTTCCACAGGCAGGGAAACTCGATTATTTGTACAAACGACGACCTGGTCCGCTGGGTGCGTGATGATTTTCCCGACTATCGACTCGATGCGAGTGTCATCAAGAATCTCAAGTCCTACGAGAAGATCGAACAGGCGATGGAACTCTATGATTCCGTCGTGCTGCCGATGAGTGTCAACGAGAATCTCGAGTTTCTCGAGAAGATCGAGAACAAGGACAAGATCACGTTGTTCGCCAATGCCGGTTGCGCGTTGACCTGTCCGTCGAAGACCTGCTACGTCTCACTGTCGAAAATCAACAAGGGGCATGGCGGTGAATTTCAGTGTTCTCGAGACCTGAAGAAACGTGAGTTACACGGAATGGTCGACTTCCCGCTGGAGCCCTACATCAAGCTCGGCTTCCATCGCTTCAAATTGCTGCGTGCCCGTCCCGGCGCCATCACCGGTTTCTAGTCCTGCCTGCTTACACGTACTCAAAGTGCGCCGTGAAGTGGCGCAGAAACTGCGGTGCTTTGACGATCTTCATGCCGCGGAGGTCGTCGCGGCGCTCCCACACCCGGTTGATCGCCTCGAGGACGTAGTCCATGTGACTTTGCGTGTAGACGCGTCGCGGTATTGCAAGCCTTAGCAGGTCGAGCCTTGCGGGTTGTTCCTCGCCCGTATGCGGGTCCAGCCCAAACATGACCGTACCGATCTCCACGGCACGAATGCCTGCCTCGACATACAGCTCGACCGACAATGCCTGCCCCGGATACTGTAACGGCTCTATGTGTGGCAGGAAACGACGCGCGTCGAGGTAGACCGCGTGGCCGCCCGCCGGCGCCATGACAGGTATGCCGGCTTCGATCAGGCGCTCGACGACATAGCGAGTGGATAACAGGCGGTAGTCGAGATAGTGCTCGTCCAGCGTCTCTCTCAGTCCAACAGCAATCGCCTCGAGATCCCGTCCTGCCAGGCCGCCGTACGTCGGGAAGCCCTCCGTCATGATCAAAATGTTGCGTTCCTGGTGGGCCAGATCCGCATTGTTGGTGCACAGGAATCCGCCGATGTTGCCGAA
>CAZKZE010000016.1:36189-41558 GCA_964557165.1 uncultured Woeseiaceae bacterium
CCTGGTGGGCCAGATCCGCATTGTTGGTGCACAGGAATCCGCCGATGTTGCCGAAAGAGTCCTTCTTCGCCGACATCGTGCAGCCATCGGCGTAGCTGAACATCTCGCGCGCGATATCGATGGGCGCGGCATCGGCATACCCTTCTTCGCGGTGCTTGATGAAATTTGAATTTTCTGCAAAACGACAGGCGTCTATGTAGAACGGGATGCCCGCGGACTTCGCAATCCGGCTGATCTCCCGGATATTGGCCATTGACACCGGCTGTCCACCGCCGGAGTTGTTCGTGACCGTTACCATGATGACGGGAATCTTTTCCGGCCCGTGTTCGGCGACAAGTCTTTCCAGCGCTTGCGTATCCATATTGCCTTTGAACGGGTAATTGGAATCAAGGTCGTCCGCCTCGGCGCAGGGAAGGTCGACCGGTTGGCCGCCGACGAAATCGATATTGCCGCGCGTCGTATCGAAGTGTGTGTTGTTGGGCACGATCTGACCGGGCTTGACCATGACGCCGAACAATATGTGTTCGGCAGCACGGCCCTGGTGCGTGGGTATTACCTGTTCAAAGCCGAAGATGTCCTTGACGGTGTCTCGAAAGCGATACCAGCTTCGCGCACCTGCGTAGGACTCGTCGCCGCGCATCAGGGCACCCCATGCATCAGAGGACATCGCGCTGGTGCCCGAATCAGTCAGCAGGTCGATGATCACGTCTTCGGCACGCAGGAGGAAAGTATTGTAGTGGGCATCCCGAATCAGATTTTCGCGTTCCTCGCGCGTGGTGAGCTTGATTGGCTCCACCATTTTGATCCGGAAAGGTTCGATTATCGTCTTCATGTGGCCCATTTTGGTTGCAGTGGTAACTGTTTGAAATAAGGGAAATTACTGCGCCTGAGGGAAATCAGTAATAGTCCTGATGCCCTTGTGGTTCTCCTTTCATATTATTGCTTCCCATCATGGCTACCAAAGATCTGACCCAGCGCGCTGACCTGACGCGCCACGCTCGAGGAACGGGTGCTCTGCGCACGCGTCGCCCCGAATACATTGACTTCCTGCCGCCCTGTAACGATGCCTGCCCCGCAGGTGAGAACATCCAGGCGTGGCTGGCGCTGGCCCAGGATGGCAAGCACGAGGCCGCATGGCGTGAACTGGTTGAAAACAACCCGTTGCCGTCGATCCACGGCCGGGTGTGTTACCACCCTTGCGAGAGTGTGTGCAATCGGGCGTTTACCGACAGCCCGGTGAGCATTCACGCGGTGGAACGCTTCCTCGGTGACCTCGCGCTGGAGAAGAACTGGCAATTCGACAAGCCGACGACGAGCACGGGCAAGAAGGTCCTGATCGTAGGTGCTGGCCCAAGCGGGCTGTCCGCTGCCTACCAGCTGACGCGAATGGGGCACGCGGTCGAGATCCGCGAGGCGGGCCCGGTGGCTGGGGGCATGATTCACTTCGGGATTCCGGCCTATCGCATGCCAAGGGACGAGCTGCAGGCGGAGATTGACCGCATCGAGAATCTGGGTGTCAGGATTACCCTGAATCATCGTGTCGAGGATGTTCTGACGGAAAAAGAAGAGGGCGGTTTCGACGCAGTGTTTGTCGCGGTTGGCGCGCACATCAGCAAGAAGATCGATATTCCGAATCGCGACGCCGGCAAGATCCTCGACGCCGTGAGCTTCCTGAGCCAGGCCAAAGAAGGTGAGGCGCCGAAAATCGGGCGCCGGGTCGCTATTTACGGTGGCGGCAACACAGCCATGGACGCGGCACGCACAGCGAAACGCCTTGGCGCGATGGAGGCAATGATCATCTATCGCCGCGATCGCGGCAGCATGCCGGCACACGATTTCGAAGCGGACGAGGCGCTCGAAGAGGGCGTCAAGATCAACTGGCTGCGTACGATCAAGGAGATCGACAAATCCACTTTCAAGGTCGAAGTAATGGAACTCGACGAGAACGGTCGACCGCAGCCTACCGGAAAGTATGAAGAGCTCGAAGCTGACTCCCTGATCCTGGCGGTCGGGCAGGATACTGATACCGCTTTCCTGGAGTCTGTCCCCGGCATCGAATTCGAGTGGGACCACACCGTCATAGTCGACGACAACATGATGACCGGTCATGACGGCATCTTTGCGGGCGGTGACATGGTGCCGACGGATCGGTCGGTAACGATTGCCGTAGGGCACGGTAAACACGCCGCCAGGCACATCGACGCCTATCTCAACGACTCCAGGTATCGCCGCGGTCCCCGCAACGAATTGATCGGTCACGAACGCCTGCATCTCTGGTACCGCACGCACGCACCGCAGGTTGAGCAGGAACGTCTGCCGATCGCCGATCGCGAAGGTTTTGACGAGATCATGCAGAACCTGTCGGAGTCCGAGGCCCTGTTCGAAGCAGGACGCTGCCTGTCCTGCGGAAACTGCTTTGAGTGTGACGGCTGCTATGGCGCGTGCCCCGAGGGCGCGATCATCAAGCTCGGCCCGGGCAAGCGCTACGAGTTCGATTTCGACAAATGCACAGGTTGTGCCGTGTGCTTCGAGCAATGTCCCTGCCACGCGATTGAAATGTTCGACGAGCCTGGCACCGAAGGAGCGAGCACATGACCGAGAAACGTGCCCTGGAGGGCAATGAAGCGGTCGCGCGAGTGGCCTACGCCGTCAGTGAGATCTGCTCGATCTATCCGATTACACCGTCTTCGGCGATGGCGGAATCCGCCGACGTCTGGGCAGCGAATGGCAAGGAGAATATCTGGGGCCATGTGCCCGATATCATCGAAATGCAGAGCGAGGGCGGTGCGGCCGGTACCGCGCACGGTGCCTTGCAGACGGGCGCTTTGACGACGACTTTCACGGCGTCGCAGGGCCTGATGCTGATGCTGCCGAATATGTACAAGATCGCAGGCGAGCTCACCTCGGCCGTATTCCATGTCGCTTCACGTGCATTAGCGGCCCAGGCCCTGTCCATTTTTGGCGATCACCAGGACGTCATGGCAGCACGCACGACGGGCTTTGGCCTGCTCGCGTCTTCATCGGTGCAGGTTGCACAGGATCTCGCACTCGTCAGTCATGCGACGACGCTGGAGTCACGCGTGCCTTTCGTCCACTTCTTCGATGGCTTCCGTACATCGCACGAAGTCAGCAAGATCGACCTCGTCAGTTACGACCAGATACGCGAAATGATCGACAATGACCTGGTCTACGAGCATCGCCGCCGCGCGCTGAACCCGGACAATCCGTTCATTCGCGGCACCGCCCAGAATCCGGACGTGTACTTCCAGGGCCGCGAAAGCGTCAACCGCTTCTACCAGGCGACGCCCGGGATCGTGCAGGCCACGATGGACAAGTTCGCGACGATCACGGGCCGGCAATATAAGCTGTTCGACTACTACGGCGACCCGGATGCGGAACGCGTCATCGTTCTCATGGGCTCCGGCGCCGAGACGGTCAGGCAGACGCTCGATGCGTTGCCGGCGAAGGGTCTTGGCATGATCAACGTGCGCCTGTTCCGGCCGTTCTCGAACGAGCATCTGCTCGCCGCCTTGCCGCCGACGGCAAAAAGCATCGCCGTGCTGGATCGCACCAAGGAAATTGGCGCGAGCGGCGAGCCCTTGTACCAGGACGTCATCACTGCGCTTGCCGAGGCGCTGGGGAATAGCGCGATCAAGGCCATGCCACGCGTGATCGGCGGGCGCTATGGGTTGTCATCTAAAGAATTTACGCCTGCGATGGTCAAGTCGATTTACGAGGAACTTGAGAAGGGCGAGCCGAAGAATCATTTCACGATCGGCATCAATGATGACGTCACGCATACGAGTCTCGAATTCGATCCCTCGTTCCAGATCGAAGGCGAGGGCGTCACGCGCGCGCAGTTCTTCGGCATGGGGGCGGACGGAACCGTCGGCGCCAACAAGAACAGCATCAAGATCATCGGCGAGAACACGGACCTGCATTGCCAGGGGTATTTTGTCTACGACTCGAAGAAGTCCGGTTCGCGCACGGTATCGCATTTGCGATTTGGCTCTGAGCCGATCAACGCGCCCTACCTGATTCAGTCGGCCAACTTTATCGCCTGCCACAAGTTCAACCTGGTCAACAAGATCGAACTGCTGAAAGACGCAGCAGACGGCGCCGTCTTCCTGCTCGATAGTCCTTACGCGGCCGACGAGATTTGGGAGCAGCTGCCGCAACAGGCTCAGCAGATAATTATCGACCGGAATATCAGTCTGCACGTAATCGATGCCTCGAGTGTTGCGCGCAGAGCCGGTATGGGCAAGCGCATCAACACGGTCATGCAAGCCTGCTTCTTCGCCTTATCAGGAGTATTGCCGCGCGAGGAGGCGATACAACAGATCAAGAACGCGATCGAAAAGACGTACATCAAGAAAGGACGTGAAGTCGTCGAAAAGAATTTCGCCGCAGTGGATGCAGCACTTGATCATCTGCACGAGGTCAAAGTGCCGGATCGTGTGACCAGCGAGCGCGCGCTGGACGCGGTCGTGCCTGACAGCGCACCGCAATTCGTGCGCGAGGTCACCGCACAGATGATGCGCGGGCACGGCGATGATCTGCCGGTAAGCATGTTTCCCGTAGACGGCACCTACCCGAGTTCAACCTCTCAATTTGAGAAGGGAAACATCTCTGATCTCGTACCAAAGTGGGAGCCGGACCTTTGCATACAGTGCGGTAACTGTTCATTTGTTTGCCCCCACGCGGTCATTCGAGCAAAGTTCTTTCACGAGAGCAAACTCGAAGAAGCACCGGTTGGCTTCCCGTCGGCACCGATTTCTGCGCGCGGCTTTCCCGAGACGCGTTACTCGTTGCAGGTGTATGTCGAAGACTGCACGGGATGCAATCTTTGCATTGACGCCTGCCCGGTCAAGAGCCCGGATGACCCTGAGGTTCGTGCCATCAACATGACTCATAAGGCGCCGTTATTCGAGCAAGCCAAAGCAGACATCGAGTTCTTCGAGACGCTCGGGTTTAACAACCGCGCGGAAATTGAATACTCGTCAGTGCGCGGCGCGCAGTTCCTGCAGCCATTGTTTGAGTTCTCGGGCGCTTGCGCGGGCTGTGGCGAGACACCCTACGTCAGGCTGCTGTCGCAACTGTTCGGGCCGCGCCTGATTGTTGCCAATGCGACCGGTTGTTCGTCGATTTACGGCGGTAACCTGCCGACCACTCCGTGGGCCAGGAACGCCGAGGGCAGCGGCCCCGCCTGGTCGAACTCGCTGTTTGAAGACAATGCCGAGTTCGGGCTGGGCATGCGCATCGCGGCCGATCATCACATGGCGATTGCCAAGCAAATGGTTACGGAACTGGCGCCGGAGATCGGTGAAGAAATCGCGCACCTGCTCGTTCATGGCGGACAACGCGTCGGT
>CAZKZE010000017.1:0-39711 GCA_964557165.1 uncultured Woeseiaceae bacterium
TTTCTCGTCTTCAACGGCTTCATGCTGATCGCGGCATTCCAGTCCTACGTCATTATTTATTATGTGTTCCGCGGTGATACGATCGCCGGAGCCGAATTCGTCGGCCATGCGGGCGCGCTCGGTGCGATCTCGGCGTTTGCCGTTATCATTTTCGTAACCTGGCTCGCGACCAAGATTGGCAAGCGCCGGGCTTTCTTCGTGACTACCGGCGTTTCGATGCTCGGTTACTTGCTCAAGTGGGTTTGTTACAACCCCGAGACTCCCTGGCTGCTCTTGCTGCCCGCCCCCCTGATGGCGTTTGGACTCGGCGGGCTGTTCACTCTCATGCCGTCGATGATTGCGGATGTCGTGGATGCGGATGAATTGAACACCCACGAGCGCCGCGAAGGAATGTACGGCTCGATCTTCTGGTGGGTAGTTAAACTCGGCATGGCAGCTGCACTGGCCGCTGGTGGCTTCCTGTTGAACGCAACCGGTTTCGACGTGGCGCTAAAAGGCGCGCAGACCGCGGAGACTATCTTCCTGATGCGCATCTTCGATGTGTTCGTACCATTTGCTGCTTCAGGTATCGCGATCTGGGCGATCGCGTCCTACACACTCACAGAGGAAAAGGCGCACGACGTCAGGAGGCAGCTTGAAGAACGCCGTGGAGCCTAACACGCAACCATTACGTTTTACCGAGAAGCTTGGTTATGGGCTGGGGGACACCGCGTCAAATTTCTTCTTCCAGGTCTTCAACATCTTCCTGTTGTACTACTACACCGATATCTTCGGCTTGTCTGCGGCAGCGGTTGGCACGATGTTCCTGGTCACAAAAATCGTGGACGCGGTCAGCGACCCGGTCATGGGCCTGATCGCCGACCGCACAAACTCCCGCTGGGGAAAATTCCGTCCCTACCTGCTGTGGGCTGCTATTCCGTATGCCGTTTGCGGCTACGCGATGTTTGCCAACCCTGATCTGTCCGACGCCGGCAAGCTCGTATATGCCTACGCGACGTACACGCTCATGATGCTCGCCTACACGGCCATTAACGTTCCCTACTCGGCCCTGATGGGGGTCATTTCACCTTCGTCGATCGAACGAACCAAGGTCGCCAGCTACCGCTTCATCTGTGCTTTTGCCGCCGCGTGGTTGATCGGCACATTTGTCACTCCGCTCAAGAACATCCTTGGCGGGGGCGATGAGGCTCTGGGCTTTCAGTTGACGATGATGATATTCGCGGTCCTTTCAGTCGCACTGTTCTGGACTGCGTTCGCAACAACGCGAGAACGCGTTACACCTGTACAAACCCAAACCGAAATACGAGCGGACGTTCGCGCCCTGGTCAAAAACGGTCCATGGATTGCGTTGTTTATCGCCGCGATTCTCACGCTCATGAACATAGCCGTACGCAATGGCACGCTGCTTTATTACTTCAAGTACTACGTGGGCGATGACGGCACTCCCCTGTTCCTTATCTTCGACAAGACAGCCGTATTCATGTCGTCGGGGCTGATGGCCATGATCGTCGGAATAGCGCTAACGAAAACGCTCAGCGAACACTTCGAGAAGCGCCACCTGATGATCGTCTTGTCGGTACTCAACGCCTTGGCGATGGCCGCCTTCTACGTCATCCCGCCGGATCAGTATTGGCTGATGGTCACTGTGAATTGCCTGGCCGCTTTCGTTATCGGCCCAACCCCGGCACTCGTCTGGTCGATGTACGCCGACACGGCCGACTACGGTGAGTGGAAGTCCGGCCGAAGGACGACAGGTCTGATCTTCTCAACCCTGCAGTTTGCCCAGAAACTGGGACTTGCGGTTGGCGCGGGGCTGGCCGGGATTATCCTGGGCTGGTTCGGATTCATAGCGAACGAAATGCAGACTGACTCGTCGTTAGCCGGCATACGCTTCCTGTTTAGCGTTCTGCCCGCGCTGCTTGCCCTTATGGGCACAGCCGCGATTTTCTTCTACCGCATCAACTCAGACACGATCGCGAGATTTGAGCGGGAACTCCTGGCGCGCCGGTAGGCGATACTCACTACGAGTACGCGTCGCGGCATGCGTTGCGTAGCGACTTCAGAAACTGATCATCCGCACACAGCTGCTTTGCATAGTCCAGTTCCCGCTTACCACCCTTCGCCCGCAGCAATTTGCGGAGCTTCTGTTTCGAGTCCCGGTCCCACGCTCCAGGCTCCGTCGCCGCGACGATCGGCGCAAGCGCGCTGAAACCGTGCTTCTCGTCAGGGCTCCATGATCGGAACGACCTGATACCGACGGCCTTCGCTACTGCGCCCATTACGCGGTTTGCGGCTGCCCACCGCGTCCTTCCTCCAACACGCCCGAGCACCTCGGTTGCCAGCTGTGAACTTGTCGTAATCCATTCTTCGTCGAAGATCTCTCTATGCCGAGCCCCGGGTAGGCTCAAGTGCATATCGCAGCTTGCGAGTTTGGCGAGTGTCCTGATCCCTGTGCGATAACGCGGGTTTCCGCGCTTCTTGCGCACCTCTTCCAGTGCCAGCAAACGTATTTCCGGCAGTACCGGACGGTATCCCAAATGGTAATAGAACCAGAATGCACCGCTCTGCAGTGCTTCGCGATTTCCCTCGCCGAACTGATACGGGTTGGCGATGTAGCGCGTGCAACCAACAAGAGAGTGATAAACCCGCATCACTTGTACCCACAGGTACGACGCCTCGCTGCCGCGATACTCGTCGAAGATGTTCACGCCAGTATTGACCTGCTTGAAGACGATGCTCGATCCGCCATAGCCAATCGGAGCGCCGTTAGCCAGGATCAGGAAGCCCATCGTGCACTCGAGCGGAAACCTGTGACTCGGCAGCAATCCGAACACAGCAATGCTGACGCCTTCACCAACATCGGCCAGGTAAACTTCATTCGGATTGGCGAAATTGAAGTGATACGTTTCCCGATGCCTGGCGGCAAGCGAAGCCATCGCGACATCGATCATCTTGGCGCCATTCGTCTTTGGCAGCCTTGCGACGGACTTCACCGGCCGTTGAATTTCGCGCTTCACATATTGCGGGCGTGATCGCATTCCCGTCTTGCGACTTATGATCGCCGCAAAGGGATAGACATTCCGCGATTTCGAGTACTCGCTTCCGGAAAGATCCCACACGAGCGGCACGTCGGCAGCGTCATACAACCGATGCCAAACAGGTTCCAGCTGTTTCCCGACCAGTTGTGCCATGAGCCAGTCGAAGTCCGTCCCCGGGCAACCCGACGAGACCAGCGTCACCCACTCCCTGGTCGTTATGTAACCACTAACGAAATACTCGTCCTCTGACGGTTGCAGAAGCAGCTGCAACAGTTCATCCAGGCGATCGGAATCGTCGAGTTCATCCCAATCGATGGAGACAACGCCGGGCGATGTTCTTGCCAGCCAACGAGCAACGTCGAATGAAAACGAGTACCGCAGCAGTGTCCCGGGCAGACCACTGTCTTCAAGATCGTGGCGCTGCGCCTTCGACAAGGATCGAATGCGTTGCTCGACATGATCGAGTGTATCACCCGCCTGACGGCGCTCTAACCGTGACTGTGGAAATGCCCGTGCAAAACACAGTTCGCCGTGCTCGTGAAGAAGCCTTTGTACCTGACCTGTTTTCATCGTCGAATATCCGGAGACAGTAGCGCGTCTTTGCTGAGTCGCAGATTGGTTGCAGCTGTCTCACCGATCGCCAGGGCCAATGCAACTTGTAGTGCGTCAAGAATCGAGAGATGAACGAGACGTGAGCTCATGGGAGTGTAGATATTCGTGTCTTCGTTCGCGTTGCACGCAAAAACGTATTGCGCCGACCTCGCCAGTTCTGAGCCACGTTCCGTAACAGCCACGACCGTCGCGCCGTTGTTCATCGCTGTTTCTGCGGCCTGGCACAGATCATTCGAACACCCCGTTTTCGAAATGATGACAAGCACGTCCTCACGCCCTGCTATCGAAGCGAACTGCCGGATGGTCGGCGTATCGGTTAGCGCACTGCATGGCGTGCCGAGTCGGAACAATTTTTGACTGGCATCGCCGGCCACATGTCCCGATGCACCTAGACCAGCGAACACAACCTGGCGTGCACCATCCATGCGAGCAACGACGTCATCGAAAGGCATAGTCGACAACTGTGTTCGCAGATCGATCAACGATTGGATGGCCGAATCGACGACTTTTGCCGTCGCATCCGAGGTCGCGTCGTCGACGCGTACGTCGTGGTGTACGACGCTTTCGGGTCTGCTCAAGGCCTCGGTGAGACGAATTGTCAACTCACGAAAGCCGCTCAGACCCATGCGCCGGCAAAACCGAATGACGGAAGGCTCGCTGGTGGCACAATCGCGCGCCACTTCGGCCACAGTCGATTCGGTTACCTGTCTGGGGTGGGCCAGAACCCACTCTGCGACCTGTTTCTCGGCACGACTGAGGCGCCCCAGTGACTGCGCAATCTGATCAAGCATGTAGTAATACTACACCTTTCGTGTAGTAGCCCTCAAATTAATAGTGCACTTTCCGCAGCTCTCTGTAGTAAAATTTCATCCCTCAGGAGACTTAAGATGGCAAACTTCGTACCGGTTGAAGAATTCGACCTGGTGATTTTCGGTGGCACCGGTGACCTGGCGCTGCGCAAGCTCTTGCCTGCCCTTTATCACAGGGTGAGCGACGGGCAGATTACGGGCGACAGTCGCATTATCGCTGCGAGCCGTGGCGATATGAGTCGGGAAGATTATCTCGTGGCTGTCGAACAGGCGCTTCGTGCAAACTTGCCTGACGGCGATTTTCACGACGAACAATGGCAGGCGATGCGTGATCGCGTCCATTACGCGCAATGTGATGCTCTTGCTGCTGATACCTGGAATGAGCTCGTCGACCTGCTCAGCAGCACGGGCGACCGCGTCCGCGTCGCCTACCTTGCGACCGCACCAAGTCTCTTCGGGCCGATTGCACAGGGTTTGAAGCAAAACGGGCTGATCACGGCAACCAGTCGAATCGTTCTCGAGAAACCGCTGGGCCACGACTACGAGTCGGCATGCACCATCAACGACCAGGTTGGCGATTGTTTTGCCGAAAACGAGATTTATCGAATCGATCACTACCTCGGTAAGGAGACAGTCCAGAACCTGCTCGCACTACGCTTTGCCAATTCCCTGTTTGAGCCCTTGTGGCGGCGCGGTGCCATCGACCATGTGCAAATCACCGTGGCTGAAGAACTCGGTGTCGGTGGGCGTATCGAGTACTACGATAAAATTGGCGCGCTGCGCGATATGGTGCAAAACCACCTGATGCAACTCGTCTGCCTCGTGGCGATGGAGGCGCCTTCAAGCCTGCATCACAACGCGGTTCGCGACGAGAAGATCAAGGTTCTGAGGGCGCTTCGCCCGATCTCCGGCGACAAACTGAAGACGAATACGGTACGTGGCCAGTACGCGGCTGGTGCGATCGATGGTGATGCGGTGGCCGGCTACCTGGACGAATTGAACGGCACGAAAAGCAGCACGGAAACTTTTGTTGCGCTGAAACTCGAGATCGACAATTGGCGCTGGTCGAACGTGCCCTTCTACGTGCGCACCGGCAAACGCTTGCCGGCCAAGCACTCGGAGATCGTGATCGAGTTCCAGGATGTTCCGCATTCGATATTCCCGAAGCAGAGTTACGAGATCCAGGCCAACCGACTGACAATTCGCTTGCAGCCCGATGAGGGAGTCGAGCTATCGCTCATGGCTAAAGAACCGGGTCCTGGCGGATTCGACCTTCGCCCCGTCTCACTCAATCTCAGTTTCGAAGAAACCTTCGGCATCCGCTACCCGGACGCGTACGAGCGCCTGTTAATGGAAGTTCTGCGCGGCAATCCCGCGTTGTTCATGCGGCGGGACGAGGTCGAGGCGGCGTGGCATTTCATCGACTCGATCATCGAGGGCTGGGAAAGTACACGGCACAAGGTCGAGTCCTACGTGGCCGGGTCCTGGGGCCCGAACGGATCGTCCTCGCTTCTCGACCGCGACGACCGTAGCTGGCAACCGGAAGACTGAAATGGAACACTTCTTCGAAACCCGCGAAGCCGCGTCCGTTGCTGCTGCGAAGCAAATAACCACCGCCCTGCGTCGCCGGCTTGACGCACAGGCGTCTGCTTCTCTTGTCGTCAGCGGCGGCTCGACTCCAATCCAGTGCTTTGCCAACCTGAGCACCCGAGAACTCGACTGGCAACGAGTCGGCGTCCTGGCAAGCGATGATCGCTGGGTTCCGGCCGATCACAAGGACAGTAATGAGAAGCTGATTCGAGAGAACCTTCTTGTCAATGCAGCCGCGGCAGCTGATTTTATGCCGTACTACGCCCCGGACACATCAATCGAGGATCGCTGTAAAGAATTGAACAGTGATATTCGATTGGCACCATTTCCGTTTGCCTGCTCGCTGCTTGGCATGGGCGCGGATGGGCATTTCGCATCGCTGTTCCCTGACGCGGACAATCTCGCCGCCGGTCTCGACCTCGAATCGAACAAACTGTGCCTGCCAGTCGAAACGCAGGCCAGTCCCCATTTGCGCGTTAGCCTGACCCTTGCTGCACTTTCTCGAAGCGATGACATCGTGTTGCTGTTTTTCGGCGAGGAAAAACGCGCCGTCTATGAGGCGGCCAAGAGCGGCAACAAACAATATCCGGTGAGCCAACTGCTCCTGCAAAAGCGAGCGCCGGTTCACACTTACTGGGCACCCTGATTATGCATCCAACGATTACCCGAGTGACGGAACGTATCGCCAAGCGCAGCAAGAGCGCACGCGCGGCGTACCTGGAGCGAATCCACAAAGCTTCGCATGAGCGGCCGGCTCGCCAGCAGGCAGCGTGCAGTAACCTGGCGCATGCCATGGCCGCGGCGTCCGCTATCGAAAAAAAGGCCATTGCGAACAGCGACGCACCCAACATCGGCATCATCACCGCGTACAACGACATGTTGAGTGCACATCAGCCCTTCGAGTCCTATCCCGCGCGAATAAAGCGTGCTGCCGCCGAGAACGGCGCCGTGGCGCAAGTAGCAGGCGGCGTGCCGGCCATGTGTGACGGCGTCACGCAGGGCCAGGAGGGCATGGATCTTTCCCTGTTCAGCCGCGACGTCATCGCGTTATCAACAGCCGTCGCCTTGTCACACGACGTATTCGACGCCGCCATACTGCTCGGCATCTGCGACAAGATTGTTCCGGGTATGTTGATCGGCGCGTTGTCTTTCGGCCATTTGCCGGTCGCGTTTGCACCAGCCGGTCCGATGGTCTCGGGCCTGTCCAACAAGGACAAGGCGCTCATCCGGGAAGATTTTGCGGCGGGACGAATCGACCGCAAAGAACTCCTTGAAGCCGAGTCCGCCGCCTACCATGCGCCCGGCACTTGCACGTTCTACGGCACGGCGAACAGCAACCAGATGCTGATGGAACTGATGGGTCTGCAGCTGCCGGGCGGTTCGTTCGTCAATCCCGATGCGCCTTTGCGAGACCACCTTACGGACGAAGCTGTGCGCCGGGTCGTCGGCAACACGAGTCTCGGCGAGCATTACGTACCGGTCGGAGAAATCGTCAGCGAGAAAGCCGTGGTCAACAGTATCGTGGGGCTGCTGGCGACCGGCGGGTCGACGAACCACACGATTCACCTGGTCGCGATCGCGAAAGCCGCTGGCATAAGCATTGACTGGGACGACTTCTCGGAGCTTTCCACGGCGGTGCCCTTGCTCGCACGCGTCTACCCCAACGGCCTGGCGGATGTGAATCATTTTCACGCTGCCGGCGGAATGGGACTCATTATCCGCGAACTGCTGGAGGCTGGACTCTTGCACGACGATGTCACCACGATCCTGGGGCAAGGACTGAGCAAGTTCTGTGACGAGCCGTTCCTGGAGAACGACAAACTCGCCTGGCGTGCCGGCCCGGACACCTCTCTTGATAGCGAGATCATCGCGACGGTTGATAAGCCGTTCGACAAGGAGGGCGGCTTGCGCCTCGTCAAGGGCAATGTCGGTCGCGCTGTCGTCAAGTTATCGGCCGTCGACAGCGATCACTACCAAATTGAGGCGCCTGCGAGGGTCTTCAAGTCCCAAGAAGACTTCAAGCAGGCATTCAATGACGGCGAACTCGAAATGGACTTGGTGGCCGTATTGCCGCACCAGGGGCCGTCGGCCATCGGCATGCCGGAATTACACAAACTCACGCCCTACCTCGGGCTGCTGCAGAACCGTGGGTTCAAGGTCGCGCTATTGACTGACGGAAGAATGTCGGGCGCATCCGGCAAAGTCCTGGCGGCAATTCATGCCACGCCCGAGGCGGCGAGAGATGGCCTTATTGGCAAGATTCGCGACGGTGACATCGTCACGATTGACTCGGTCACCGGCGAACTCCAGGTCTCGGCCGAAGACGATATCGAGGGGCGCGAGGCAACACCGAACGAGACTGCATCACACAGCGTCGGCATCGGGCGTGAACTGTTCCAGCCGTTCCGCGAGCGCGCGTCGAGTGCCGAGGAAGGAGCGAGTTTCTTCGCCTGACTCCGATATACTCTCGCCGACGATCGTGGCAAAGGGATACCGGGCATGGCAGGAGTGGATAAGCGCGTTGCGCTCGTAACGGGTGCGGGCCGTGGAATCGGACGAGCTACCGCAGAGCTCCTGGCGGCGCGCGGCGCTCGCGTTATGTGCGTCGCCCGGAGTCGCGAGGAACTGGAATCCCTCGGCCTTGAATACGTCGTTGCAGACCTCGGAAGTCCGGACGACTGCGCGCACGCGGTCGGCGAGACCGAGAACCGCCTGGGGCCCATCGAGATACTGGTCTGCAACCACGGCTTGGGTTCGGCACATGAAAAAGTAATCTGGGAGCAAAGCCCGGAGGACTGGCGCGAGACCATGCGCATCAACCTGGACGGACCGTTTGAGCTCTCACGAATAGTGACTCGCGGCATGACCGAACGCGGTTACGGGCGCGTCGTATACACCAGTTCGACAGCCGGTCTGGTCGCCGAACATGCGGGCAGCGCCTACACCAGCTCCAAACACGGGCTGATCGGCCTGATGCGTTCTGTTGCGACGGATGGCGGCGCGTTTGGCATCACGTCGAATGCCGTGTTGCCAGGCTGGGTGAGAACCGAGATGGCCGAACGCTCAGCCCGCCAGGAGGCCCTGGACCGGGGCATCACGCCCGAGCAGGTCTGGGAAGAACGCGCCGCGATGTATCCACCGGGCCGCGTCGCGACGCCCCAGGAAGTCGCCGAACTAATCGCGTTCCTCGCGTCGGAAGAATCCAGCGGCGTCAGTGGCGAGGCGATCCGGGTCGCGCTCGGTAGCGTGGCGTAGGAATTCCCTACAGATTTGTATCCGTGCAGGCCCCGAAAACGCTGACCACTATGCCATCTCTTGCAACAGCGGCCGACATATATCCGGTTGCTTCATGAACGACAAAACTGAAGGCCCGACCGCCTTCGAATCCCTGGAAGAAGATCTTCCCGTCTTCCATTATCGGCTTGCTGAAAGTCGTTGAGCGCTTTCCTTCACTGGCTTTCGTCGTCGAGATCGATTTCTTCTTCAGATCGATCACAACAAATTCGGGAACACCGAGTTCCCAGGGCGACGCCGTGTAACAGGTATCACCTTCAAGACAAATCTGGACCTGAGACGCCGCGCAAACGAACCTGTTCACACCCGTCAGGGGATCCGCATTGGCTGTTCCTGCAAGCAGCAGTCCGGCCAGTACTATTATCGCTTTTCTCATTATCTGCTCCCCTTGCTCAGTACTTGACCATGTAATCTTGGGCCTCCAAACAGACGCTGAAGGCTTTCTTGAAGTTGGTCAGTTCCTCCTCGGTCGCGGCATTGCTCTCTGCTGCCGCCATGTCGGTCTCTACGTGCGCCTGTTCCTGGGCCTGTCGTCCCTTGCGGCGGCCATGTATCAACCCGGCTGCTGCACCCCACGCGGCACCTTCGCTGGCATCATCGCTGGCGATCTCACCAATCAAAGCACCCGCTGCAGCGCCACCTACCGCGCCTCGCGCACCCGCGCCCTTCCCGGCCTGCTCGGCGGCCGCTTGCTGCTGTTGTGTTTGTGCCTCATCCGCCTCCGCCTTGTCAGCCAGTTCAAACGGGTCCGTGCCGACATTGCTGACAGCCCAGTCGTAGCAGGACGACTCGTCTTTCGACTGCTGCGCCGAATCCTGGCCTTCCTTGGGAAACACGTACACGTCCATCGTGGACGCCAATGACTGGCTCTGCGCCAGCGCCGACTGGCCAAACCCGACCAGCAGCAGCGGCAGACAAACAAAGAGAATTACTGTTCTTGTGCTCACTTTATTCTCCAGCTGAGTTGCAGTGATATTGAGTCAAAAACAGAATACTCGCAATTAAAGGACCTGTACAATAATGGGCTCTGCTCAGAAACCCCGACTACGAATCCTTCGGAATTGTCCGTTTGAAAACTCTCTTTGCAACCGCCTCTGTGCTTGTATGTGTTGTTCCGGCACTCGTTATAGCCGACGCTCTGGAGGAAGAAGGTACCGCCGATACGCGCCAGGGAATTGCGCTCGACATTCGCGAGGCCGATACCAAACTGAAGAGCAAGGATGGCGATGCGGTCATCGTTCCAATTCCATTGTCAAACCCGACCCTGGGCACTGGACTGATAGTTGGCGGTGCCTATTTCTATCCCCAGACCGAAGAACAGGCCAGGAGGCAGCCGGCCTCTCTGACGGGCGCCGGCGCAATGTACACAAGTAACGATAGCAGGGCCTTCGTGGTGGCGCAGCAGAATTACTGGAGAGAAGACCGATGGCGATTCACAGGCGTCATTGGTGCCGCGGACATACGACTGGAGCTGCTTACGACGGATGAATCCGACGATGCGGCGCGTGTCGACTACGATGTAGCCGGGCCTCTCCTGTATACACAGCTTTCCAGACGAATTAAGGGCAACTGGTACGGCGGCATGAAGTATCGCCTCATTCACGCCGCACAGGATGTCGAGGCGGGCACGGATGCCGAATTGTCCGACTTTGAGCTCGCGGACGTCACCTCCTCGGGTCTCGGCCTGACATTCGAATACGATTCCCGCGACCTGCCGATGAACAGCTACGACGGGGCACACTTCAAGATCGAGGGCCTGTTCAATGCGAAAGCGCTCGGCAGCGACGACGACTACCAGTCCTATTCGACCTACATCAGGTTCTATCGCTCTCTGACAGATTCTGTGGTAGTGGCCTGGGAAGCACAGGGCTGCCTGCGGGAAGGACCGGTACCCTTGTGGGACGCGTGCACGGTCGCGCTGAGGGGATTTGCCGCAACCGACTATCTCGGTAAGGCATCGATTTCGACCCAGCTTGAGGCCCGCTGGAGAATAAGCAAACACTGGGGGCTCGTCGGGTTCGGGGGTGTCGGCGACATACAAAATTCGTTCAGTGGTATTGGCGACAACGAGTATATCCCCAGCTACGGTGTCGGTATTCGCTTCATGGTGTTACAGAGTAAGCGTATTAACTTGCGACTCGACTTCGCCCGTTCTGACGATAGTGATGCTGTGTACCTCTTGGTCGGTGAGGCCTTCTAGGCGGTCGTATGCGGCGTCATCGATAGGTCGCCAGGTAGGCCACGCCTGCGCGCTTCGCCTCCTTTAGCATTGCGGGTGTGATCTCCCCGTGTTGCACGATCGACAAGCTGAACATCAGGTCTGTGATCTCAATGAAATAGTAGAAGCCGTCACGCATTTCGGGCGTGTCCTGGATGTCGAAGTAGCGAGCGAAAGATCGATGCATCGCCGCCGCGACATCGCGGTCATTCCTGCGGTCGGCCTGCGTCACCTCCAGGGGCGTCTTGCCGCCAATGAACAGCTGACGAGCCGGCCTTGACCCGGCATAGATACGTGCCCCGACCTCGACCATGTATTCGGCAAGCTCGTTCCAGGTCTTCCGCTTGGCGGCGGGGACCGGCTTTTCGTGCGCCAGGCAGAACTCGTCGTTCAATACGGTCGCGAGTTCCGCAAAAACGTCAAACCGGTTGGCGAAGAAGTGATAGGCGGAGCCTTCGGGTACGCCTGCTCGGGCCGCTATGTCCCTGAAGGAGACGTTCTCGATGTCTTCTTCGCAAAGCAGATCATGCGCGGCATTCAACAGGTCCTGCCGCCGCTTGCGGCCCGGGGCCCGGGTCTTAGGCGGTTTCTTTTTTCGCAGACCGATCTTCTGGCGGGTAGACATCGTGGCTGCCTACTCCGTCGCAGGCTGCTGCTGCGTCACGCAGTGTATGCCGCCGCCGCCCAGTGCCAGGCTGTGGATAGGGACCTGCACGATTTCACGATCAGGGTAGATGCGCCGGTAGGTCTCGACCGCGCCCTGATCTCGGTCATAGCCATACCCGGGAACGATCACGGCACCGTTGGCGAGGTAGGAATTGATATATGAACTGCAGCCGCCGTTCCAGACATCTTCGTGGTATATGCCTTCGTCGATAAACTCGATTTCGAGCTTGCGCCCTTTGGCATCCGTCTGTCCCTTGAACGCTTCGGTGTTGTCTACACCAACGGCGTAGTGTGGATCGGTCTTGTCCGGATTGACTTCAACGAGCACGCGGCCGGGCTCGATAAATGCAGCAATACCATCAATGTGCCCGTCGGTTTCTGTTTCTTCGACGTCTCCAGGGATCCAGATGACCTTGCTCGCGCCAAGCGTACGGCACAGCTCGAGTTCAATCTCCTCGCGGCTCAAGCCCGGATTGCGATTCTTGTTAAGGAAACACGATTCCGTCGTGATGATCGTTCCCTCACCGTCGACTGTCACACCGCCGCCCTCGGCGACGAGACGACTGGGATAACAATCGGCAGCCGCCAATTCGAGGATTTGCTCGCCCATCAAAGCGTCCTGATCGTAAGGATCATATTTCCCACCCCAGGCGTTAAACGTCCAGCTAGAACCTGCCAGTTTGGGCCCGCCCACCAGGAAATTCGGGCCGGAGTCCCTGGCCCAGGAGTCGTCGATGAGCATCTCGACGATCTTGACGTTCTCGCCAAGCAGCCGCCCGGCGCTCTCCAGTTTGTGCGGCGGAACCAGCATGTTCACGGGTTCGAATCTCGCAATCGCGTTGGCCACGTTCGCGTAATCCTGCATCGTCGCTTCATCGTCAGCCCAAAGCCCCTCGCGGCATGGCCAGGCCATCCAGCAGCAGGTATGCGGAACCCACTCGCCGGGCATGTAATAGCCGAATTCCCTTGGGTCGGCTGTAGGTGGCAATGTACTCATCTCTTCGCTCTCCTCGCTCGGTCGGCGTAGACAAACGCGACGAGCGTCACAATAAAAAGACCGATCGACAGCAGAAACACGTTTGGATAACGCCCGCCCGTCACCACGAGGGCTGCTATTCCCGGGCCAATCGCGCTACCGAAAGTCGAAAACGAGGTACCGGCTGCAATGGCGCTGCCTTTGCGATCGATAGTCGCAAGCAGCGACTGAATGAAAGGCAGGCAAAACGCCCAGGAAAAGCCCATGCAGCAACTGCCGATGAAGTAAGCCGCGTAGCTTTCGGCAGACAGGAGAATAGCCAGGCCAGCCAATGCGATAAGCATCCCCACTACCAGCGGGAGCAAGGTGCCGAAGCGCTGCCCGACGATAACGATGCAAAAGGCTCCCGGAATGCCGATCAGCGAAGCAATTAATAATGAGAACCCTACTTTGTGATCAGAGATTCCGAGCGAGACCCCGAACCGCTCGATATAGGTGAATTGCGCGTTGTTGGCAGCCTCAAAAGCAGCGAAACCAAAGATGGCAAGCGCCGCTGATACCGTCAGCAGTATCTTCAGTTCAGACCCGGATTCCGCAGTGGCTTTCTCCGAGGCCTTCTCATTCGGCAGAGTTCGGGCCAGCAATAACGCGAGACAATCCAGGACGGCGAAACCGGAGAACAGCCCCACAGCCCCAATCTCGTCTGCATAGACAGGAACCACGTAGAGACCGAGGCCGCTGACGATAAACTGCATAGTCACATAAAGGCCGAATCCCCGTTCGAACTCGTCGTACCGGGCGAAGGAGGAAACGGCAGCAACGTAGGCAGCTCCCAAAGCGCAGCCAGCGAGAATTCTCGCTGCGAAGAACACCGGCACTTCGCCGGCTGTGAATGCCGACAGGAGATCTGCAACAGCGGCGACAGCCAGAGCAATAGTCGCAACCTGCCTCAGGTTAAGGCGGTGAATACGAACCGAAATCAGCAGCCCGATAATCGCGGCCGCAAGAAAATTAGCGGACGCGGACCAGCCTGCCGAGGAATCGGACATGCCCGCGTTATCAACGAGTACACCGATCATCGCCGGCAAGACCAGCAACGACATCAGGGTCACCGTACCGATCGCCGAGAATGCCAGGAATTGTCCCAGGTGCGGGATACGTAACACCTAGCAGCAACCCGCAGGTTGTTTGCCGTCGAGGGTCAACAAGCTTCCGTAAAGATCGGGTCGACGATCCCGAAAAACGCCCCACTCACGGCGATAGTCCGCGATCCTGGCCAGATCGAAGGTATGCGTGAGCACCGCTTCGGCATCGCGATCGGCCTCACATACGATGGCGCCGATTTCGTTGGCTATGAACGAAGAGCCGTAGAAGTCCATGGACAGCGCACCGCTTGATTCCCGCCCTATTCGATTCGAGGCGATAACGGGCAGGATATTGGCGGCTGCGTGGCCCCGCATGACCATCTGCCAATGGTCCTTGCTGTCGAATTCCGGTTTGTCGAGTTCGCTACCGATGGCCGTTGGATATAGCAGCATCTCGGCCCCCATTAGCGTCATTGCCCGGGCCGCCTCCGGGAACCATTGGTCCCAGCAGATTCCGACGCCAATACGGCCGAACGTCGTGTCGAATACTCGAAACCCCGTATCTCCGGGGCTGAAATAAAATTTCTCTTCGTACAGTGGAAAGTCTGGAATGTGGCTCTTGCGGTAATGGCCGACAACTGACCCGTCGGCATCGACGATGGCAATCGAGTTGTAGAAGGCAAGACCGGACTTCTCGAAGAAAGAAACCGGCAGGACGACCCCGCGCTTCTTTGCCAGCTTCTGCATCTTCTGAATAGTCGGCTGCTTCTCGAGCGGCTTCGCCAGGTCGAAATGCTTGCTCTGGTTGTCTATACAGAAATACGGCGACTCGAATAATTCCTGCAGGAGAATGACTTGCGCACCGCCATCGGCAGCCTGGTGCACCAGTTCCTCCGCTCGGTTCACGTTGTCTTCAAGGTCCCAGGTGCAGGTCATTTGCGTTGCTGCGACGGTCACTTCCATAGCGTTCTCCGCGGACGGTGGGAATCTGTCCGATCTTTAGTCAAGTTAACTCGACTAATGCTTAATGTCAATCGACGAGCGCTCGGCCCCGCCGGAATCGCTTGAAAAATCCCGGCCTGGCCTCAATGATGAGTCTTTCGCTTTGACACTAATTCGGGACCCAGGATGATCAGACAGCTGTTCACGCAAGTGATTGAGACATTTACGGTGACGACCGAGGCCGCGCCCTCGGCAGAGGAGCGCGAATCCGCATTGCGCCTGGCTACGGCCGTATTGATGGTCGACGTCGCTCGCGCCGATCGGGTCTTTGATGAGACTGAGTTCCACCGGACTCTGAAACTGATCGAGAGGCGTTTCGGATTGACGACCGAAGAAGCCGCCCAACTCGTCAACGAAGCGGACGAACAAGCCGTGGACCTGGTTTCCGCCTACGAGTTAACCGAGGTCCTGCACAAGAACCTCGAGGAAGAAGAAAAAGCCAGGATCGTCGGGCTTCTATGGGACATAGCCTATGCCGACGGTGCACTGGACAAGTACGAGAACGCACTGATTCTGAAGATCAGCGACCTGCTCTACGTTAACCGGGCACGCGTCATGCGCCTGAAACATGACGCAGCACTTCAACGTGACGCGAGCGAGCTCAACGATACGCTTGGTGCATCCTAGGCATGCCGCGAATGCCGCATCGTCAGGGCCAGCAGGATCATTGACGTAATGCAGGCGCCGATGATCAATGCAAACCCGGCATCCCATCCCGAGGCATCAACGACGTATCCTATGATGACACTGGCGCCGACCGCCCCGCCCACATAGCCGAACAGCCCGGTGAAACCGGCGGCCGTGCCCGCAGCCTTCTTGGGCGCGAGATCCAGCGCATGGACTCCAATCAGCATGACGGGACCGTAAACAAAGAAACCGATACCAATCAGCATCGCGATGTCGATCCTCGGATGCCCGGCCGGATTGAGCCAGTACACGACGACGCAGACCATCGTTGCCAGCATGAACAGGATCGACGCGGGTGCCCGGCGACCATTGAATACCTTGTCCGACATCCACCCGGCCAGCAGCGTCCCGGGAATGCCGGCGAACTCGTAGAAAGCGTAAGCCCAACCCGTGTCTTCAAACGAAAAGCGTTTCACCTCGCCGAGATAGGTCGGCGCCCAGTCGAGAACGCCGTAACGCACGAAATAGACAAACGCATTGGCAATCGCGATAAACCACAGCAGCCTGTTCGTTAGCACATAGTCGACGAATATTTCCTTCGTCGAGAATTCGCGCTCATGCTCGGGGTCGTAATCGAAGGCCTTGGGGTAATCATTCCGGTGCAACTCGATGGCGGGCAGTCCCTGCGACTGCGGGGTATCGCGGACCAATAGCAGAATGAACGCCGCGACGCCGAGCGCGAAGAAGCCATGCAGGTACAAGATGGCGTGCCAGTCCGCAAACATCGCCATCGCCAGGATTGCGAGCGGCCCGACCAGGCCGCCGCCAATATTGTGGGCGACGTTCCAGATAGCCATCTTGGTCCCGCGTTCCCCGGGTGAGAACCAGTGCGCCATCACGCGACCGGACGGCGGCCAGCCCATGCCCTGGAACCAGCCATTCAACAACAGCAGCGCAAACATGATTGCGACCGAGCTGGTCGCTACGGG
The DNA here is from genome assembly GCA_964557165.1 of uncultured Woeseiaceae bacterium. Classification (GTDB taxonomy): domain Bacteria; phylum Pseudomonadota; class Gammaproteobacteria; order Steroidobacterales; family Woeseiaceae; genus UBA1847. The sequence continues at coordinate 16,907 of CAZKZE010000017.1, forward strand.
TGCAGTGCCCATGAAGATCATGACGGCTGCCGAGCACGTCAGTCCCAGGGCCATGAAGACGCGCGCGTTGCTGCGATCGGACACGCTCCCCATCACGAATTTCGACAGCCCGTAGGCAATCGAGACACCCGACAACGCGAGGCCGAGATCCGATTTCGAATAGCCAAGCTCGATCAGGTTCGGCATCGCCAGCGTGAAATTGCGTCGCACCAGGTAGTACCCGGCGTAGCCGATGAAGATGCCGAGAAAGACCTGCAGGCGCAGACGCCGATAGGAGCTATCGACCTTCTCCGGCGGCAGCGAGGCCTTGTGGGTAGGAGGTTTAAGTGGACCAATCACTGACGGTCAGCGTCCACCTGGTTCAAGGTTTCAAACCGCAGGTCTCAAATGCTTCCCGAATCTTCGCTTTCTCCGCATCCGTCAGCTCCAGCATGGGCGGACGGACGTGTCCGCCAACCTGCCCCAGTAACTCCTGCCAGTACTTGCCGAAAGCCTGCGGTTTGTCAGAGGGCCTGGAGCGAGCCATCGCCTCGCGCACGGGATCCAGGCTATCTCGAACGCGCCGGGCCTCGGCAAAATCTCCGGCAAAGGCAAGGCGCGTGTACTCGTCCATGCGTTTGTCGTTATTTGTCTGCAGGTGGTACGGCGGCGAAGAGCAGAGATAGAGCCGCCATCCCAACTCCTCGATATTGTCGAGCCAGTCATCCTCGAGCGAAGTGGAAACCTGGATCTTGTCGCCAACCATATGGGTCAGCCGAACGTACATCTCGCGCGGCACCGAGTATTTGATCGCAACGATATTGGGCAGCTCGGCGATCCGCGCGCACTCCTCCGGTTGCATCAGGTAGCCGGAATCCGGGTGACTCCACATCGCAATACCAATATCGAGGCGATCGCAGAGTGCCTTGTAGTACTGGTAAAGCACCTCGCCGCGATCATGGACGAAGCTCAGAACCGGCGCGTGGACCACAATGTAATCGGCGCCACAATCCTGCGCATGCCGCGCGAGATCGAACACCGTGTCGAAGTTCTGATCCGACGCCGAGACGATGACAGCTGCCTTGTCATCGCACTCCTCGACAGCAATCTCGAAGTTGCGCTTGCGCTCATCGAGGCTCATCGAGAAGAATTCGCCCTGTTTCCCGGCGATGAAGAGCCCCTGGATATCGAGGTCGTCAATCCAGTGACGAATATTCGAGCGCAGCCCCGCTTCGTTGAGCGACAGATCCTCGTTGAACGGATTTAGCGCCGCGGCCCAGATCCCGCGCATGTTCTCGCGGGCATAGTCTTTCGCATCGAGTCGGGAATATTTGGTGGCCATCGACGAAATATACTTATAATTCATCCAACCGTACATCTTCGCCCAGGCGAGCGACCTAATGAGCAACTATCCAGACCTGTATCTGTACATCAACGGTGAGTGGCGTAAGACAGCCGACGACCTCCCGGTTCTGAACCCGGCGACGGAGAAGGAGATCGGACGCCTGCCTCATGCAGAGAAGAGCGATCTGGACGACGCGCTGGAAGCGGCAGCCTCCGGATTTCGGATCTGGAGTAATACACCGCCGGTCGAGCGGGCAAACGTCCTCTACAAAGCGGCAGCACTCATGCGCGAACGCCAGGAGGACATTGCTACCGCCATAACAGCCGAGCACGGCAAGCCGCTGGACCAGGCCCGCCTCGAAGTAATCCGCGGCTGCGAATTCTTCGAATGGGATGCGGGCGAAGCCACGCGCACGTATGGCCGCGTGATTCCCAGCGCGCCGGGCATCCGGTACATCGTGCACCACCAGCCGATCGGCATAGTAGCTGCCTTCTCGCCATGGAATTTTCCGATGAGCCAGCCCTGCCGCAAGGTGGCCGGTGCCATCGCCTCGGGTTGTTCGATTATTCTGAAGGCCGCCGAGGAAACCCCCGCGGGAGCCTTGCACATCGCCAAGTCGCTACATGATGCGGGGCTGCCGCCCGGAGTTCTGAACCTGGTGTTTGGCACGCCAGCCAAGATATCCGACTATTTGATCAAGGACGACCAGGTGCGGTTGGTGGCGTTTACCGGCTCGACCGCCGTTGGCAAACATCTCACTACATTGGCTGCCCAATACATGACGCCCGTCCTGATGGAACTGGGCGGCCACGCGCCGGTTATCGTTTGCGAAGATACAGACGTCGAAGCGGCGGCTATCAGCGGTGCTGTTCGAAAAATGCGCAACGCTGGCCAGGTCTGCACATCGCCCACGCGTTTCTTCGTACACGAGAGTATTTTCGAGGCATACACGGAGACGTTCGTACGCCGTGCCGCGCAGACCGTCGTGGGGAACGGTGTCGAACCGGGTGTTGAGATGGGGCCGCTTGCGAACGACCGCAGAGTCGATGCATTGACTGGCCTGGTCGAAGACGCGGTTGCCCAGGGGGCCGAGCTCAAGACCGGCGGAAGCAGGATGGATCGCAAGGGCTACTTCTTTGAGCCGACAGTATTAGCCAATGTACCCGACGCCGCGCACGTCATGCAGGAAGAACCTTTTGGTCCCCTGGCGATTATCAATCCGGTTGCCTCACTGGATGAAGGTATCGAGAAAGCGAACTCCGTGCCCTATGGCCTGGCCGCCTACGGGTTCACCAACCGGGCGGACTACGTGGACCGCATGGTCGAGGGTATCGAGGCGGGCAACGTGTCGATCAATACGCTGGAGGCGTCACTGCCGGAAACGCCGTTCGGCGGTGTGAAATCCAGTGGCTACGGCCGCGAGGGCGGTACGGAAGGCCTGCACAACTACATGATTATCAAGACTATTTCTCACAGCCTTTCGATTACTTAGTGCCGAAAGTCTCCGCGGCCAGGCTATGGAGCTGGTCCATAACGGCCTGTTCGTCCCAGTCGTCTTCGATGTTGGGCAACCCCATGATTATCTCCATCACCCTGTTCTGCTCATCGCCAATGCGCAGTGCTTCCGCGTACGGGACATCGGGTGAAAACGTCACCATCGAGTAAAGCGGTGTCCACAATTCCGGAAAGCGCGCGCTGAATTTCGCTTCGATCATCTTGCGCACCTGAAATCTTCTGTCTCCGGACAGATCGCTCATCTCGACAAAGTTTCGTTTTGATAGCTCGGCAATCGCATCGCCGTTGGGTTTTCGCGCGTTCTCGTAAGCCGGAAAAATCGCGTCCCAGTTATGGTCGTGTATATCGATCAGCCGATTGAGTTCGGCGCAGTCTTCAAATCCGCAGTTCATCCCCTGTCCGTAGAATGGCACGATTGCATGTGCCGCGTCGCCGATGAGTCCTACCTTGCGATTGAATGACCATGGAAATACCTGGACAAGAAACAGCGGCGATGCTGTCTTCTCCATGAAAACGTCGACTGGATTTTCCAGGTATTCCATCGCATCGCCGAAGTTCGCATTGAAGAACGCCTCGATAGCGGATCGCTCGGTCAACGACTGGAATGACGGGGCACCCGCAAAATTCATGAACAACGTGCAGGTGAACGTGCCATCGGGGTTCGGCAGCGCAATGAGCATGAAGTCCTTGCGCGGCCAGATATGCAGCGCGTTCTTTTCGAGCTTGTGCGTGCCATCTTCGTTCGCAGGAATGTTGAGCTCGATGTAGCACTGCGGCATGTACTCCTGGCTGTAACTGAATCGTGGCAGGTTGTGCGCGAGGCGCCTCACTTTGGAGCGCGCACCGTCGGCACCGAACAGGTAGTCCGCCTCAACCGTGATTTCGCGCTCACCGGCTACTCGGAACACAGCGCCCGCCGTCCTAAAGTCGATCTCGACAAGGCGATGCTCAAAATGCGTTTCGATATATGGCTCCGCGTCCGCAATATCGAGCAGCTGCTCGTTGATGCCGCCTCGCGAGACCGACCAGATCGCATCGCCCTCCTTTCCGTAGGGCAAGGCGCTGAGTTCTCCTTCGAGACCATGGATAGCGCGGTGATACATAGGGATCGCATCGGCTTTCGCATCCGCACTAATCCCGATTTGCTCCAGCGAGGTCCAGCCCCTGTCAGACAACGCGATATTGATCGACTTGCCCTGGTAGATACTGGTCACGCGGGAATCCGGACGTCCCTCGTACAGGCCAACCTCGTAACCATGCCTGCCCAGCAGGATTGCGAGCAACGAGCCAACCGGGCCACCGCCCGCTACCGTAAACCTGTTTCTCGCCATCGTCTGAGGCTCCTATGCCAGAAGTTCGCGCATCACCCTGCCGAAGGTGAACACGTCCTCGAACGAGTTATATAAGGGTACCGGCGCCATGCGAATGACGCAGGGCTCGCGGAAATCGACGATAAGACCGGCTGCGATCATGTCATCGAACAGTTCGCGCTCGCGCCCGGCGATATCCACCGAAATCTGGCAGCCACGCTGGCTCGCATCACGTGGCGTTAGGACACTGATCTTCGCGTCCGGGAACTCGCTGGCGAGTTCGTCAATCGTGTATTCGAGATAGCCGGTCAGCTTCTCGCTCTTCTCCCGAAGCGCGGGGATACCGGCCGCCGCGAAAATATCGAGTGATGCTTTCATCGCCGACATTCCAAGAATCGGCACATTACTCAGCTGCCAGCCTTCCGCGCCTTCCATCGGCCGGAAGCCGTTCTTCATGTCAAAACGCGTCGTCTTGTCGTGGCCCCACCAACCGCCAAAACGCGGCAGTTCGAAACTCCGGCCATGACGCTCGTGAACGAAGATACCCCCGACGTTACCCGGACTGGAGTTCAGGTACTTGTAGGAGCACCACGCGGCAAAATCGACGTCCCAGTCATGCAATGCCAGCCGCACATTGCCTGCAGCGTGGGCCAGGTCAAAGCCCGCGACCGCACCAACAGCGTGCGCTGCCTCGGTAAGACGAGGCATATTGAACAACTGCCCCGTGAAGAAATTGACACCCCCGAAGAACACTAGCGCGACTTCGTCGGCATGCGCATCGATCGCCGCAAGAATGTCTTCCTCCCTGATCAGGGTCCCACCATTTCTCGGTGCTACTTCGATGATGGCATCGTCGGGCTCGAAGCCGTGAAACCGGGCCTGCGTCTCGAGCAGGTAGCGATCCGACGGAAACATCTTCGCCTCCGAGATGATCTTGAAACGCGTCTTCGTCGGACGATAGAAAGATACAAACAGCAAGTGAATGTTGGTTGTCAGCGAATTCATGCAGACAACCTCGGACTCTTTTGCGCCGACGATCTCGGCCATTGGAGGTGTCAGGAGTTCGTGATAGCTGTACCAGGGATTCGTCGAATGAAAGTGCCCTTCGACACCGTAATCAGCCCACTCGTCGAGCTCGAGCTCAACCGCAGCTTTTACTGTCTTCGGCTGGAGTCCAAGCGAGTGCCCGGTGAAATACACGAGCTCACGAGTGCCCAGCGACGGGAAGTGGAACTGTTCGCGATACGCCCTGAGCGGATCCGCCGTGTCCTGTGCCCTGGCGAACTCGAGTGTCGACTCGTATTGCATATCAGGTCCCGTCTTGCGGCGGGATCGACACCCACCCTGCCGGCGGTTCCTTGCCCGGGTGCAGCACGCCGCACTCAGGACAGGTTCTCGCGGCCTCGTCGTTATAAAAAGACTCGTACAGTGGTGGCAGGTCGTCCACGATTGACTTAAGCAACACCTCTACCCGGTGCACGAGACTGCCGCACTCAAAGCAGTACCACTCGAAGGCATCCTTCAGGCCGTCCGGCCGCTTGGGTTCGATGACGAGACCCACACTTCCTTCCATCGGTCGCTGTGGCGAGTGCCGCACGTGTTTTGGCAGGAAGAAGACGTCGCCTTCGCGAATAATGACATCGTAGAACTCGCCCTGGTCGAAGACCTTGAGCACCATGTCGCCCTCGAGCTGGTAGAAAAACTCCTCGACCGGGTCGTCGTGGTAATCCGTGCGCTGGTTGGGACCGCCGACCACGAAAGCCATCATGTCGGCGTCTTCCCAAATCTGCTTGTTGCCAACTGGCGGCTTCAGGAGATGCCGATGTTCGTCGATCCATTGCTGGAAATTGAATGCAGCAAGTTTTGTCATTGTTATTCGTCCCTCGCCGTGCCCTGTCCTGCGAGTCGCCAGTTTATCTCAGATAACGATCGGTGACGCAGGGTTCAGAATCTCCCGGACGACGCTCATTGCGGTGATCGCTGAGGACCGCGGGTTGTCTGGCAGAGAATCGCCTTCGATGCGAAACTCGAAACGCCCGAAATCACCTTCGGCCAGGATCTCGTGCACGTTTCTTGTCACCCCGGGGTCCGCAACGAGTTCGACCGTCGTGGCGTCTAACCCAAGCCCCGCGAGTGCTACTGACGCCGCAACATTGGCATTCTTCGGATACTCGAGTGCTGCATTGCGGGCGCTGCCGCTAAAGTGCACAGCCGGCTCAGACAACGTGTCGAGATCGAGTTTCGTTTCTGCAGGCGATCCGCGCCAGCCCTGAGGCGGTTTACGGCCCCGATACGTCACCCTGGTAAGCGTCCCAATGCTGCCCGCCGAGAGTGCGTCCAGTGCGCCAATGGCACCCGACACCACGCGAAGTTGGGTGCCGCCGCGCCGCGCAGCCACAAGCAGCTTGTCGTACAAGTCGCTATCGGCCAACGCGCCAGAAGATACCGTGATCAGACTAACGCCTTTGGAGAGGATCGCTTCCCCGTGCTGGCGCAGCGCTGCGTGACCGGCGCAGTCGACCGCAAGATCTACCTGACTTGATACTTCGTCAAAGCTACTCGTGATTTCAACATCGGGACCGAAGACTTCGCGGGCTCGAGAGTTCGAGCCCGGATTGACAATCGCGACCGCTATTTCGACATCGTCGCGATCGGCGAGGTAGCCAGCGACCGCCTCGCCAATCGCTCCGCAACCGATGATCGCGATGGATTGCATCTTCCTGATTCGGCGCTCTCTACTTGTCGATGCCGCCGAGGCACATGTACTTGATCTCCAGGTAGTCATCCAGCCCGTACCTGGACCCTTCACGACCCTGGCCGGATTCCTTAACGCCGCCAAACGGCGCCATCTCGTTCGAAATGATGCCCTCATTGATACCAACAATGCCGTACTCGAGTGCCTCGGCTACGCGCCAGATGCGACCGACATCGCGCGAATAGAAGTAGCAGGCAAGACCGAACTCTGTATCGTTCGCCTGTTGAATGGCTTCTTCTTCTGTCGAGAACCTGAATACCGGAGCAATGGGCCCGAAGATCTCCTCACGGAATACCTTCATGCCCGGGTTGACGTCAGTCAGGATCGTTGGCTCGACGTAACACTCGCCCAGGTCGGAACGGCTGCCGCCGACAGACACCTTCGCGCCGCCGGCTACAGCATCGTCAACAAACGTCATGACATCATTGGCTGCGCCTTCGTTAATCAAAGGACCAACGACTACGCCCTCGTCCGCACCATTGCCCATCCTGAGCCCGCCCGTCGCCTCGGCGAGCTTCTCAACGAACTCATCGTAGACTTCGTCCTGCACGAAGATTCGGTTCGCGCACACACAGGTCTGACCGGCGTTTCTGAACTTGCAGATGATCGCGCCTTTGACCGCTTCGTCGAGATCGGCGTCATCGAAGACAATGAATGGCGCATTGCCACCAAGTTCCATCGATGTGCGCTTCACTGTTCCGGCGCATTGTTCCATCAGGAGCTTGCCAACTTGCGTAGACCCGGTGAAAGTCAATTTGCGTACGATCGGATTGCTGGTCAGTTCCGCACCAATCTCGCGAGTTACCCCGGTCACGATATTGACGACACCAGCCGGCACACCCGCGCGCTCCGCGAGTTTTGTGAACGCATAAGCAGACAACGGCGTCTCGTTGGCCGGTTTGCACACGACCGTACAGCCGGCGGCGAGCGCCGGCGCAATCTTACGCGTGAGCATCGCGTTGGGGAAATTCCATGGCGTGATGCAGGCGACCACACCTACGGGTTGCTTGATAACGACCGCGCGCTTGTCAGCGGACGGAGCAGGAATCGTATCGCCGTACACGCGTTTGGCTTCCTCGGCGAACCACTCGATATAACTCGCACCGTAGGCAATCTCACCGCGTGCCTCGGCCAGTGGCTTGCCCTGCTCGGCAGTCAGAATGATGGCGAGATCCTCCTGCGCCTCCATCATCAGGTCGAACCAGCGGCGCAAAATCGCCCCTCTTTCCTTGGCGGTTTTCCGGCGCCAATCAATCTGAGCTACCTCCGCGGCTTCGATAGCGCGGCGCGTCTCCGCCGTGCCACATTTGGCAACTTCCATGATCGTCTCACCGGTCGCCGGGTTCTTCACAGGCAGGGTCTCGCCGTTGTCCGAGCTGACCCATTCGCCATTGATATAGGCACTGCCCTGCAGCAGTTCCTTGTCAGTCAGTTGCATTTCGCAGGTTCTCCAGTTTCTAAGCGCCCTGCGTGGCAGGACGGGGGGAGGCTATTATAGAGCTTGAACACAGAAACTGCTGCCATGATCATGTCGCCACGTGACGAACCGCCAATTCTGCGAGTACTATGTATCCCCGGCGATCAAGCAATGGAGTGAGACTATGTCGCGACACATCCTGAAGCCGTCCGTCCTGATCGTGTTCCTGGTTGCAGCCTGCTCACAACCCGACGGCGTGACCAACGAGATGACCGAACAGGCCGAGGCTCCCGAGGACAAGCGGATGCTGCCAGAGACCAGCAAGACCCCTAAGCTGGAAGGACTCGTCGAGACTGCGACTGCTGATCTCGCCGACCGCCTCGCGAAACAAAAGACCGACCCCGGCGAGATCAAGGTCCTGCAGGCCGAACACGTGACGTGGAGATCATCGGCCGTTGGCTGTCCGCAGCCAGACCGCGGCTACCTGATGGTCCTGACACCGGGTGTCCTCATTCGCCTGCGGGCAGCCGGAGACATCTACGAGTACCACAGCACCCTCCGGGGACCGCCGTTTCTTTGTGAGCCCCCGGGAAAGATCGAAACACCCGCCCCACGCGACTCGACACTGGACCCGACCTGAAAAAGAAAACGCCCGGCACGTTTACACGTACCGGGCGCTGTTCTTCAAGACCAGGTCTTGTCGCTGGTCACCTACCGCTGCGACGTCCTGCCCTCATTGACCGACCGGCCGCCATTGGACGAGGTCGCCGCGCGTCCTGACGGGTTACCCGACGCGGACGTTGTACCTTGCGACGAGCTATCGCCCGCAGACTCGGTGGGCGGCCCACCTACGAAGACCGTCACACTCTGCGACGAGCCATCGTCCAGGTTCGCCGTGATCGTGTATCCACCGTCGAGTACGTTCTGCAGATTCCAACGGTAATAGTAGTAGAACCAGCGGTAGCGAGCGCTCCCTTGCGCGACTACGTTGCCGTCCAAATCAGCGATCACAATATTAGCCGCGACATTGCGGACCGGCCGCATCGTCGCCGGATCGAACAGCATGAACGCCACAGGAATCCCGCGCAGCCTGTCGTTGTCAATCGTCATGCCGTCGTACAGCCCGAAGAAGCCTCTGAAGACATACGGCGGTTCGTTGACGTCGATACTGAGCCTGTTGCGGTTCGGGCGGCTGCCCGGGTTGTCCACGAGGTCTCTCTGGCTCGCCCTGATCTGGCGACCACCGGCTATCGTTTTAACCGTCGCACTGAACGACAGCTCTAATGGCGAACTGTCTGGTCCCAGGTAGTCGTAGCAGACAAGGAGGCCATCGGAGTAAGCATCCAAGTACTCGCTGCCGGCTGTACCGGTGCGATTCTCGACGCCCGACGTGAGTAAGCCGAGCGAGACGAGCAGGTCGACGAATTCAGCGTCCAGATTGTTGTAGCCGAATATGAACTCGGGGAAGTCCGGGTCGACATAACTGAACATGATGAGTTCGAAGTCGCCTGCGATCGGGTACGTGGTATCGCCTGGCCAGTACTCGACGCCATCCCATTCGACGATTGACAGATCCGGGCCAGCCGTTGCAGCCGAAACGCCTCGAACGCGACCGCCAGAGCCATCGTCATAGTTAATGACCCAGTCGCTCCAGAAGGGCGCCAACATATCGTTCGGGTCGCTTTCCGTCGGAATTGGCTGGTTCACCCACGGAGTCGGTCCTGGCGTCGAATTGAAGAAGGCAAAACCATCGTCCGTAACCGTCAGCCCACCGTCCCTTGGCGCATTGTAGAACGGAACCGGGTTCTGACCCGAGAAGAACGTGCCTGCGATGCCGTCACCGGTGAATCCAGGATCCGGTAAGATGCCGAACCCTGCCAGATCGATGTAAACGCCGCCGAACGGGGCACTACAGTACGGGTTGTCCGCATTCGTGCTGACCAGGTACTCACCTTCCTGCCCGAGCAACGATTCCTGGGTTACGTCCCACACGATAGTATTACCTACCATGTAACCGCCATTACTGATTGAGTCCGGATCGACGATCGTCATTGGCGGTTGCGGCACAGTGATCTTGTAAGTGCGGTCCTCGTTCGTAAAGTTCGGCTGGACGGTTGCGGTAAATGCGACAACGTCACCCGCATTGACCGGGCCTCCATCCGCGCTGCTCGAGAACGTCACATCGTTTATGCCTCGGTTGAACTGCAGCGGTGTCTTGCCAAGGAGCTCGGCTTGCGCCGCGTCCGCGTACCATTCGGTCGCCGACAGGTAACGCTCGCCCTCCAGAGCAGGCAGGTCCCAGTAGAACCGGACATCAAACGGTACCAGCGGCTCGACGTTACCTTGCGGGCCTTCTGCCCATATCTGGGACGATACCGCATCGCCGACATTGGTATTCGCCAATGTAAACGCATCGATAGCACCTTCCCCACTCGCCGCCCAGTTCTGAACCAGCACATAGAACTGCAGGTCATCACCAAAGATCGAGCGCAGGAGGTCGAGATAGTCGGCGTCGAAGTCACAAGACTCGAGCGCGGTTCCTGTTGCGGAGACGCAGGCCAACAGTCCGGGATCGACCGGATTCGCCGGATCAACAACGAGGCCAACGAAGAGGTCGAGGTCCGGCGATTCGGAATCGAGAATCTCGAATACCGCTCGCTGGGTGCCCGCCGGCACGTCATGCAAGACGTACATAACGCCATCGGTCAGGTCATCGAACGGGTCGCTGTTGTCGCTGTCCATTGGCAGTGAATACTGCGTACCCTGGACCAGGGACGGCTCGAACACGTTGACGTTGAAACCGGTCATCGCCGTAGCGGTGACATCGGTGAACAGCTGTGAACCTGCATCCCGGCTAGCCGCGAGATCGACTGAATCTGGCAATACACCGCTCACCGGAACCACCGTGATCGGCAGCTGCGTTGTCGGCACGCCTTCGTCCGTCGGCGTCAACACAGCACGGCTGAACGCCCAGGTGTCGCTCGTAAGCCCGCTGACGTCCGCCGTAACTACGATTTCCTGTGCTTCGTCGGCAGCCAGGGTAAATGACGCCGGCGAGACGCTGACAAAGGCATCCAGGCCCGAAGTATTCCAGGTACCGCCAGTGGTCGCGCGTACGGTGCGTGTCCAGCTACAGACGGATACGCAGTCATCCTGAACAAGGGCGGCAACGTTGAGCGCTGACGGATCACCGCCGTCGTCAGGATTAGCCGCCTGGAATGCTGCAGCTGATTCGTCGAGAACCAGGCCGGCATTGACTGCCGCGGCAAGCTGCACACGGCCACCACCGATATCGTGAATGTCAGCCGGCGTAACGCCGTCCTCCTTGACGAGATCGTGGCTACCCGTGGTCATGATGGCCGACAACACTTCCGCGTCGGTCCAGTCCGGATGTGCCTGCTTGAGCAGCGCGGCCGAACCCGTGATATGCGGGCTGGCCATGGACGTGCCGCCAATCTGGCCGAATGAACCCGGTACCGACTCCCATTGGTTGGGTGGGTAGAGCGTGTGAATCAGGTCGATCTGCGCCTGTGTCAGGTCTGCACCTGCAGCAAAGATGTTGACACCCGGTGCTGCAGTGTTCGGCGCCATGATATCGAAACCAGTGTACGGCCCGCGTGAGCTGAAACCGGCTACGTTGTCACCGGCCGCCGGATCCGAGATCGGCGTATCAACCGCCGTTATCGTACCGACATGGCCTGCACCGCTTGCCAGCCAGGCCCGCATCGTGTTTCCGTCTGTCGAATCGATGTGAATCGCAGGGATTACGTGCGGATCGTCAACGACCGATGTCGCGCCGCCATCGAGGTTGGCGAGGATGAAACCACCGGCGCCACCATCACGGACGTGCTGGCCCTTGGCTACGCGGGCAATCGCGCCGCGATCGCAGAGGACAATCTGGTTGGACAAAAACGTCTCTGCCGGGAACGGCTCGAGGCACTGCTCCGGCTCGGTATCGTTGGATGAGCCATTATTTGTAGGGAAGTCGCCGGCGTAAACAATATCGCCGGTGAAGCCGCCCGATACTGAGCGACCGGTGATATCGGCTGGCGCAGTTGTGTCGCCACCGCTCATCGCTGTCAGTAGCTTGGTCGGGTAGCTGCGATCGTGAGTCGTCGCTGCAACACCGGCTACCCAGGGTGCGTTGCCCGCGGCTTCTGCGGTTCCGGCATCCGGACCGCTGTTACCAGCCGAGTTAGCGACAAAGATGCCTGCTGCTCGTGCAGCGAGGAAAGCCTGTGCCTGGCTTGAGTTCCAGGGGTTGCCCGAAGACGAACCGATCGAATGATTGAGTACGTCGACAACGCCATCTGCAATAGCCTGGTCGACTGCAGCCGCGATATCCGAGAAGAAGCAAGATGGTGCGCAAACCTTGTAAGCGATGATGTTGGCATGTGGCGCTACACCCGAGATCTGCGAGAATACGACGGAGCTCGGATCGCCGTCGGCATTGGCCAGAGGAATGTCGTAAAGGATGTTGCCTGCGGCCGTACTGGCGACGTGAGTGCCGTGACCGTCGGTATCCGACGACGGTGCGTCGCCATCAATCAGGATTTCGTCAGGCGGTGTGGTCGGTTGGGAGCTCAGGAACTCATAGGCACCGATCAGCTTGTCGTTACAGCGATCCGCGAAAGCCCCCGCGCAATCACCGAGGTATACGCCCGCACCCAGGGGATTGGTGTGCGTGTAGCCATCGTCGCCCGTGGCGGCAAATGAGGGATGCTCGTGATTAATGCCGGAGTCGATGATACCGACAACCGTGCCCTCGCCAAGGTAAGGGACACCGCCGCTGGCGCCGGCCCAAACCTGGTCGGCACCAATGAAACTCACACTCGTTGCCGTCGTTAGGTCGACCTGGCGGTCACGCTCGACAAAGCGCACGCCTGGCATGGACCGAACCTTGTTCGCCTCTCTTGCGGTCATGCGAACAGTGACAGCATTCAGGGCATGTTGGTATCTGCGTTCGACCTGCACGCCACCGAGCTCGACTCTCATTTTGGCGACCATCTGGTTCTGCGTCTGCTGCAGGTGATTGACGTACGCAACAGCTGCGGTTGACCTTGGGTCGAGTCGCCCACCAGGTCCTGCGCTCGTTGCAGCAAGACCATTAATCCCGCCTTCGTAGAGAGGCAGTGCATCGTCTTCGAACTGGACGATGTAGCGGTGAATGCCACCGCCGGTCGGTTCGGTCGCGTCTGGCGTGCGTACCCACTTTTCGGGCCGCTTGGACTGCGCGCGCTGCAGATCCTGGACATCGAAGCCCGGTCGCTGCATGTGCATCGTGGCTGAAGGCCGCGGACCAAGACCTATCCCAGGCCGCTTGACCTCGTTCAGCCGAAGATCCGGCTCGGCGAAGCCAGGACCCTCAGCGACCGCAACAGATGAAAGTGTCAGGCCAAGAACTAGACCTGCGGCAATAGCAACAGAATGCATGCGGGTGATCATCGAGTTTTCCCCTGTTTCTGGTGTTGGTAGCTTCCCCTGCGGAAGCGGGCCGTTTTCCGTAACGACCTCAATTTTGCAGCCAGTATAGTGAACTCGTGGCGATAATTCACCGGCAAAATTCTGGCGGCGAGAAAACATCGAAAGCCGGCGCTATGTAGCTGTAAAGATTAGCGACACCTGGGGCATCTGTTGGACATAAGTCTCGCCTCCAGCCTACGGATCCGGCACCCCCGGGTCCGCTTCAATCGAGGCCAGGTGGTCTTCAACCGCTTGCCACAAAGGCGCGTCCACCCAGGTGTCATCCAGGTAGAAAGTCTCTGGCTCTTCTTCCTTCGGATCGACCAGCAAATTGTAGATTGATGGGTAGGCCATGTTCTGGATTGCATAGCTCTCGCTGTCGATCTCCTTGATCAGCATTTTCCAGTTCCGCCATTTGACACCAAAGAGCTCATTTCCGATGTAAATGATGACGGTCTCTCGAGCGGATTTCTCCGACTTACCCACAAAGAAATCGGACTGGTCGGCCCCATCCAGGATTCGATCGTCCGGGATCTCTCCTCCGACGAAGTTTGCCAGCGTAGGAAATACATCGATCAGATGAACGATCTCGTTTGAAACCTGCCTGGCGGGAATCTTCCCCGGATAACGGATCAGGAAAGGAACGCGTAAGGAGCCTTCGTAGGGAGAGAACATGGTCCCTCGCCAGGGTCCGGTAAAGCCAAACGATCGCTTGATACCTTCGCGGCCATTGTCGGACGTAAAGATAAAGATCGTGTTGTCCTTGAGCCCGAGGTCATCGATCGTGTCGAGGAGTTCACCAACATAGACATCGGTTTGCGCCAGAACGTCAGCAAAACTGCCGTTGCCGGTCGAACCCTTGAAGTCCGGATGGGCGTCAACGGGCTCATGCGTCTGCGTATAGGGAAGATAGGCGAAAAAAGGCTGCTTGGCTTTGGCCTTGCGCTTGATGAAGTCGAGCGCTTTGTCGGTGATCTCCCGGTCGATCGTCTTGCGCTTCTCGCGGCCGTATACCTCGAGTTTCCTGGGCGTTTCACCGCGCTTTGACGATACTACGTAGGTGAACTCGAGATCCGGGTGGGCCCCTTCCTGCCAGCTATCGCTGTCCGGCCAGAAGGCTCGATCCGATGAGTTCGGTATTCCATACCACTCATCGAAACCCTGATCGGTCGGGAAACGGCCTTCCGTATCGCCCAGATGCCATTTTCCGAACATGCCCGTTGCGTAGCCGGCATCCGTCAGCATCTCCGCCAGGGTAATCTCCCATGGAGCGATGCCCCACCATATCCCCCTGGGTGGGCCTTCAGGCCGCTGCCTGGCGCGAATGCCGTAACGACCCGTCATCAGCGAGGTTCGCGACGGCGTGCACTCCGCTTCGACATTGAAGTTCGTAAGCTGCATTCCCTCCGCCGCAATACTGTCAATTCTGGGGGTTGGTGCCCCTCGTAATTCGCCGCCGCCGTAGACGCCGATTTCTCCGTAACCGAAGTTATCCATCACGACGAGGACAATATTCGGCTTTTCATCGTTATCAGCCGCGGCCGCCAGCGGAATCGATGCGAAAAGGACTAACAGACAAATAGCGGCTCGTGCGCACTGGGTTGTAATGGCCATTGTCATCTCCTGTTCTTGTACTGCCGACCATAGCAGGACCTACGGAGCAAGGTTTCGTGTCGTACAGGCAAAAAAAAACGGCGGCGCAAATGCGCCGCCGTTCACTCTCTCGGATTTAGTCGGTCAGAAGCGGTCGAGCGTCATTACCTTCGTCCATGCTGCAACAAAGTCATTCACGAACTGCTCGTTGCCGCCGGCTTCCGCGTAGGCCTCTGCCACTGCGCGCAGCTCGGAGTTCGAACCGAAGACGAGATCCACGGGCGTGGCCGTCCATTTCAGGTCACCGGTAGCCCGGTCGTGTCCCTCGTAGACGCCTTCGGTCTTCTCGGACTTCGTCCATCTTGTGGACATGTCGAGTAGATTCACGAAGAAATCGTTACTCAAGGTTCCGGGTGCGTCGGTGAATACCCCGTGCGCTGCTTGGCCGGTATTCGCGTTGAGGGCTCGCATGCCGCCTACCAGCGCCGTCAGCTCCGGCACAGTGAGGGTCAGCAAGTCTGCCTTCTCCACCATCATTCTCGCGGGCGAAAGGTAGCTCTCGTCACTGTAGAAATTGCGGAATGCGTCGGCGGTCGGCTCCAGTACGGCAAAAGACTCGACATCGGTCATTTCCTGCGATGCGTCGGTACGCCCCGGTGTGAACGGAACCTTGACCTTGGACCCGGCCTGCTTGGCGGCTTGCTCAATCGCTGCAGCGCCACCCAGAACGATCACGTCTGCGAGGGACACTTGCTTGCCCTTCCTCAGCGACTTGTTGAAGTCCTGCTGAATCGCGGTAAGCGTGTCCAGCACGCTGGTCAGCTCTTGTGGGTTGTTTACGTCCCAGCCATTCTGAGGCGCCAGGCGAACACGAGCACCATTTGCCCCGCCGCGCATATCCGATCCGCGGAAACTCGAGGCCGATGCCCAGGCGGTACGGACCAGTTCGGGTACGGTCAGGCCGGACTTCAGGATCTTCGCTTTCAGCTTGTCGGCATCTTTTGCGTCGATGAGTTTGTAGTCGGCGGTCGGTACCGGGTCCTGCCAGATGAATACATCCTCGGGCACGTCACTACCCGCGTAGCGAGCGCGCGGGCCAAGATCGCGATGCGTCAGTTTGAACCACGCTCTCGCGAACGCCTGATCAAACTCTCTCGGGCTCTTCAGGAAGCGCTCGGAAATGGCGCGGAATCCTGGGTCCATCTTCAACGACATGTCCGTTGTCAGCATGATCGGCGGGTTCCGCTTGCCCTCGACATGCGCGTCGGGCACTGCCGAGTGCAGGTCCTTGTTCGTTGGGACCCACAGGGTCGCGCCAGCGGGTGTCGTAGTCTTCTCCCACTCGAAGTTGAGCAGGTTGCTCAGGAACAACATGGACCAGGCGGTCGGCGTCTGTGTCCACGCGCCTTCCAGGCCGCTGGTCATCGTGTCTTCGGCGTTACCCTTGCCGCACTTATTGGTCCAGCCAAAGCCCTGCTCTTCGAGGTCTGCACCTGCAGGCGCCGGGCCGACACAATCACCTTTCTTCGCACCGTGGGTCTTACCCATCGTGTGCCCGCCGGCGATCAGCGCGACGATCTCTTCGTCATTCATCGCCATACGGCCAAACGATTCACGGATGTCCGCAGCGGCTGCGAGCGGGTCACCGTTGGCGTTAGGGCCTTCCGGGTTGACGTAGATCAAACCCATCTGCACGGCGGCCAGCGGTTTCTCCAGCTTGCCTTCTTCGTCGTAGCGCTTATTGTTTTCGAGCCATTCTGTTTCAGCGCCCCAATAGACCAGGTCGGCTTCCCAATCATCGACGCGTCCGCCGGCGAAGCCGAGCGTCTCGAAGCCCATCGATTCCAGCGAAACGTTACCCGCCAGAATCATGAGGTCGGCCCAGGAAACGCTGCGACCGTATTTCTGCTTGACCGGCCACAACAGACGGCGCGCCTTGTCCAGGTTGGCGTTGTCCGGCCAGCTGTTGAGCGGCTCGAAACGTTGCTGCCCACCGTCGGCTCCGCCGCGGCCGTCATGCACGCGGTACGTACCCGCGCTGTGCCAGGTCATCCGGATCATCAGGCCACCGTAATGACCCCAGTCCGCCGGCCACCAGTCCTGCGACGTCGTCAGCACGACTTCGATGTCCTTCTTGAGAGCTTCGAGATCAACGTTGCTAAATGCCTCGGCGTAATCGAAGTCGTCACCGTAGGGATTTGACCTGGCATCGTGTGCGCGAAGCTGCTCGAGGTTCAGGGTTCCGGGCCACCAGAACTGGTTGCTCGGCATATCGCCCTGCGCGGAGGCAGGACCGGATGCCACCAGCGGCGACACTGCTACCGCTAGAGCGGCAATCAAAGTCAGTTTATTTCTAATCATTGTGTGTATCCCCTTCGGGTATGAAACGAGAGCGCAGCGTCAAGTAGATCGCAGGTCGACCAAGAAATAAAATGGAATGTTTCGATCATACTATTCGATAAAATAGATCAGTTGCGACTCACAGGAGACTGCGAGACTCAACCGAATATTGTGCGCCTTTTTTGTGCTCTTGGCGACGTCCGACGGGACTTCCGAATTGATCAATCAGTTTCCCTTTCCGATTGGCCCGCCTTCGGGTACTGGAGCTTCACGTGCCCCCACCTCACGACTAGCACGGATATAGCCAGCAAGAGGATTGCGCTGGCGACGGCAAGGGCTCGCCAACTGTCCATGTCCTTGATATCGATGATCAGGTACCGGGCGACGGCAACGATCGCTATGTAAAGCGGCATGCGCACAGGAAGCTTGCCCGATTCCCAGTACACCTTAACCATCGTCATGGTTTCGACGTAGATGAACATCAGCAGCAGGTCTTCGAGCATCACGTTGCGCTGAACCCACATGTGATGCACTTCGACGCTGCCTGCGACGATCGTTGACAGGAGGATTAAGGAAAGCCCGACGTCCTCCACCAGTCGGACGACTCTGATGCCGTGCCGCCGAACTCCGCTATGTACCTGGGTGGATGTATCTGGCATCGCAGCGCCTCGATAGGTATTAGAAAGTCTTAATTTAGACTATTTGAATATACCATGTATCTTACTTGGGTGCAGCGACAGAAAGCTCGTGACGCGAAAACGGGACCATGAATCGGGAATTTCGATGACAGGAGCTCGCATTCAGAGTGCGCAACAATGCCTAAATTAAAAAGAGAAGCGATTTCAGCTCTCCAGTTGAATGCCTGCTT
Source organism: uncultured Woeseiaceae bacterium (assembly GCA_964557165.1). GTDB lineage: Bacteria > Pseudomonadota > Gammaproteobacteria > Steroidobacterales > Woeseiaceae > UBA1847. The sequence continues at coordinate 35,492 of CAZKZE010000017.1, forward strand.
TCGGCGGGCCTGTTCCGATTTTCGCCAAGGGAAGAAATGACTACCAGACTGAAAATGGCAGCCGTGCTATCACGTCGACGACCTGTTCGAGACCGAGAAGGATGACGAGAATGAAACCCGCGGCCGAACTGCTGTACGGCGCCCCCGATATAAGTAGCGAAGAGTGACACCATCTAACGGCGTGGCGGTTCGGGTATGATCACCCGAACGACTAACAACGAGAAAATAATAATGAGACTCAGCTTCGGTATTCTCTTGGTTCTTACTTCTCTGCCGCTCGCGGCGGAGACTATTACCTACCGAGTGTTGGTGGGCGGCAGCGATGTCGGCCACTTGATCGTTAGTCATGGCACTGATCGGTTAGCGATCGACTTCGACTTCAAACAAAACGGCCGTGGGCCGACCATTGCTGAAGAAATCACGGTGGATGAGCGTGGGTACCCCATCGACTGGACGGTTACGGGAAAAACCTCGTTCGGCAATACGGTTGACGAGTACTTTCGCGTTGAAGACGGCGTGGCGCGCTGGCAAGACACGACCGGCAACGGAGAGGCGCGTCTTGATGGCGAGTCGCTTTTCTATGTCGACCAGAACGGCAGTGCTCACTCACTCGCAATGCTCGCTCGTGCATTGCTCAACGAACCGAATGGGCGCATCGAGGTTTATCCTTCCGGGGAGGTCAGCATTCGCACTCGCTCGACAATGGCGCTCGACGGGACCGACGGGCAGTTAGAAGTAACGGCCTACGAAATCCTCGGACTTTCACTCAACCCCTCGCTGGTCTTCCTCGATCAGACAGGCCAGTTCTTCGCTATCGCAAGTCCGCGATTCAGCATTATTCGCGAGGGCTACGAAGCCGCGGACGAGCCCCTGCGACTATATTCCGAAGAGCTTTCAACAGAGCGCTTCGTCGAAATCCAGTCGAAGGTTGCTCACTATTTCACTGCGCCGGTCCGTATTCAAAACGTCCGCGTCTTTGATCCTGAGGCCCTCGCCCTCACAGAACCCAGGGATGTCGTTGCCTACGGCAATCGGATCGCAAGCGTCCAGCCGGCGAATAGCCCGTCAACTGATGGCGAGGTCATCATCGACGGTGGCGGCGGCACGCTCGTTCCCGGCATGTACGAAATGCACGGACATATTGGCCAGGGTAATGCCCTGCTCAACATTGCGGCCGGGGTCACCTCTGTTCGCGATATGGGAAATGAAAACGACGTTCTCGAAAGCCTGATCGGTCGCATCAACAGCGGTGAAATTGCCGGTCCGCGCATCACGCGCTCCTGTTTTATCGAGGGCAAGAGTGAGTTCTCAGCAGCGACCGGGGAAACCGTCGCCACCCTGGAAGAAGCACTCGATATGGTGCGCTGGTGTGGGGCGCGCGATTTCTACCAGGTGAAGTTTTACAACTCGATGCGCGGCGAGTGGGCCGAACAACTCGTAGCTGAAGCGCACTCGCTCGGAATGCAGGTCGCCGGCCATGTGCCCGCGTTCTCGACGGCCAATGACATGATCAACGCGGGCTTCGATGAGATCACTCACGCGAATCAGCTCTTGCTCGGCTGGGTTCTGAACGATGGCGAAGACACTCGCACGTTGTTCAGGTTCACAGCGATGAAACGCTTTCCCGCAATGGACCTCGACGGCGAAGACGTTCAGTTCACGATCGGTCAAATGGTGCGACGTGACGTCGCGCATGATCCGACCATCGCCATTCACGAGCATGGGATGACCGCAGTCAACGGTGAAGTTGCGCCCATGGCGCGCAACATAATTGATCACCTGCCCACTAATGAACAGCGTTCGTATAAGTCGGCCATGTTCGGCACCGACACATCCGAAGAACGCGCTGAATATGTTGCGGCCTTCGAGGTCATTCTTGAAACGATGCAGCGCCTGAACGCCGAAGGCGTGTTGCTGTTACCTGGCACCGATATGGGCGGATCGTTCGCTTATCACCGCGAGCTGGAATTGTTTGAGAAGTTCGGCCTCACCCCGGCCGAGGTGCTGCGAAGGGCAAGCTATGACATGGCCGCCTACCTGGGTCAAGATGAGGATCTTGGCTCAATAGCGAAGGGTAAGTACGCCGACTTCTTCCTGGTGCCGGGCGATCCCACAGAAGACCTGTCGCAGCTGAGAAGTATCAGCATGGTGGTGTCAGACGGCGTCGTCTATTTCCCGAGCGAGATCTATCCTTCCTTCGGTATCATTCCGTTCACGGACATTCCGGAGACCACGACAGCAGGGGATTAACACGGTCTTTCTTGGCGGAAGATATTGGGGCGAACCGAAAGTTGGCGCTCAATCCGCCAGCGGTACCCGAACGGTTTGAACGGAATTGGCCGCAATTTCCAGCGCTGCGTACTGAGCACCTATTTGCAGTGAGTACTGAATTGGTTCCTTCGTCGTGTTGAGCAATTGCACGCTCAACAAACCGCCATCGCTAATCGTCGCACTTGCGTGCAGCGCATCATTATGGAGACCAACCAGGTTCTTGTCGGCCTGCACTGCCTTGTCGCCCGGCCGGATCGTGCGGCTCAACTGTGCGAGGACGTAATAGATTGGAGTGTAGTAGACCTGGCCGGTATTGGTGTCGATCATAATCGGCGCACCGCAGAAATTTCCAGCGTGGTTGGGCCCACCATTCTTGTCCAAGACTACATTCCAGTCTATCCACCCTTCCATCCAGTGGTTGAGACTGACGATGATATTTCTTGCGTATCGATGCACCGGTGAGTAGATCGGATGGTCCTCATTGTTGGGTGCCCACTCGGCCGTATAGGCCCAGTCGGTGGCATTATCGTTCCACCAGAACTCATCGTTGTCGAACCAATCGGTTTCCTTGAACCTCTCCGGATCAGCTATGCCACCAGGTGCATCCTTACCCAGATCATCGATAGTGCCCTCGGTATGGATTATCGCGAAATCGGGAAATCTCTCGTGCACACGGTCGAGAATATCTTCATGGACTTTGAAAGTACTCGAGTACCAATGCACGGCGGCGCCATACACATAGCCCGCCGTTTCCGGGTCACCGTAAATCTCGTCCGTCCAGTGCTCGAGGTCATCGCGATTCTGATCGTATATCAGGAGATTGACGTCCCCAAACTGGTCTGCCCTAAGCGCCGGCCCAAGATTTTGCTTGATAAACTCATTCTGGGTTTCCGGCGTGAAGTGCATGCTTTCCCAGTTTCCGCTATTGCCGTGTGGTTCGTTGACGGGCGTCAGGCCCCAAATATCCACACCTTCGGCGCGATAGGCACTGAGGTACCGTACGACATAGTCAGCGTACGTTTGGACGTACTCCGGCTTAAGCGTACCGCCGGTGCCCTGGTAGTCGTTCTCGGGCGCCCCGGACACGTACCATTCTTCAATGTCCTTCATCCATGGCGGCGCGGTCCACGCGGACGCAATGATTCGCAGCTCGCTTTCTTCTTGTTGGCTCTTGATCATCGCCGCCTGCTTAATCATCGGCAACAGATCGAATCTCTCGTCACGAATGCCGGGATACTCGGTCGCCGGGAAGCCGTCCTTGTCCGGCGCAATACTGAAGTGATCTAGCGAGCGGTCATCCGGCACTTCCGCATAGCTGTACTTGCCTTCCACCGAAAAATCGGTGGAGCCAATTGGCGTTCGGGTCAATGAGAAATTGGCTCCACGTTCGCCGAAAATCTTGTCCATGACTCCTGCCCGCGCTTCAGGATCAAGGTGTGCCAGAACAAAAGCCGACGATTCGGTAAATGACGATCCGATTCCGACGATAGACTGTTTGACGACGTCCGGACTTATAACAACCGTCGTTCCGTTCGGCGTGCCCTTTTGAAACGAGACATTTTTCTGAGTCGCAAGTTTGTCTCCCGCCTCGCTGGTCAAAAGGATTTGTGTCGTCGACGAAATGCGATAGTCGATGTCGTCGCTGATCACATCTACCTTGCCTTCGCCGTCGCTTGATGAGAAGGCGGCGAGCAGCGCACAAGTCGCGGTCGTTGCGACTGCACGAGATTGCAGAAATCGGGGCATTTCTTGAATCTCCGTGGGTAAGAGGGTTAGTGACAATCGACGCATGGAACACGAAGCGATTAGCCTCGCGCAACAGGAGCAAGTAGACAACAGTTTTCTGCGCCCGGAGAGATTGATTCAGATCGCCTTGGGGCGATCTTCACCCCTGCGGGGCGCCTTCGGCGTCCAAAACGCTGGCGCGTTTTGTCGAACTGGAGCTCTCA
>CAZKZE010000018.1:0-21953 GCA_964557165.1 uncultured Woeseiaceae bacterium
GGCTTGAGTATGTCGGGCACCGGGGCCGGTCCACGCGCCGAGAACGTCGCCATCTCGTTCCCGGTATCACTGGACTCCAACAGGAATCCTTTGTCGAGAATTACGGTGACCTCATTGCCGGCATCGAACTCCGCGAGGATCAGGTTTGCGTCTGCCTGGCCCATCATGAGCGCGGGAATGTCGGAGAGCCCCGACTCGCCGTACATGACGACCGGGCCGCCGGCAATGTTGTAGACAATGGCCGCAACGGCGCCGGCATCGGCCGCATTCGCGACCATCGTGTCGAAGCGGCAGCCGGTTCGCTGGATCAACGCAATATTGCCGTCGATCTCATCGTCGTTGATCAGCGGCTGGCAAGCATCGGCTTCGGAGCCGAGCGCACCGGATTCAAGTTCGGTGTCGTCATCGTCGACGAGAACGAGGCTGCCCTCGATCGGGTCGACATCCTCGAGCGGCGGGGTGAATGCCGCTTCCCTCACCTCGTACCGACCGGCAATGACCGGCGGTGTACTGATCTCGAACGCCTCAACATTCGATTTGCCATCGCGCGTGGAGGCGGCTGCCGTGATAACCCAGGGGCCACCAGCAGGGGAGCCGATAGTGCCGAGGTTGGGGCCTTCGTTCCCGGCTGCGACGACAGCCAGAACGCCGGTCTTGGCAGCGGCCAGGAGCGCAAGGTCATCGGGGGCTGTCACGCTGGATAACGAGCTGCCCACGGAGTAACTAATAATATCGACGCCATCGGCGACCGCAGCGTCAATCGCGCGTGCGAGATCCGACGTGTTACAGCTTGCACGGGTATCGCCCGGTCGCAGCCAGCATGCCTTGTATGCCGCAACTCGAGCTTTAGGCGCCATTCCCTCAACGTCGCCGATAAGCGTGCCGAAAATTGACGCGCTGGTGCGGTTGCCGGCGGCCGTCGTTGCCGTATGCGTACCATGGCCATCGGCATCGCGGGCAGAGCGGATCTCATCGTCGTCAATCGGGCCGGTATCGAGCGCACCGTCGATGAACCAGCGGGCGCCGATCATCTTGTTGTTGCAATCCGTCGTTTCGAATTGCTCACCGGCGATGCAGGCGCCGTTCCAGTTCTCGGGCTCGTCGAATGCCGAAACGTCGGGTAGCTTGGTGTACCTGCGACACAGCCATCTGCCGAGCAAGGTCACCTCGGCCCAGCTGCCGCGGCAAAGGCGCGGCCTGTCCGCTTCCCGGGTGTCTCGCAGCGCCGGGTGCTCTGGCGAGATGCCGCTATCGATGACTCCAATCACGATACCGTCGCCGTCAAGCCCCTCGACGCTACGCAGGCCGTCCTCAGAATCGAACAATCCGAGAAACACAGGACTGTGATTGGTCGCCAGTGGTCGAATCTCGTCCTCCCACACATTGAGCACATCCGGATCGTGCTCCAGTTTCTGCGCCTGCGCGATGCTCATGCGTGCGGCAAAACCGTTCAGGCCATAACGGTAGCTGTAGATCTTCTGCACGCCCGAACCGGCTTTTCCAAGGACGCGTTGCTGCTCGGTCTCGATTTCGGCTACCCATACCTTGGTGCTCGCGCTGTTCTTGTCGAACCTCGCTCTCGAGATAGTTGCCTGGCGCTCTGCCGCCGAAGGCGAGCGTAACTGCACGATATAGACTTTTGTCTGCTCCGGGCTCTCATCACCGGCCAGTTGCAGCGGCATTTCTCCGGCATCCCGGAGCACGGACTTCTGCTGGGCGAGGCCGCCGGTAGCGAAACCGAGCAGGCCGCACAGCAATATCAGGCGGGCGAAGGCTTTCATATCAGTCGTTCAGATAGCCGCGAACTTCATCTTCGGAGAACTCGACACCAAGACCAACCGCGATCCGGTTTACGAAGTTGAAGTAGCCGACGATCATCGTCAGGTCCAGGATGTCCTTTTCAGACAAACCCTCGGCGCGAAGCTCACCCAGGTCACTCTCAGTCATGGCGCCCGGCACGTCAGTCAGCTTCTCGGCATGCCGCACGATATTGCTGAGGCGGGGCTCGAGCGTCTCGAGGCCATCGGCCGTCATGAGCAGTTTCAGGGTTTCCTCGTCGTCGAGGTACTGGCGCAAGGACTCGGCATGATGGTTGACGCAATAGGCGCACTCATTGCTGGCGGAAACGACGACGGCAATGGCCTCCCGCTCAAGGCGACTCAGGCCCGACTTGCCAAACATCAGCGTCATGTACAGGTCGAGGTGATCCTCCATCGCGGCCGGATTGAGGCTATGCACCTTGAGAATATTTGAGATCTTGCCCCGTTGTTTCAGGAGCTTCGCGTACATTTCAGCGAGCTTGCCATCGGCTTCGCTGACTTCAATTTCCTCTATCCAGGACATGCGCGAACGTTATCACGGAACAGCGTCTTTTGCCTCGCCGAGCCAGTCGCGCGGCCGCAGGAAACCCTCATAAAGCTGCGCCTCTGGCGAGCCAGCCTCCGGACTCCAGTTGTAGGCCCAACGGACCCGCGGTGGCAGTGACATCAATATCGATTCGGTACGCCCGCCGGACTGCAATCCGAACAGCGTGCCGCGATCGTAGAGCAGGTTGAATTCCACGTAGCGGCCACGGCGATACATCTGGAAGTCTCGTTGCCGTTCGCCATACGGGTGCGATACACGCTTCTCGACAATGGGTCGATAGGCCTTCATGAATTTGTCACCGGCGCTGCGTACAAACGCAAAACTCTGATCGAATCCCGCCTCATTCACGTCGTCGAAAAACAATCCACCGACACCGCGTGTCTCGCCGCGATGCCTGAGGTAGAAGTACTCGTCGCAGTTCTTCTTGTAGCGTGGGTAAAGATCCTCGCCAAAAGGGTCGCACAGCTTTTTTGCGACCGTGTGCCAATGCAAGACATCGTCGAGAAACGGATAATACGGTGTCAGGTCGAATCCACCACCGAACCACCAGGCTGGTTTGCGCTCGCCGGCAGTGAAAAAGCGAAAGTTTGCATGCGTGGTCGGCACATACGGATTGCGTGGATGCAGTACCAGGGAGACGCCGACGGCCTGGAACGCCTTCCCGGCAAGCTCCGGTCGATTCTTCGTAGCCGAGGGCGGCATCACGTCACCGAAAACGTGCGAGAAGCTCACTCCCGCCTGCTCGAACACGCCTCCCTCTGACAGGACCCGGCTTTCACCGCCACCACCGCCGGGTCGTTTCCAGGCGTCCCGGGCAAACGTCGCTTTGCCGTCGAGGGTTTCGAGCTCCGCGCAGATTCGATTCTGGAGGCTGGTGAGGTAATCCTTTACGTCGTCGATATTGCTCATGATGCTCGAGGTCGAAGTATCTTTCCGCTGGTGAAATCCCGGATCTCGGAAGGACCGGACGCTGGTCCACAGTCGCCGGGGACGACGTAGTCTACAACGTCGGCGAACTGGCGTTGCAGCACAAAGCGATTCCTGGCCGTCCGCTTGCCGCTCAGGTTGGCACTGGTTGAGACGAGTGGCGAGTCCACGGCCTGGCAGAGCATGCTCGCGACCCGGTTGGTCGTGATTCTCACAGCGAGGTTTTCATGCTCGCCGCGCAATAGCCCCGTCACATGTGGTCCGGGCGGAACAATCCAGGTAGTCGGATGGGTCGGGTCGGGCGCTGGCAGGGACTTGCCCGCGGGCAGGTCGATCCAGCCATTGAGCTGGCTGGCGTTTGCAGCAATCAGGATCAGGCCCTTGCTGGCATCGCGTCGCTTGATGTGGAGAAGACGCTGTAATGCACGCTCGTCATCCGGAAGACAGCCGAGGCCGAACACGCCTTCGGTCGGATACGCGATGACGCCACCGCTCAACAGGACGTCGGTGGCGACGCTGACCGCCTTCATTTCTTCTTCGCAGCTTTCTTCTTGGCTTTCTTCTTTGTCTTCTTCTTGGTGGCTTTCTTCTTAGTGGCCTTCTTCTTCGCAGCCTTTTTCTTGGTGGCTTTCTTCTTGCCACGGCGACCGCGGACGGGTGCTGCTTCCAGCAGCTCCTTGCATTCCTCCAGCGTCAGCGTCTTTGGCTCCCGATCCTTGGGCACGCGCGCGTTCTTTTCCTTGTTCGTGATGTAGGGGCCGTAGCGTCCATTGAGTACCTGAATGCCATCATCCTCGAAGTCGAGAATGATGCGATTCGCATCGGCAATCTTCTTCTCGGCGATGAGCTCGAGCGCACGCGGCAGCTCGACCGTGTACGGGTCGTCGTCCTTCATGGACACGTACTTGTCGCCATAACGAATGTAGGGACCGAAGCGCCCAATGCTGGCAGACACCGGCAATCCGTCTTCAGTTTCACCCAGCTTGCGCGGCAACTTGAACAGCTCCATCGCCGTTTCCAGGTCGATGTCGTTCATCTTCTGCCCGGGACGCAGGCCGGCGAATTTCGGCTTTTCTTCGTCGTCCTTTGTGCCGATCTGGACGAACGGTCCGTACCGGCCCATGCGCACCGTAACCGGTTTGCCACTCTTCGGGTCAGTGCCAAGCTCGCGCGCCTGCGCTACCTGCTCGCGGGTGACCGACTCCTCTTTTTCTTCACATAGCTTGGCGAACGGTCGCCAGAATGCATCGAGCAACGGCACCCATTCCTTGTGACCCAGCGAGACCTCATCGAGGTCATCTTCGAGTTTCGCAGTAAAGTCGTAGTCGACGTATTGCTTGAAGTGTTCGGTAAGAAAGCCCGTGACGATGCGGCCAATGTCGGTCGGAATGAAGCGCTTGGCATCCATCTCGACGTACTCACGGTTCTTGAGGGTCGCGATGATGCTTGCGTAAGTTGACGGGCGACCGATGCCGTACTCCTCGAGCGTCTTGACGAGACTCGCTTCCGTGAAACGCGGGGGCGGCTCGGTGAAATGCTGTTCGGGGCGCAGCTCGTCGAGCTTGATCGTGTCGCCTTCCGATATTTCGGGCAGCAGGCGGTCGCCATCGTCGTCCTTGGAATCGTCTTTACCTTCCTGGTAGACGGCCATGAAGCCGGGCTCGACGAGGACCGAGCCGTTGGCGCGCATCCGGTGCCCGAGGTCAGGGTCGCCGGCCGCCATTTCGATCGCGACCGTATCGAATACCGCAGGGACCATCTGGCAGGCCATCGTGCGTTTCCAGATCAGCGAGTACAGCTTGTACTGATCTTCGTCCAGTGAGCCACGAATTTCGTCCGGAATGTGCGCTGCCGACGTCGGGCGAATCGCTTCATGCGCTTCCTGTGCATTCTTCGATTTTGTTTTGAACACGCGCGGCTCTTCGGGGACATTGTCCTTGCCATAGCGCTCGGCGATGACATCGCGAATTTCGGCCAAAGCGACATCGGCGAGTGTGACTGAGTCCGTACGCATGTAGGAAATCAGGCCGACCTGGCCTTCGCCCGGGAGCTCTATACCCTCGTACAGTTTCTGTGCAACGCGCATCGTGCGCTGTGTGTTGAAGCCCAGCTTTCGAGACGCTTCCTGCTGCATGGTCGACGTCGTAAACGGCGCGGCCGGGTTGCGGCGACGCTGGCGCTTGGTGACGCTGAGAACATTGAATTCGCCGCCGGCGGCGTCCAGGAGTGTCTTCTCGACGTCGCGTGCAGCAGTCTCGTTCTCGAAGCTGAATTGCTCGACCTTTTCGCCCTTGTAGCTAACGAGACGCGAGGCGAATGGTTGTTCGTCCTTGCTGACATCGGCTTCGATCGACCAGTATTCGCGCGCCTTGAAAGCTTCGATGTCGAGCTCGCGTTCGACGATCATGCGCAGTGCCGGGCTCTGTACGCGGCCCGCCGACAGGCCACGCTGTACCTTCTTCCACAAGAGCGGCGACAGGTTGAAGCCGACCAGGTAATCAAGCGCACGACGTGCCTGTTGCGCGCCAACCAGGTCGCCGGACAGTTCACGCGGATTGTCGACGGCTTCCTGTACAGCCTGCTTCGTGATCTCGTGGAACACGACGCGATGCACGTCTTTGCTGTCGAGCGCGTTGCGCTCCTTGAGCAGTTCGATGAGGTGCCACGAAATGGCTTCGCCTTCGCGGTCGGGGTCAGTCGCGAGGTATAGCGCGTCGGCCTTCTTCAATGCGCGCATAATCGCCTTGACGTGTTTTTCGTTGCGCTCGATGACCTGGTACTTCATCGCGAAGCCATCATCGGGGGCTACGGCACCCTCCTTGGGCACAAGGTCGCGAACATGGCCGTACGAGGCCAGGACGTCGAAGTCCTTACCCAGGTACTTACTGATGGTCGATGCCTTGGCAGGCGATTCAACAATGACGAGATTCTTTGACATGTGTTCCCAAAAACGAAAAACCGCGGTCTATGCCGCGGTTGAATTACATGCTTGACAGCAGCGTGTCAAGAAAATCAATTTCGGACCTAGTGGACTAAATCCGAAGAATCATCAAAAACGAGGTCTTCCATACGGGCATACGCGAGCTCCTGGCCAGGCTGGCTGAACAGGACCATTAACACGACCCATTTGATCTGCTCGACATCGATATCGGCTGTTTCCAGCGCCAGCAGCCGATCCACGAGGATCTCTCGCTGCGGCGGAGACAGGATGCCGATCTGCTCGAGATACGTGATGTAGCCGCGGCAACTCGCGTCGAGTCTCTCGTGCTCAAACTCGTTGTAAATGCGGGTGCCGTGCGCCGTCTGGTTGCCGTAGTTCAGGCTCTGCTGCTGGTCGGTCAGACCATCCAGCCACTCGAGCGCGCGCTCGATCTCTGCGTCGCCAAAGCCAGCTCGAGCGAGCTCGATGCGCAGTTCGTTTTGATCAGGTTCGGGGTCGTCTTCTGCGTCGACGTATGTTTCGAAGAGATACATGAGTACGTCGAGTACGTTTTCTTTCATGCCTGGAGCGGTTCCCTTTTAACGTAACGTCCGCCGGACAATGACTCCACTTCTCCATGGAGCTCCAGGATCAGAAGCATGGAGGAAAGCTGGTCGATCGTCAATCCGGATTTCTTCTCGAGTTCGTCGATGCTGGCCGGGTCGTGGCTCAACAATTTGCGCAACTCTGCGTAGTCATCGTCGGCTTCGGCCGGTGCGGATCTCTTTGTTGCTGATTCGTCAGCGGTTTCCTGCATGTGGCCGGCCAGCGGGCGCAACTCGTTGAGGATATCGCCCGCCGTTTCAACGAGCTTGGCTCCTTGGCGTATCAGTTCGTGGCAACCGCGCGCCAGTGCATTATGGATAGAGCCGGGTAGCGCGAATACTTCTCGCCCCTGCTCGGCGGCAAGCCTGGCCGTGATCAGCGACCCGCTGCGCCGCGCGGCCTCGACCACGAGCGTTCCAAGCGTGAGCCCGCTGATCAGGCGATTACGCTCGGGGAAATGCCAGCGCTCTGGCGGCGCGCCCAGCGGGTATTCGCTGACCAGTGCGCCACGCTCAGTGATGGCATGGGCGAGGTCACGGTTGGCAGCCGGGTAAACCCGGTCGATGCCGGTTCCGAGGAAGGCTATCGTGCTTGCCCCGGCGTCGAGCGCGCCTTCGTGCGCCGCCGTGTCGATGCCCTGGGCCAGCCCGCTAACGATCATGAATCCCCGGCTTGCCAGGTGCTTTGAAAAGTCATGCGCGTTGCGGCGCCCCCCCTGGGTTGGGTTGCGACTGCCGATAACGGCAAGCGCCGGCATATGCAGAGCCTCGACATTGCCGTTCACGAACAAGGCGAGCGGCGGCCCGGGAATCTGCGTGAACATCTCAGGGTAGGTCTCCTCACCCCAGGCGACCAGGTGATGGCCGTCCCTGTCCAGCCAATCCAGCTCCGCGCTGACGGACTGCTCGTCGGGTGTAACGATCGCATCGCACTTCTCTGCGGACAGGCCGGACTCGATGAGGCGGCTGCGTGGCTGGTCGACGATGTCGTCAACGGTCTCGTACAGATCGAGTAGCGTTTGGAGTTCGGCGGCACGCAGGTAAGCGTGCTTGAGGATCAGCCAGGAGCGATGTTGGGAGGACATCGCAAAATAATACCGCGTCGGCGCAAGGCGCCGCGCGGTATTAATTGCGATGAACGTGTTTTTTTAGTTGGGGTTACGAACCGCGTCGTGAATATGAATCGCCTGCGTGGCTTCCATGACCAATCCATAACTGATGCGATCGTATGTTTTGAAGATCATGATCGTTCCGGCGGCTTCCTCGGGAAGCGTGATTTTGCCCCCACCAAAGCGGTCGTGCACCTCTTCGCCGCTTTGGTACACCGTCAAGACGTTGCCAACTGCCAGGCCATCGCTGGTACCGCGATTCAACACCACAACCATATACTGGCCGATCTGTGAGACACCGCCAACAACCGAAATAATGCGCCCTTCGATTGCTGTGCTCGGAGCGCTCGGGTAGAAGCTGAGCGGAATATCGTCGTCCTCTGGTAGCAGACGGTCTCCCGGTATGGCTTCCATTGACGTATCCGTGAGCGCAACCGTCGCCGGGTCGCCGCCACGTCTCAAGCGGCCGTCGCCAACAGGAATTCCGACGTAGCCGATGAGGCGATTGTCATCCGGGTCGTGCAATGGATCGCTGATATGCACGAGCTGGTATCGAGTGCCCGGTATGGTGTCCGGCAGACCGCGCACGTAGATTTCATTGCCTGCAGATCCCATCAGGTGGTCACCGCGTACCCGAAGCAGGTAAGGGAGGCCGTCAGCCTGTTTCTTCTCCAGAATAGCGCCGGAGCGCAAGAATGCCGCAACGTCCTCATAAGGGATGCTGGCGATTGCCTGATTCAGCGGCGTTACGCGTGCCTGCGGCGACAAGCGATATGTTGACGCACGTACATTGGTGATCCGCGGCTGGCCGTCGATGTATACGAGGCCCAGCACATCACCCGGATAGATAAGGTGCGGATTGACGATATCCGGATTGACGTACCAGATCTCGGGCCAGAACCAGGGGTCCTTGAGGAAGGTCCCGGCTATGTCCCAGAGTGTGTCACCGACCTGGACGACATACTCATTCGGATGCCCTTCAGCGAGCGGGACCGGTTTGTTGACGCGCTCGAGGACTGGCTCGTATGGCGCCGGATCGGAAGAACTGCCTTGTCCCGCAGTCACGGACGAGCTGCCGGACGTACTGGCCGGAGCCGACTGGCTGGTCTCATAGGCTGGTTGGCTGCCTCCGCACCCGGCGAGGGCCAGGGCCAGGGTGGCAGCGGTCAGCCGGAGGCTGTTGTTCAAGCTAGTCTTGCTCAGTGACATGTCGCGAGGGCTCCATACAAATCGGTTTAGGCCTGTACTTTCAAGGCGTTGCTATACTATGGCGATCCGGTACAGCCGAGACTGCTAATTACGTCACATTTCCGGCCCCCGAAGTGGCTCGAAACGGTGTTTTTCTGGCGGCATTGTCTGACATCTTATTCAATAAAGTCAAACATTTAGGTCAATCTTGTAGCAATTTACACGAAAATGGCAGCTCAGCGGCTGTCCGAAATTATGGCAAAACTGAAGATTCTAGAATTTCCTGATCCCAGGCTCAGGACCAAGGCTACCCCGATCGCGACCGTGGACGATGCGCTGCGCGTATTTATTGGGGACATGTTCGAAACGATGTACGACGCCCCGGGAATCGGGTTGGCGGCGACGCAGGTCGACGTACACAAACGCCTGCTCGTCACCGACGTCTCGCCGGACAAGACCGAGCCGTATGCGCTGATCAACCCGGAAATCATCGAAAAAGACGGCGTGACATTTACCGACGAAGGTTGCTTGTCAGTCCCGGGTTACTACGAAGAAGTCGAGCGCGCGGAGCACATTCGCGTGCGTTTCCTTGATCGCCACGGTGACGAGACCGAGATGGAAGCGGACGGCCTGCTCGCCGTCTGTATTCAGCATGAAATCGATCATCTCGATGGCAAGCTGTTCGTGGACTATCTCTCCGAAGCGAAACGGCAACGGATTCGCAAGAAGCTCGAGAAAGAACGGCGCCACGCGGCGGTCGTGATGTGACAAGGGTGATTTTCGCCGGCACGCCGGACTTCGCGCTCGCCTCGTTGCAGGCACTGGTGGAGTCCGGGCGTAATCCTGTCGCGGTGCTGACGCAGCCCGATCGGCCGGCGGGGCGTGGCAAGAAACTGACAGCCAGCCCCGTGAAGCAGTACGCCGCTGCACAAGGCATCCCCGTTCTGCAACCCACGAGTCTGCGTGACGAGGCGGCGGTCGCCGAACTCAAGGCGCTGCGCCCGGACGTATTGATCGTCGCGGCGTACGGCCTGATTCTGCCGCAGGCCGTACTCGATATCCCGACGCATGGCTGCCTCAATGTGCATGCGTCTGCGTTGCCGCGCTGGCGCGGTGCGGCGCCCATCCAGGCCGCCATACTCGCCGGTGATGCGACGACAGGCATCAGCCTCATGGCGATGACTGCCGGCCTGGACTGCGGACCGGTTTATACAATCGAATCCGTTCGTATCGGGGAAGACGAAACGGCGGAGCAGCTGCGCGATCGGCTTGCCGACCTGGGTGGACGGGTTCTTGTCGATAATCTCCACGACATTCTCGAAGGCAAAGTAATCGCCAGCGACCAGGATGAGTCGCTTGCGACCTATGCCCCCAAGATTGTGACGAGCGATGCCCGGGTCGATTGGAGCGCAGACGCCGCTGAGCTCGGGCGCCGCGTGCGGGCCTACAATCCGTTCCCGGGCGCGTTCTTTTTCTCCGGAGATGACCGCATAAAGATCTGGCGCGCAACGGCAGTCGGGGGCGACGCAGCAGCGGGTACCGTTTTGCAGTGCAACCGCGAGGGGATAGTCGTCGCTTGCGGTTCAGGGGCGCTGCGTCTCGACGAGTTGCAGCTCGCGGGCAAGCGTCGCGTGCCGGCACAGGAGTTCGCGGGGCAACTCGATCTGTCCGGGCAAAGGTTGAGCTGATCATGGCGAATGCGGGGGCAAGAACGCGGGCGGTCGCCGCCGAGGTCGTCGATGCGGTAGCCAGCGGCGGCCAATCGCTGGATGCCGCGATTGCCAGGTTCGAGTCTCGCGTGGGGCCGGATGATCGTTCGCTGTTGCGCATGCTTTGCTATGGCACATTACGCAACTACTGGCAGCTGCAGAGCTGGATCGGGCAACTGATTAATCGGCCTTTGAAGAAGCGGGATAGTGTCGTCAACGCGCTGCTCGCCGTTGGCCTGTTCCAGCTGTGCGACACACGCATACCGGACCATGCGGCTGTGTCGCAGACCGTTGAGGCCGCGCGCCAGTTGCGGCGGCCAAAACTGGCCGGTTTGTTGAATGCCTGCATGCGGCGCTTCCAGCGCGAGAACCTGGCGGACACTCGAGGCGGTAGCGATGAAGCGGAGTGGAATCATCCGCAATGGCTGATTGATCGTTTGCGCGACGACTGGCCTGACGATGTCGAGGACATCCTGGCGGCAAACAACTCGCGAGCGCCGATGTGGCTGCGCGCCAATTCTTCGCGCCAGTCGGCGGCCGAGTACCGGCAACGGCTGGCGGCGGCAGATATTGAAGCCGAGTTACTCGAGGGCGCGCCGGATGCGGTCCGGCTGATCGAACCGCAAGCCGTGGACAAGCTGCCAGGATTCGCCGACGGGGATGCGTCCGTGCAGGACGCGGCTGCCCAGATCGCGGCGCGCTGGCTCATGGAAAAGTCACCGCAACGTGTGCTCGATGCCTGCGCCGCGCCAGGCGGCAAGAGCGGGCATCTTCACGAACTCGGGGGCGCCAATCTTGATCTGACGGCGATAGACAATGACGCGGACCGTATAGAGCGTGTACGCGAGAACCACGAAAGACTCGGCAGCAGCGCAACCATAACGGTCGCCGATGCATCGAAACCAGGAGAATGGTGGGATGGCGCGCTATTTGACGCGGTGCTGCTTGATGCGCCCTGCTCGGCTACAGGCGTGATCCGGCGGCATCCCGACATCAAATTGCTGCGGCGCGCCAGCGATATCGACGATCTCGGCGCCCTGCAGGGGGCCATCCTGAGCGCGTTGTGGCCCGCTGTCGCGCCTGGCGGGCGCCTGCTGTACGTAACGTGCTCAGTACTTTCTGCAGAGAATGAAGACATCGTGTGTGATTTCCTGGAGGCTAATGACGACGCGGAAGAGGATCCCGTGTTGCCAAATTACAACATCCGCGATCTAATGCGGAGGAAGGCATGTGGTTACCAGATTCTGCCCGGGACGGCAGATATGGACGGTTTTTACTACGCGTGCCTCGAAAAGAAGGTCTCCTGAAGAAGACGATGTCGCAACGACCCGAAAACACGCCCGGAAAGGCCCGGAAGTACGCTCTGTTCGTACTGCTGGCTGCGTTCGTCCTGGGTACGGGTCTGGCGCAGGACGTGGTCGAGCGCGAGGGTTACTTCGAAGTTCGCTCGGCTTCCACCGAGATCGTCGACGGTGTGTATACGCTCGACGCGCGCCTGCAACTCGTTCTCTCCTCGGAAGCGCTGGCGGCACTTCAAAGCGGCGTAACGCTGACAATCGAACTGCAAATGCAGGTCATTCGTACGCGCCGTTTTATGTTTGATGACGTTGAAGCGGAACTCGCGTTACGTTACGAGCTCGCGTTCTCGCCTGTCAGCCAGCGATACATCGTTCACAATCTGAACAGTGGTGACCAGGATTCCTTCGCAACACTCTACTCCGCGCTGAACAGCCTGGGCCGTGTCCAGGGATTGCCCGTTATTGACGAAGCCGTATTGTCGTCCGATTCGACATACCGCGTCCGGCTAAGAGCCATGCTCAATACGGAACGCTATCCCGCCGCACTGCGCGTGTTGTTTTTCTGGCGTGGCCAGTGGCAGCTACAAAGCGAATGGTTTGAATGGTCGCTAGAACGCTAAAACGAGCTTTCTATGTACTCATGGCGACGCTCGGCGTCGGCCTTACGCTTGCTGCACTGTTCCTGCTGACGCAAACCGTGCAGAAGTCGGATGATTTTGATCGGCTGCAGGATGTCATTCTCGCCATCAACCTCGCTGGTGGCGTCCTGTTACTGGCACTGCTTATCGGCAATCTTGCGCGCCTGTTGCGTGACTACAGGAAGAATGTACCGGGAGCCAAGCTCAAAGCTCGCATGGTCGGTATGTTCGTCGGCCTGGCCGTGCTCCCGCTGCTCGTCGTGTTCTATTTCTCGACGCAGTTCATCAATCGCGGCATCGATAGCTGGTTCAACGTCCAGGTTGAGGAGGGCCTCGATAACGCATTGTCCTTAAGTCGCGCGGCACTCGAATCGCAGAAACGACGTAACCTGCAGGCGACACAAGCGGTAGCCCAGCGCCTGTCGCTCGGGAATGATCGTCAACTCGTATTCGAGCTCAGCATGTTGCGCCGCGAAAGCGGTGCCAGCGACATGACGCTGTATGGAAACAACAACACGGTACTCGCGACCAGCTCAGACAGTGCGATGGCAAGCCTGCCAAAACCACTGACTGAGGAAGTGGTGCTGCAGATGCAGCAAGGGCGCCCGTTCGTCAGTCTCGAGACGCTCGCCGAAGGGGGTGTCGAGATTCGCACTGCCGTGGTTTTCACCCATCGCGCGGGTCGCATGCAGGAGGTTCGCGTCATCCAGGGCTACTACCCGGTTGCGGATCGTCTTGCCGAAATGGTCAAGAGCGTCGAGAGTTCATTCCAGGAATACCAGCAGCTCGTGTTCTTCAGAGAAGATCTCAAGGATCTGCTCACGCTGACTCTCGCGTTCGTCTTGCTACTCAGCCTGCTTGCCGCGATTTACGGCGCGTTCATATTATCGCGACGTCTTGTTGCGCCGATTCAGGATCTCGTTGCCGGTACGCGGGCGGTCGCAGCGGGCGACTTCGATACGCGTCTGCCTACGCCGACTCGCGACGAAATCGGCTTCCTGATCAGTTCATTCAATGACATGACGCAGCGCCTTGCGACGGCACGGCGCGAGGCCAGCATGAGCCAGGCGCTTGTCGAGGCGGAGCGCGCCAATCTCGAGGTTATTCTCGCGCGACTCTCGACCGGCGTGCTCGCTCTGGAAGCGGACCTGACTATTCGTACGGCGAACCAGGCATCGGGGTCCATCCTTGGCGTCGACCTTGAACATCGTGCTGGCGAGCCCCTGTTCGAAGTCGCCCAGGGGCATGCCTTGCTGCAACAGTTCGTCGATGTCGCCCGGGTGCATCTTGACGCCGGTGAAACCGAGTGGCGCGAGCAGATCGTATTGCGCGGCGAGGTAGGCAGGCGCGTGCTGACCTGTGCGTGTACGACCCTGCCGGGTGATGAGGATCATGCCGCTGGTTATGTCGTCGTATTCGATGACATTACGGCGTTGCTGCAGGCGCAGCGCGACGCGGCCTGGGGTGAGGTCGCCCGACGCCTGGCGCACGAGATCAAGAACCCGTTGACGCCGATTCAATTATCCGCTGAGCGTATGCGTCGCAAATACCTGAATTCGATGCCCGAGGAAGAAGCCCAGATTCTCGATCGCGCGACGCACACGATCGTGCAGCAGGTTGAGGCGATGAAAGAGATGGTCAATGCGTTCAGCGACTACGCGCGCGCGCCGGATATGGATATCAATCGGTTTGATCTCGACAAACTGGTACATGAGATGGTCGACCTCTACCGGGCGCAGGAGAGCAACGTCAAGATCGTTCTGACATCGGATCCGACGATGCCGATGATCGAAGCGGATATGGGGCGCGTACGGCAAATACTGCACAACCTGATTCGCAACGCGGTTGAGGCACTCGAGAACATGCCTGACGGACAAATAGACGTGCACGTCAGTGCCGCGGAGATCGACAACGTCGATGTCGTGCAGATTAAGGTTGAGGACAACGGACCAGGATTCCAGACCGGCTCGGTAAGCCAGATTTTCGACCCCTATGTTACGACCAAGCCAAAGGGCACCGGTCTTGGCCTGGCGATCGTCAAGAAGCTGGTTGAAGAGCACGTTGGCTCGATTCGGGCCAGGAACCGGGAAGAAGGTGGAGCAGTGATCAGTATCCGCTTGCCAGTCAATGAGGCGGCACGCGAGCAGATAATTGCCAAGGCGCCGGGACGCGCCGATACGAGGAGAGAACAAGCATGAGCAATCCCCATGTACTGGTAGTCGACGACGAAGCGGACATTCGGGCGCTGATCAAGGACATCCTGACGGACGAAGGCTACGGTGTGACCGTGGCGGCTGATGCCAGTGAGGCTCGCAATGCTCGCGAAAATCGAAGATTCGATCTGATCCTTCTGGACATCTGGATGCCGGACACGGATGGCATCACGTTGCTCAGGGAGTGGTCGGAGAGCGGGGAATTGCAAAGCCCCGTCGTCATCATGTCCGGCCACGGAACCGTCGATGCGGCCGTGGAGGCCACGCGCCTGGGCGCGTTCGATTTCGTAGAAAAACCACTGTCGCTCGCCAAGTTGTTGCGCACCGTCGAGGCTGCGCTTGAGTCGGCCGGCAAACAGTCGACAGCAGCTCGAAACCTGCTGCCATCGCTGCTCGCTCCAGTGGGTCGTAGTGAGCTGATGCAGGGCCTGCGAGAGCGCGTACAACAGTATGCTCGCCACGACAGCAGCGTACTGATGAGCGGTGAACCTGGCACCGGCCGTGGCGCTTTTGCTCGCTATATGCATGGTCTGAGTCGGCGCGCGGATGAACCGCTGACGACTCTGGCTGCCGCGTCTATCACCGAAGCCAATGCCGAAGAGCAGCTGCTCGGCAGCGAACGCGGCGGAGAGGTCGCGGCTGGCGCGCTCGAGCGCGCGTCTGGTGGGACGCTGGTAATCGACGAACTCGCGGACCTCACCCCAGCCGCCCAGAAGGTGCTTTTCGGTGTCCTTGAAAGCGGCAGTTTCACACGCATCGGCGGATCGACCCCCGTGAAGGCCGACGTTCGTATCGTCGCGACCGTGAGCCCCGAGTACGAGGGACGCATCGTGGCGGGCGAGCTGCGGCGTGACCTCGTTTCGCACTTGAGTGAGCTCTCCCTGCGGATTCCACCGCTGCGCGAATATGCAGAGGACGTACCGGAGCTACTGACCTACTACGTCGACAAGCTCGTTGACTCGGAAGGGCTGACGTTTCGGCGCTTCAGTGTCGCTGCTCAGAATCGGCTGCGTAACTATCCATGGCCGGACAATGTTCGCGAACTCAAGAACTTCGTGCGTCGCCTGTTAATGTCCGACAAAAGCGAGGACATCTCGCTCGAAGAGGTCGAGGCAGAGATCAATGCGGCCAGCCCGGTCGACGAACCGCTCGTCAAGCAGGACCTGTTGGCACTACCTTTGCGAGAAGCGAGGGAGCAGTTCGAGCGCGCCTACCTGCAACAGCAACTTGTGTTGTGTGGCGGCAAAGTAGGACAACTGGCGAAACGTGTGGGCATGGAACGTACTCACCTGTACCGCAAGCTCCGCACGCTTGGCGTGGACTTCAAGTCAGTCGGTAGCGACGACGCGTAGGTGCCGCGGCACGTCCGGCCGTTCGGTGGGCAGCACCTTGCCGTCCGGAAGGAAAGTCAGCCCGGGCTTACCGAAGTCGTCGATGGACAGGCCCCGCATGAGATTCAGCGCCTGATCCCGAGGATCGATGCTTGGGCCGGCCGGACGTAGCTGAATCGTCGACACGATATCGCCTTCAATAAATTTCCCGTCGCCATCCACGGTCACGGTCAGTATGGGCGCGATACCCTTGATGCCCGCAACGCTGATGCCGTAATAAGTCGCGAAATTGCCAAGGCTGTACGCGATTAGCCGGTCTTTGTAACGTTCCATGCCGCGGACAACATGCGGGCCATGCCCGACAACGAGATCAGCGCCCGCATCGATGACGCCTCGCGCGAACCAGACGACATCGCCACGCGGTTCGCCGTAGTACTCCTCGTCGGCAAACGGGATATGCGTGACATCCGTACCCTCTGCACCGCCATGAAAAGAGACCACGACGATGTCGTGGTGCGCAGCAAACTCGGCCACCGTCGAGAACGCGAGTTCGTAGTCGAGCATCATGTTGGAGTTCTTCGTTACGGCGTAAGCAAGGACGGCCACTTTCAGACCGTTCGTCTCCAAGCTCGCGAAGTCATCGACGCGACCAGAGTGATGCATACCCGCAGCCGCAATCGCCTGCATACTGCTGGTCCGGCCTTCCTCACCAAAATCCCGAGCGTGATTATTCGCGAGGCTCAGCACGTCGAAACCGGCGTCACGGAAATGCTGCGCGTAGCGGGTGGGCGAACGGAACAGGTAACACGCGTTGGGATTGGAGCATTTCTTCCCGGGCTCGCCGCCGTCGACGAGCACCCCCTCGTGATTACCGAAAGCAATATCGGCCGCCGACAGTATCGGGGCGACATCCGCAAGGAAGCTGACGCCGTCGTCATCGGGCAGGTGATTCTGCGGATAGTCCGTGCCGATCATCATGTCACCAACCGCAGCGATACTGAGTCGCATGACACGCTTGTCGGGTGCGGGTGGTGGCGCTGGTTCGACGGGCACCTCCGGTTCGGCTACAGCCGGCGGATCGGGGGGCGGTGGTTCCGGCGTGGGTGCGGGCTCCGGTGTCGAGGCGCAGGCGGCGAGTAACGCCAGCGCCAGGCAGCCAAGCAGCAGTCGGGCGCTAATCACCGAGGCGTATGCGGAAGACATCGATCTGCGCGACGCGCAGGCGGCTGCGCAACAGGTTCAGTTCATCGAGATCGTCGGTAGGTCCAATGTACACGCGGTGGTAGTTACGGTCGTTGACCTTCACTCGCTGGATGTGCGACTCGATACCGTGCAGCGCGAGTTCGGCGCGGCGCCTGTCGGCATCAGCATGCGTCGAGAACGATCCGGCCTGCAATACATAAACGCCCGGCTCTACGATGGCCTGCGGCTCAGAGTCTCTCGCGACCTCCGGCTCTTCGTCCGGCGTTACCACCTCGAAATTCGGCAGGATGTCGTAGAACGTAAAGCGACTTACTTCCTTCTCTTCGGTGGGCTCTGTTGTCTTCGGGATTTCACCGTTGTCGTCGAGCGGGCTCTGGAGGCTCGCTGGCGCCGGGCTCGCAGTTTCGCTCATGGGTGCCGGCCGACGATCCTTGACGTAGATCGCGACAGCAACAGAAAGGCCAACCGCGAGCCCGAACAGACCCGCGATAACGGGCGATACTTCGGAACCCTTATTGGGGCGCTTCTTGCGAGTCGTGCGGCGTTTCTTTCGTTGTGCCATTACATCTTGTCCGGCGCGGATACGCCGAGGATGCCGAGACCGTTCGCGATGACATTGCGCGTGGCCGAAATCAGGTAGAGGCGCGCATCGCGCAGGTCGGCAGCATCGACGATAAACGCGTGCGCGTTGTAATAGGTATGAAAATCATTGGCAAGGTCGCGCAGGTAGTGCACGAGGTGCTGAGGCGCGCGATTATTCGCGGCGAGTTCGACCACCTCGGGATAACGACTCAGCGTTGTCATGAGTGTTCTTTCCTGCGGCTCGGTCAGCAATTCGAGATGTGCCCTCCCGTTCGCCCGGTCCCATTGCAGCGACTTCTCGGCCAACTGGCGGAAGACACTGGCAACGCGCGCGTGTGCATACTGGATATAGTAGACGGGATTGTCATTCGACTGTGACTTGGCGACGTCCAGGTCGAAATCGAGATGCTGGTCGTTCGAACGGGACACATAATAGAAGCGGGCAGCGTCATTGCCGACCTCCGCACGCAACTTTCTCAACGTGTCGAACTCACCGGAACGCGTCGACATCTGCATTTTTTCGCCGCCGCGATACAGCGTCACGAATTGCACCAGCTCAACCTGGAGATCATCGCCCTTGTAACCCATGGCTTCGAGGCCGGCGCGCACACGCGGTACATAACCGTGGTGATCGGCGCCGAGGATGTCGATGAGCAGATCGAAACCGCGCTCGCGCTTCTCGAAGTGGTACGCGATATCGGAGGCGAAGTAGGTCTTTACGCCGTTTTCGCGTATGACGACACGGTCCTTCTCATCACCAAAATCGGTCGCGCGGAACCAGGTCGCTCCGTCCTTGACGTAGAGCCAGCCACGCTCTTCAAGTACTGCCAGGGCCCTGTCGATGGCGTCACCCTTCGTCAGTTGCTGCTCCGAGTACCAGTTATCGAAGATTACGCCGAAACCGGCGAGATCGTCTTCGATGTCCGCCCGGATCGACTCCAGGGCCTGTTGGCGAATGCGGTCGAACCCGTCCTCGCCGTGCAGTTCCTTGCAGCGTGCGACCAGGGCGTCGACATAAGCGTCCGCGTTCTCATCGGTATTCTCGGGCAGGCCTGCGGCCACCGCCTCGGCGGTGACAGGATCGATGCCGCTTGTATCGATCACACTGGCAGTCTCGCGTATGTACTCGCCACGATAGCCGCCCTTCGGAAAATCGACATCGACACCGCTGGCTTCGAGCCAGCGCAACCACACACTGACGCCGAGAATGTCCATCTGCCGGCCGGCATCGTTAACGTAGTATTCGCGGGACACGGGGTAGCCGACAGCTTCTAGCAGGTTACCGACGGTTGCTCCGTAGGATGCACCACGACCGTGCCCGACGTGCAGGGGGCCGGTCGGGTTCGCTGAGACGAACTCGAGCAGGATCTTCGGCTCGTCCATCTGCGGCTGGCGGCCATAATCCCCGGCGGCGTCGAGGATCGTTTCGAGCTCGGCATGAAACGCGGCCGGACTCAGGTAGAAATTGATGAAGCCGGGACCGGCGATTTCGATCTTGTCGACGATCTCGTTGTCGCCGATCGCTTCGACGAGGCTCGCTGCGATGTCGCGGGGACTCTTGCGGGCCGGTTTTGCAAGCCGCATGGCAATATTGCTCGCGAAATCGCCATGGCCGGCGTCACGCGTACGCTCGACCGTGCTCTCGACCGAGAGATCGGCGGCGGCGCCTGCCAGTTCGGGCAGCGAGGCAATTGCGTCGGAGACGAGTTGGGCGACGATTTGTTTCATGGCGCGCATTGAATCAGAACAATTCAATGGGGTCTACGTCGATCGACCAGCGTACTTTGCGCGCCGCCGGGTCCTGCTCCAGTGCTGGCCGCAGTTCACGAAGCACGTTATGCAGCGTCGGCCTGTCGCTTGACTGCAGCAGCAGCTGCGCGCGGTAACGCCCTGCCTTGCGGGCCATTGGCGCATCGACCGGGCCCAGCACGCGTAACCTGTCTCCGCAGCGGTCCTCCAGGAGCTGTCGCGCGGTTTCGAGGAAACCCAGCGCGTCGTCACGTTGATGCGCGGCCGAACGCAGCAATGCGAGGCGCGTGAAAGGCGGCCACCGCGTGACTTCGCGCTCCGCGAGCGCTTCGTCGGCGACCCGCTCGTACCCACCTTCGATCAGGGTCAACCAGAACGCATGCTCCGGGAACGCGGTTTGAATAAGCACCTCACCCGGACGACTGGCGCGACCGGCGCGGCCCGCAACCTGGACGATCGACTGCGCCATGCGCTCGGCGCTGCGAAAGTCCGTACCGAACAGGCCCTGGTCGGCATTGACGATACCAACGAGCGAGAGCTTCGGAAAATGGTGCCCCTTTGACAGCATTTGAGTACCGACGAGAATATCGGCCGCGCCCTCCCTGGCCTGGTCGAGCGCTTCGTGCATTGCACCCTTGCGCTGGGTGCTGTCGCTGTCGACGCGGGTCACCGTATGGTGGGGAAAGCGCTGTTGCAGGGCGTCCTCGAGGCGTTCGGTACCTTCGCCCAGCGGTTTGACCATCTCACCACACTCGCTGCAGGTCGTGTCGAGGGGACGAATGTGACCGCAGTGGTGGCAGCGCAGCTGCCGGCTGCGCGCGTGCACGGTCAGGCGCGAGTCGCAGCGATCACAGCCGGCGACATGGCCGCAGCTCGAGCAGATCAGCGTCGGGGCAAAGCCTCGCCGATTGAGAAAGATAAGGGCCTGTCCGCCCGCATCGAGGTGGCCCCTGATTGCTGCGGCAAGTGGTTCGCTGAGTCCGTCAGTGGCAGGTGCCTTCGTCGTGTCGATCAGCCGGACAGCCGGTGGTTTGGCGTCGCCCGCGCGTCGCGGCAAGCGCAAGAGCGTGTAGTTGCCGTTGCGACAGTGGTGCAGCATCTCGAGCGTCGGCGTTGCCGTCCCGAGAATCACGGGTATGTCCAGGTGCTTGGCGCGGACGATGGCGAGGTCACGGGCCGAGTAGCGCAGGCCTTCCTGTTGTTTAAAGGAGTGATCGTGCTCTTCATCGACGACGATGAGGCCCGGGTTCCTGAGCGGCGTGAAGATCGCGGAGCGAGTACCGACGACGAGTCTCGCGGCACCTGATCGAGCCGCCCGCCATGCCGCGAGTCGCTCCGTGTCACCGAGGGCCGAGTGCAACAGTGCAGGTTCGATGCCCAGCCGCTTTCGCAGGCGCGAAACCAGCTGCGGCGTCAGCCCGATCTCGGGCACGAGGACCAGGACCTGGCGGCCGCCGTCGATAATGTCCTGCATGCGTTGCAGGTAGACCTCGGTCTTGCCGCTGCCGGTTACCCCTTCTATCAGCCAGGCGCCGAACGAGTCGCCGGAGCGGAGCGCTTCGATGGCCTTCTGCTGGTCTTCGTTGAGGGTTGGTCCGGGCTGGGCCGCCGGCGCCAGCGTTTCATCGAAATCGGGAGAGCGGATGTCGAAACGCGAAATCAGCCCTTTCTCGAGCAAAGCCCTGGCGACGCGGCGCCAGTTGGGTAAGACCTCGGTGAGGTGATCCGCTTCAAGGCCATTGCCGCCGGCATCGATCAGGGTCTCGAGCAGTTCTGCCTGTTTGGGCGCACGTTTCGCGAGTGATTCGATGTCCGCAGCCATGCCCAGGTCCGTGGCACCGATCACCTCGACCACCGGGTACAGCGGCTTGCCCTGGCGCAGCATCGCCGGCAGGGCCGCGGCAACCACCTCACCGATCGGATGATGGTAGTAATCGGCCGTGAAGCGAACGAGACGCAGCTCCGCATCGGTCAGCAACGGTTTGTCGTCCAGAGCGGTGCTGCAGCGGCGCAGCCTGTCCACCGGGAGCGTCGAAACGGCCGAGTGCCCGAGCACCAGCCCGACCTGCTGTCGAGGACCAAACGGCACAACCACGCGGCAACCCACAGCGGGC
>CAZKZE010000018.1:22053-39674 GCA_964557165.1 uncultured Woeseiaceae bacterium
AATATCGCTCACAGATTTAACATAATTCGAATGAGAGGCCCCGAAACTTGTCAACCGGACAATAGTTCAGGCGTTAATTCAGGGACAGACACGTAAGGTTAATGGATGCCGGAGTCAAAGGATATGAGCGCCGAATCCGCCAGTTTTGCGGTATCGTGGGTTAGCGAAGAATCGACAGGGACGCGGGCACTGCAGAAAGAACAGCAACTCAACCGGTTTTTGGCCGAGGTGGAGCGTCGGGCGTTGCGTATCGCAGAAATCGGCGTGCGGAACCGTGATGAGGCGCTGGACCTGGTGCAGGACGCGATGATCAAGCTGGTCCGCAACTACAGTGACCGCAGCAGCGATGAATGGACGCCGCTGTTCTACCGCATCCTGCAGAATGGGGTACGCGACTGGCACCGGCGGCAGGCCGTGCGCAACCGCGTCATGGTGTGGTTCGGGCGCGGCAAGCAGGACGACGAAGACTATGATCTCGTCGCGGCGGCCCCCGACCCGATCGGCCGGTCACCTGACGAAGAACTGCAGAACAGTGAGGCCATGGAGAGCCTTGAGATGGCGGTCCATGGACTGCCGCGGCGGCAACGCGAGGCGTTCATGCTGCGAACCTTTGAAGGCCTGGACGTTGCCGGGACCGCTGTGGCCATGGGTTGCAGCGAGGGCAGCGTCAAAACGCACTATTCTCGTGCGATACACTCGTTACGAGACACATTGAGAGAGCACGATGAAGAAGTCTGACGAAGAGTTTGCCCGCGAGGCAAAGACACAGTTCGACGCGTCGGTCGAGAAGCTCGATGGGGCGACACTATCGACGCTCAATCAAAGTCGGCACAAAGCACTTGCCGAGCTGCAAGCGCGACCGGCGCATTGGCTGCGCTGGGTGCCGGCTGCAGGTATGGCGACGGCGGCTCTCGTCGTCGCGATGGTGATTCTGCCCGATCCGGCAATCGACCAGGCCATGCCGGCGGACGTCATGGATATGGAGATCCTGCTGGGCGAGGACAGTATCGAGATGCTCGAAGACCTCGAGTTCTACGAGTGGATAGACATGCTCGAAGAGGAGAATGATGTCGGCTGAGTTGCGCGTTGCGTTACTTGTCTGCGGACTGAGCGTCGGCACGGCGGTAGCCGGGGAAGAACTGCCGGAGCCCGTTCCGGATGTCGAGTTCCTGGAGTATCTCGGCATGTGGGAGCAAACGGATGAGGAATGGCTGCTGCACGAGGATCAGGACACAGCAGTCGTGGAAGAGCGGAGCGAGCCCGCACCGGAAGGCGAAGTCTCGACGGAGAAAGAAGATGAAGGCTAAGACGATTGTCATGATTACGGCGCTGCTGTTTTTCAGCGCGGCCATGGCTGATCAGCATGGAGTTAACTGGCAGGACCTGAGCGACAGCCAGCGCGCAGTGCTGAGCCCGTTTGCGGATTCCTGGGGGAGCCTCCCTGCCGATCGGCAGATGCGTCTTTCGCGTGGTGCCGAGCGCTGGGAGTCCATGACGCCGGAGCAGCGCGAGCAGGCGCGTGGTCGCTTCAGAGAATGGCGTGCACTATCCGATGACCGCCGCGACCTGATTCGCGAGCGCGCGGAGATTTTTCACAGTCTTTCGCCCGCCGAGCAGCAGCGGATCCGCGACAACTACCGCCGCTACCGCCAGATGAACCGCGACCGTCGGGACATGCTGCGAGACCGCTATCGACAGATGACACCGGAGCAGCGCCAGCGCATGAGAGACCGGGCTCATAAGCGCCCCCGTGCACGCCCGACAGACCGCTAGATCGTTGCGGAAAGTCCCTATCTAAAAGGCCCCTTTTTTGGGGCCTTTTTTCTTTGTGCCCGCTCCGGCCCTTCGTTACACTCCGCACTCCTTTCGGAGGGATTCGTATGAAAATCGGTGTACCCAAAGAAATCTACGAAGGCGAACGTCGCGTCGCGACGACGCCCGACGTAGTAGCCCAGTTAAACAAGCTCGGCTTCGACGTGGCTGTCGAATCCGGTGCAGGCACGGAGTCGAGTTTCTCCGATGAGGCCTATCGGGAAGCTGGATGTGATGTCATTTCCTCGGCCGAAGACCTGTGGGCAAAGTCAGACATCGTCCTGAAAGTTCGGGCCCCGGAAAGCGAAGAAGCTGCTCGCCTGCGCGACGACCAGACGCTGATCAGCTTCCTCTGGCCGGCCCAGAATCCCGAGTTGCTCAAGCAGCTGACCAATAGCGGCGCTACCGTACTTGCGATGGACAGCGTGCCCCGAATTTCCCGTGCTCAGAAAGCTGACGCGCTGAGTTCGATGGCGAACATCGCGGGCTACCGTGCCGTTGTCGAAGCCGCGCAACACTTCGGTCGCTTCTTTACCGGCCAGATAACGGCCGCCGGCAAAGTGCCACCGGCCAAGGTGCTGGTCATTGGTGCAGGCGTCGCAGGTCTTGCGGCGATCGGTGCAGCGAAGAGCATGGGCGCCATCGTGCGTTCGTTCGACACCCGGCCTGAAGTCAAAGAACAGATCGAGTCGATGGACGCCGAGTTCCTGATGCTCGACTTCGAAGATGACGAAGACGGTTCTGGCGAAGGTGGCTACGCCAAGGTGATGAGCGATGAGTTCATCAAGGCGGAGATGGAATTGTTTGCCGAGCAGGCGAAAGATGTCGATATCATCGTCACGACAGCGCTGATTCCCGGCAAGCCGGCGCCGAAACTGATCACGGCCGAAACCGCCCGTTCAATGAAGGACGGCAGCGTCATCGTTGACCTCGCCGCCGAGCAGGGTGGTAATTGCGAGCTTACGGTGGCTGGCGAGGTGGTCGTAGACAGCGGCGTGACGATCATCGGTTACACGGACCTGCCCAGCCGCCTCGCTGCGCAGTCGTCACAACTCTACGCAACGAACCTGCGCCACCTCCTGACGGACATGACGCCCGAAAAGGACGGCAACATCGTCGTCGATATGGAAGACGAGCTCGTCCGTGGCGCAACGGTGTGCAAGGACGGCGAGACAACCTGGCCGCCGCCGGCGCCCAAGCTGTCAGCGGCGCCCGCGAAACCTGCGCCCGCCCCGGAACCCGCCGTCGAGAAAGAAGAGAAACCGCGATCATTCCTCGGCACGGCCATTGCCATGGCGGTAGCCGGCGCGGCATTGCTTGGCATGGGTGCCGTTGCGCCAGAGTCATTCATGGCGCATTTCACGGTCTTCGTGTTGGCCTGCTTTGTGGGCTACATGGTGATCTGGAATGTGACGGCCGCGCTGCACACGCCGCTCATGAGTGTGACCAACGCGATCTCGAGCATCATCGTCATCGGTGCCCTGATGCAAATCAGTTCGGACAATAGCCTGACGATGTGGATTGCAGCTGTCACCGTCGGAATAACAAGTATCAACATTGCGGGCGGATTCGCGGTGACGCGCCGTATGCTCGAAATGTTCAGGAAGTGAGGTCGACATGAATTTTGAAAGCATAGTGCCCATGTCGTACATCCTTGCGACAGTCCTGTTCATCATGGCCCTTGGTGGCTTGTCGAACCAGGAGACCGCCCGTCGCGGCAACTGGTATGGCATCACCGGTATGGCGATCGCGCTGATTGCGACGATTCTTGGTGTGGTTACCGCGCAGTACACCATTTTGCTGGTGGCACTGCTCATCGGTGGCAGCATTGGCCTGTTTGCGGCCTCGCGTGTGCAAATGACGCAGATGCCAGAACTCGTGGCGATCCTGCACAGCCTTGTTGGTGTTGCTGCCGTAGCGGTTGGTTACGTGAATTTTATGGATCCGACCGAGCACCTGACCGGCGTAGAGCTAACTATTCATGACATCGAAACCTATCTCGGCGTCCTGATCGGTGCGGTGACGTTCTCGGGTTCGGTCATAGCGTTCGGCAAATTGTCAGGACGCATCAGCGGTAACCCGCTGGCCCTGCCGGCACGCCATTGGCTCAACCTGGGCCTGCTGCTTGCGGCGATCTGGTTCGGTCGCGAGTTCGTTCTGCAGTCAGCTGCGGGCGGAGGCATGCAGCCGCTAATTATCATGACGGTTATCGCTCTCTTGTTCGGCATCCACATGGTCATGGCCATTGGTGGTGCCGACATGCCTGTTGTCGTATCGATGCTCAACAGCTATTCGGGCTGGGCCGCGTCAGCGACGGGCTTCATGCTCGGGAATGACCTGCTCATCGTTACGGGTGCACTCGTTGGCTCGAGTGGCGCGATCCTGAGTTACATCATGTGCCGCGCGATGAACCGCAAGTTCCTCGCAGTAATTGCCGGTGGCTTCGGTACTGGTGGCGGCGCTCCAGCCGCCAGCGGTGATGAGGATCAGGGCGAAGTCGTGCCGATCGACCCCATCGAGACCGCAGAACTCCTGGCGAGCGCCAAGGAAGTCATGATCATTCCAGGATACGGCATGGCGGTAGCGCAGGCACAGCATACGGTCTTCGAGATTACGAAGACGCTGCGTGAGAAAGGTGTCAATGTGCGCTTCGGTATCCACCCTGTTGCAGGACGCATGCCGGGACACATGAACGTACTGCTGGCCGAGGCGAAGGTTCCCTACGACATCGTGTTCGAGATGGACGAGGTCAACGACGATTTCCCCGACGTTGATGTATCGGTCGTGATCGGCGCGAATGACATCGTGAACCCGTCTGCACTGACGGATCCCGACAGCCCGATCGCGGGAATGCCGGTACTCGAGTGTTGGAAAGGTACAACGTCGATCGTGCTGAAACGCAGCATGGCGACGGGTTATGCAGGTGTCCAGAATCCGCTGTTCTTCCTCGATAACACGCGCATGTTGTTCGGTGATGCAAAAGCAACACTCGACGAGGTTTTAAAGAACCTGTAATTACTGTAATAATGCGAGCATAAGCTTTGGAGTTGCTTATGCTCGCAGGAACAGCTTCCGATATATCGCAACAGGTGCTGAGAACCGATGTTGCCGGAATGCCGCTCGAGTGGATCGACTACCGCGAAGCGGTGCGTCTCTACCACGCCGAGCAGGTAGCGTATGACTGCGGCACACTCCTTTACTCTGTATTCGGCGGGTATAGCTCGATCGACGGCAAGCGCAGCCGCATCGATGTCAATTCAATTATCGCGACGCACGGCACCAGCAAGAGCCTTTCGAGGAATCGCGACAAGTACGTGCCACCTTTGAATAACCGTACTTTGTTCAAGCGTGATGCAAACCTCTGTCTCTATTGCGGCATGCGCTACATGACCCGTGACCTGACGCGCGACCACATCACGCCGGTCTCGCACGGGGGCCGGGATACGTGGAACAATGTCGCGACGGCATGCCGGCGCTGCAATAACTATAAGGGTGGTCGCACACCCGAACAGGCAGCGATGGAACTGATCGCGGTACCGTTTACGCCGAACTACGCCGAGTACATCTATCTGAAAGGTCGCCGCGTACTGGCCGACCAGATGCAATACCTGCTCGCACATATTCCACGATCGAGCCCGCTGCATGCGAGGCTTTCGGACCATCTCGAAAATGGCGACGAAATCGTGGAAGTGCACTTCCACGATTAATGCAATACCCATGCAATATCTAATCGACGCCAGCGTCTACGTGTTTCGGGCCTACTACTCGATGCCCGAGGATATGGTCGACGACGCAGGTAATCCCATTAATGCCTTGTACGGGTTCTGCCGCTTTATTGGCGACTTCATGGAGCAGGTCACTCCGGAGTACGTGGCGGTGCTGTTCGATGAGAGTTTGTCGAAATCGTTTCGCACGGAGATATTTCCCGAGTACAAGGCGAACCGCGATCCGGCGCCGCCCGAACTCAAGCGCCAGTTCGGGCAATGCCGGCGTTTCGTGCGTGCAATGGGCCTGATGGAATGCGCGAGCCCGCGCTACGAGGCTGACGACCTGATTGGCACGCTGGTTGAGCACGGTCGGCGGCAGGGCCGCCCGTCGACGATTGTCACGCGTGACAAGGACCTGGCCCAGATGCTCGCGAAAGACGATGTGTTCTGGGATTTCGCGGGCAAAGGAAAGCTCGGTTACGACCAGATTCCCGACTCGTTTGGTGTCTGGCCGGAGCAGATTGCGGACTTCCTGGCATTGGCCGGCGATGCGGTCGACAACATCAAGGGTGTGCCGGGCGTCGGCAAGAAGACCGCGGAAGGATTGCTCAAACATTTCGGCAGTCTCGAGGAAATCTACGACAACCTCGATCGCGTCCATGAAGTGAACATTCGCGGTGCCAAGACGCTGGCCGCAAAACTCGAGACGCATCGCGACGATGCGATGCTCGCGCGGCAGCTTACGGGTATCGCCTGCGATGCCCCCATCGAGGATGCGGAAGAAGCGCTACAACCCTCCGCACCGCAACTCGGTGATATCAACGCGCTTTATGATGAGGCTGGAATTGGTACGGCGCTCCGCCGCCAGGCCGAGCGTGTCTCGGATATCTATCGGCACTAGGACCATGGGCTTTCGCAAGAGTGGACCGGCATCTTCGGCAGACATGTTTGCCGCAGAGGCGGAAGGCCTGGTCGAGCTCGCGAAGCCCGGCGTCATCCGTGTACCAGAAGTCATCGCGTGTGGCGTCGATGGCGGCCAGGCATTTATCGAAATCGAGCGCCTTGACTTGCAGCGCCCCTCGCGCGAAGTCGAACACCGCATGGGCGAACAGCTTGCGGCGCTGCACAATGTGACCGCTGACCGGTATGGCTGGCACCGCGACAACACGATCGGTTTGACGCCGCAGCACAATGACTGGTCCGACGACTGGGTTGGTTTCTTTCGCGAGCATCGCCTGGGCTTCCAGTTTCGGTTGGCGGCGCAGAACGGTTATACCGGCCGGCTCCAGGAGCAAGGTGCGCAACTGCTCAAGCGCCTGCCGTTTTTCTTTGCAGATCATGACCCGGCGCCGTCCCTGTTGCACGGTGACCTGTGGGGTGGCAACTGGGGCAGCTGCGACGGCGAGCCTGTCATCTTTGACCCGGCTGTTTATTACGGCGACCGGGAATCCGACCTCGCAATGACAAGGCTGTTTGGAGGCTTCGGAAGCGCGTTCTACGAGGCGTATGAAGATGCGTGGCCGCTCGAGCCGGGCCACCGTGAGCGTTGCGACCTCTACCAGCTGTATCATGTGCTCAATCACCTGAACCTGTTCGGCAGTGCTTACCTGGGACGGGCGCAGGAGCTTATTCGTAACCTTCTGTAGAGATCGCCGATGTTTATCCGTTTCGTTATTGTGTCCGTATTTGTCGTTGTGCTGGCTGCATGCACCAAGCCTGTCGTAGATCACGAGGCCGAAGGCGCTGCCCTGCTCGCGCCGTTCAAGAAGAATTTGAAGGCCGCGCTTATCGGGGGCATGGAGTCCGGGCCAGACGAGGCGATCAGTGCTTGTAATACCGCTGCGCCATTGATCGCGGGCGAGCTATCGATCGACGGCGTATCGATGGGTCGTAGCAGCCACAAGCTGCGTAATTCGGAAAATGTCGCGCCGGAATGGGCCGTACCTTTCCTGCAGGCCTACGTTGCAGGTACGCAAACCGACCCTGTCGCGGTGGAGCTTGAGAAGGACAAGGTTGGCTATGTCGAGCCGATCATGGTTCAGACGATGTGCCTGATCTGCCATGGAGCACAGCTTCCGCCCAATATTGCCGTGAAGATTGAGGAGCTGTACCCGGACGACGAGGCGACCGGGTTCAGTGACGGTGACTTCAGGGGGATCTTCTGGGTCGAGTTCCCGGGAACGTAAGCGACAGCTACCTGGGAAAATCGGCGGCGTCGCCCGACTCGTCAACCTCGTAGGCTTCGCCAAGGAAGTCTTCCTCGAACGCGTAGAGTGTCGTTCCTTCCGGCGCCCTGATCGCAACGAACGCACCTTCAAAACCCGGGAACTTCTCGTGCCTGATGCCTCGCTGTTCGAGCACTCCCATGAGTCCATGACGATCGGGGCAACGGAAGCACAGGGACGGTGCACTGAGCGCGATGCTCTCCGACAGTCCGAGCGCGACGCCCGTGGCATCGAAGCGCATGTGATACGTTGGTTCTTCTCGCATCTCCAGCAAGGTCGGCGCGACGGGCGCCCAGAAGCGCGCGGCACGCACCGTGTCGCGCACCGGCAAGGTCAGCTCGAACCAGCTGCCGCACAGCGAGTCGTTCTCCGCATCCTCACTCAGGTGGAAGGTACGTGCCTCGACCATGATAACGGCGTGGCCATCGCGATCCCGAAACCCGAGATGATTGAACGCATCCTCGTCCAGTTGCAGTGTGTCGAAGTCGTAACCGTGGTCAGCCATTCTGCGCGCGTGCTTTGCAAGGTCCTGCTGCACGAAGGTTATAGCCGGCGCGTCAAATTCCCTTTCGTGCAGGCCGATGTTGAGTTCGCCGTCGCTAACCACGGCGTACTTGTGCGAGTAGACATCGTTGGTCTCAAGCTCGGCGAAGCCAAGTGTCTTGTAGAAGTGCAGGGACTCGAGAATGTCACGTGACTGCACCGAAAATTCGAGGAATCGGCCGATCGTACTCATTCTTCCGATCCCCATCCTTCGATATTGCGCTCGACGAGTCCGGTCAGGAATTCGACATGATCATCGCGCGCATTCAGCGCCGGGATGTAGTGCAGGGACTCGCCACCGGCCGCGGTGAAGAACGCCGCGTTTTGCATCGCGATTTCCTCCAGCGTCTCCAGGCAATCCGTGGAGAATCCCGGGCAGGCAACGTCGAGGCGGCTCATACCACGCTTGCCCAGTTCCTTTACCGTCTCGTCGGTGTAGGGCTTCAGCCATTCTTCGCGGCCGACGCGCGACTGGAACGACAGTGTCCACTCGCCCTCCTTCAGATCAAGAGCTTCGGATACGAGCCGTCCTGTCTTCTGGCAATGACAATGGTAAGGATCACCGCCGTCCAGCGTGTACTGCGGCACGCCGTGGAATGACAACAAGAGATGGTCGCCACGCCCGTTCTCCTGCCAGTACTCGCGGATACTCGATGCGAGCGCCTGGATGTAGCCGTCCTCATCGTGATACTGGTTGATGAAGCGTGCTTCCGGAATCCAGCGCATGCTCTGCATTTTGTTGGACACAGCATCGAAGACGGACGCCGTGGTTGTCCCCGAGTACTGCGGATACAGCGGCAGAACCAGCAGGCGACGCGCTCCCGCGAGCTGCAGTTTGTCGGTGGCCGAGCTGATGGACGGTTCTCCGTAGGTCATGCCAAGCTCGACCCGGTAATTGCCCCTGGCCTCCATCCGTTCGCGCACGCCGTCGGCAATATTGCGTGAGTGCAACATTAGCGGCGAGCCGTCGTCAGTCCATATCTCGCGATACGCTGCGGCCGAGCGCGAAGGCCGAATACGCAGGATTATGCCGTTGAGAATGAGCCACCAGAGCAGGCGCGGGTATTCGATGACACGCGGGTCGGCAAGGAACTGTTTGAGAAAACGCCTAACAGCCGCCGTCGTCGGGGCTTCCGGGGTTCCCAGATTAACGAGGAGTATCCCCGTGAAATCGGTCGAGCCGTGTTCGTACTCGGGCGTAGGCTGGTATGTCGGCATTGTCCGGCAACCGGTTGTGACCCGGCCAACACTACTGGAAAGGTCCGCCGCGATCCAGCGCATTGACTATAATCACTTGTCTTGATTGAGATTTGTACTGCGAAGCTGCCATGAATGAATTACCCGAAGCCCAGGACGATGTGTCTGGCCGCTGGACCCTGATCCGCGACGTCGCCGTTCTCCAGGTGAAGCTCATCGTCGATGGACTGCGTGACCTCATCCTTGTGCCGCTTTCCCTGGTCGCGGGTATTGTCAGTCTCGCATCTGGCGAGAAAGGAGTGCCGGGTACCCAGTTCTATCGCTTGCTCGCCGTCGGCAAGCAAAGCGAGCGCTGGATCAACCTGTTCGGTGCGCTGGAGAACGCGCCGCCGGATCTCGAGCACCCGATGCCCTTTCCCGACGCGGACATGGATGAAATCGTCGGCAGAATCGAGGCGTTCGTGGTTAGCGAGGAGAAGCGCGGCGGCATGACCGCACAGGCCAGGCAGCGATTCGAGAAGGCACTCGATGCCTTACAGAAGAGACGTTAGGCCGCTTCCATTATCGCGGACATGCCCATGCCGCCGGCCGTGCACACGGAAATCAAGCCGCGCCCGGACCCTTTTTCGCGGAGCATCTTGGCAAGGGAACCTATAATGCGCGCGCCCGTCGCAGCGAATGGGTGACCCATCGCAATACTGCCACCCTTCATATTCATGCGTGACAGATCGATCGGGCCCATGGGCTCATTGCGGCCGAGTTTGTCCCGGCAGAACCCCTCGGACTGCCAGGCCTTGAGTGTCGCGATTGTCTGCGCGGCGAATGCCTCGTGAATCTCGTAGAAGTCAAAGTCCTGCAAATTCAGGTTCGCTTCCTTGAGCATGTCGGACACGGCATACGCAGGCGCCATGAGCAGGCCCTCGCTGTCGATGAAATCAACTGCGGCGACTTTTACAAACGTCAGGTACGCGAGTATCGGCAGGTTCTTCTTGCGTGCCCAGTCTTCTGCTGCGAAAAGTACGGCGGCAGAGCCATCGGTCAGCGGTGTACTGTTGCCGGCCGTCATCGTCCCTTCTCCGCTTCGATCGAACGCAGGCTTCAGGGCTGACAGTTTCTCGAAGGTCGAGTCACGACGAATGTTGTTGTCTTCCTCGACATCGTCAAACGGTATGACGAGGTCTTCGTAGAATCCTTCGTCGTAGGCTGCAGCCGCTTTCATATGGCTCGCTAATGCCAGTTGATCCTGGTGTTCGCGCTGCACGTCCCACTCCTTGGCCGTGAGCTCTGTGCTCTCGCCCATGGACAGGCCGGTGCGCGGTTCCGCAACCCCGGGGAACTCCGGTTTCAGGAATCGCGGCCGAAAGCGAAAGATGGGCTTGATGCGCTCAAGTGGCGAGTGCGCGGCATGCATGTCGAGGAGCATGCGCCGGTAGTCATCGTTGTACACGATGGGTGCGTCGCTCACTGTGTCCGTGCCGCCGGCGATTCCGGATTCGATCTGGCCCAGCGCAATCTTGTTGGCAATCATGATCGCGGCTTCGAAGCTGGTGCCGCAGGCGCGCTGTACGTCGACCGCCGGCGTACGTATGTTAAGTCCAGACTCGATGACGCTTTCGCGAGCGAGGTTCCAGTCTCTCGAATGTTTGACGACCGCACCTACGGCGACGTCGCCAAGCGTCTGACCCTTCAGGTCGAGCTTATTGATAAGGCCGTCGAGAGCGGCGGTCATCAGGTCCTTGTTCGAATAGTCCCGATACATCGAATGAGAGCGGCAAAAAGGAATGCGTGATCCACCCACCACAGCAACCCGTATAGCTCGTCCGTCGTGCAACATACCTAAATCTCCGTTCCGGTATTAACTCAGGGGCGACGCAACTTTACACCATTCAATGACTTAACCGGTAGGTTAAGATGCGCGCATGACCCTGATCTCCGCGTCATTCCGTTCCCAGTCTGTTTCGATCGCCCGCATCGGTGGTCCGCTGATCATAAATTTTCTCGCGGTCGCAGGGATGGGGCTTGCGGATACGGTCATGTCGGGCCGGCTGGGCGCGGATGCACTTGCGGCCGTTTCTGTGGGACACAATACCTGGATGCTGGCGTTCTCGGCTTGCATGGGTGTCCTGATGGCGCTGTCGCCGATTATCGCGCGTCACTACGGGGCCGGGGAGGCCAACAAGATTGGCCGGTACACGCGCCACGGCCTCTATCTCGGCTTCGCACTGGGCGTTGTCATCCTGTTGAGCGGTCGGCCGCTGGCGGAACCAGTCCTGACATTTATCGGCATCGATACCGGGTTTCGTGACCTGACTGTCGAGTACCTCCGGGCGCTCCTCTTTGGGGCCCCCGGCATCCTGATGTTCATCGCGCTGCGATTTACGTCCGAAGGAATCGGCTACACGCGCCCGATCATGTTTACGTCAGTATTCTCGCTGATCTGCAATGTATTCCTGAACTACATATTGATGTTCGGGCACTTCGGCGCGCCGGCCCTGGGTGTCGAAGGCTGTGCGTATGCGAGCGCTATCACGATGTGGATTGTGTTCTTCGCGCTTTCTTTCTACATGACCATCAGCCCGAAGCTGAAGAAGCTCGAGATATTCACGAGGATCGGACAATTTCGTCCGTCGCTGTTCGCGGAGGTCATCAAGCTTGGCGTGCCGATCTCGATCATGATCACCGCGGAGGTTGGCCTGTTCGCGGTTGTTTCGATCATGGTCGGGACGCGGGGCGTCGAGATCACGGCCGCACACCAGATCGCAATCAGCTATGCATCGGCGATGTTCATGATTCCGCTGGCACTGAGCTCGGCAACGACCGTTCAGGTCGGGCACATGCTCGGCGCAGGCCGCACTGCCGATGCCCGCACGGCAGGATTCGCGGGCATTACGATGAGCGCCCTGTTCATGGCGTTTTCCGCGCTCGTGTTGCTCGTATTTAGGGACTTCATTATCAAGTTCTACACGGACGACGTCGTCGTTACCGGCATCGCGCTCAGCCTGTTGCTGGTCGCGGCGCTGTTCCAGGTAGCCGATGGCGTGCAGATTTCAGCCGCGGCCGTTTTGCGTGCCTACAAGGACACGGCGTTCCCGATGGCGATCAATATCTTCTCGTTCTGGGTTGTGGCGTTCCCGCTGGCCTACATGGCAACGATTACCTACCAGTTGCCGGCGAACCGGATCTGGGCGGCGTTTATCGTCGGTCTCACGCTTGCGGCCGTCCTGCTGACCTGGCGCTTCAATCGCCTGTCGCGGGCCCGGTAGCTCCCGTCTAGCCGCCCTGGCCGAAGTCGGGGCTGTCGCCCGCGAGGTACTCGTCTTCTTCTGGTGTGTTCTCGCGCCCGAGCAGGCTGTTACGGTGCGGAAAGCGCCCGAACTGATCGATGATGTCCTTGTGCAGTTCGGCGAACTGCGCGACCGTCAGGAACGTTTCCTGCAGCGTCGGTGACACGGACTCGGCAAGCCGCTCATACAGCTCGACCGATTTGGCCTGTACCTTGCGAGATTCGGCATGTTGCAGAGGCATGTAGAAGAACACACGCTCAATCGGTGTCAGCCCCTTGTCCTTCTTTTCCATGGCGCCTTCGACGCAGAGCTTCAGCGCGACCTTGTCATGCGAGAAAGCCTTCACCGTGCCGCGGAAGATGTTTCGGCGGAACTGATCGAGCAAGAGAATCACCGCCAGGCGCCCGTGCGGTTCGTCGGTCCAGTGATCGAGCTTGCCCTCACTGGCCCGCTCGA
Organism: uncultured Woeseiaceae bacterium; assembly: GCA_964557165.1. Lineage (GTDB taxonomy): Bacteria > Pseudomonadota > Gammaproteobacteria > Steroidobacterales > Woeseiaceae > UBA1847. The sequence continues at coordinate 35,278 of CAZKZE010000018.1, forward strand.
TGTCGTCGGAAAACTCCTTCTCGATTTCGTGATCCAAGACCGAGTCTCCGCCAAACCAGATGTCCATGCGCCGGTCAATCTGGGGCGCGGACAGCTCCTGTTCCTTGAACCAGAACGACAAAATCCGCTCGATTTTGGCCTGATCGTCGTCGGTCATCGTAGAGCCCATGCTTTCGCTGAGTAGCTTGACTGACATTTAGTGAGAACCTCGTCACATTTTGGGCGAATTTGACCAATTAGGACCTTCGTTGCCAGTAGACTTTAGCAGATGATGAACAGGCTCACCCGAACGTTGTGCACACTTACACTGGCTGCGCTGGTGCTGGGCGGCTGTGGTGAGCCGGCGTCCGAACCGGAAGAGGAGCTGCGTACCTGGGTAGCTGACGGAATGGAAGCGGCCGGGGACAAGGAGCGGCGCAGACTTGTTGGCATGATCGCGTCGTCCTATGCCGATACACGTGGCAACGAACGAAGTGACATCGAGAATATGCTGCGCGTGTACTTCCTCAGGATGAGCAATATCAAATTGCTATCGACGATCGAGGAAATCACGGTGTACGACGAGACCGCTGCCAAGATCCTGATGACGATCGGCATGGCCGGCACCCACGATGGCGCACTGGGATTCAGCGCGGATGCGTACCGGTTCGAGTTCGAGCTTGAGAAAGATTCAGATGAGTGGCAGCTTATAGCTGCACGCTGGGGTGAATTGGGCCATGAACTACGGTAGACGACACACTATTATGGCGCTCCTTCTGGGGCTGACCTGGCTCGGCGGCTGTGCCTCGATTCCCGAGGGTGCCATCAGCAAGCCTGTCGTGGAACTACGCGATATCCAGGTTGTCGGCCTCGGCTTCCAGGCCCAGACATTCCTGCTTACTTTCGACGTTAGCAATCCCAATCCGTTCCCGCTGCCGCTCACCAACATCAAGTATGGGCTCAAGCTGGACGGCCAGCTATTCGCGAGCGGGGAAACGCCCTGCGATATGTCGATACCAGCCGGCGGCGCAGCGGATTTTGCGATCAGCGTGGAACTCGATTTGCTATCGACCGCACCGCAGCTTCTGACGCTCATGCGCGACGGCAATCGGAGCGCCATACCCTACGAGCTCAAGGGTGAATTCGGCGTCGATGTTCCGCTGGTTCCGACCTTGAAATATCGAACGAATGGCTCGATTCGCCTCGACTGAAGAGGTTTCCAGAGCAACCAATGCGGTCCGCGCGGACGTGATCTATACTGATTAGTTCGCGGCGCTTTGCGCCAACTCTATAAGATCCTTAGACAGGGACCGCTTTCGGGCGATCTCTACAGCGCGCATGACAGAGCACTCTTCAAAAACCCTGCTCGATCCTGAACAGCATCGCGACAGTTGCGGCTTCGGATTGATCGCCAACCTCGACGATTTGCCAAGCCACTGGGTGGTGGAAACGGCGATCGAGGCGCTGGCGCGCCTGACCCATCGTGGCGCGGTCGCTGCCGACGGCAAGACCGGTGATGGCTGCGGCTTGCTGATCAAGTTTCCGGAGGCCTTTCTGCGCATCGTCGGTGAGGAACTCGGCTTCGAGCTGAGCAAGCGCTTCGCCGCCGGCACCGTGTTCCTGAGCCGTGACCCGGCGACGGCCGAGGCCGCGCGCAGGACGATCGACGCCGCAATCGCGGCTACCGGGCTCGAGGTGGCGGGCTGGCGAGAGGTGCCGGTTGACCCGTCGGCCTGCGGCGAGCAGGCGTTGGCAACGCTGCCCGAAATCCAGCAGGTCTACGTCAATGCGCCTGCAGGGATGCCGCGTGGCTCGTTCAACCGCAAACTGTTTCTTGCCCGCCGCAGGGCCGAGAAACGGATGAGCGACGACGAGACCTACATCGCAAGCCTGTCGTCGGTCACGATCAGCTACAAGGGCATGATCATGCCCGCGGCGCTCCCCGAGTTTTACCCGGACCTTCGTGATCCGCGCCTCGAGTCGTCTGTTTGTGTATTCCACCAGCGCTTCTCGACGAACACGCTGCCCGAGTGGCGGCTGGCGCAGCCCTTCCGTTTCCTGGCCCACAATGGCGAGATCAACACGATCCGGGGTAATCGCAACTGGGCGATCGCGCGCGCCAAGAATTTCGTTTCGGACAAGCTCGATGACATCTCGGACCTCGATCCGATCGTGTCACTGACGGGCTCGGATTCATCGAGTCTCGACAACATGCTCGAGGTCATGCGTGCGGGCGGTATGGACGTCATCCAGGCTATGCGCATATTGATTCCGCCAGCCTGGCAGACCGTCGAGAACATCGATCCCGACGTGCGCGCGTTCTATGAGTTCTACGATTGCCAGATGGAACCGTGGGACGGACCGGCCGGCATCGTGCTGACCGACGGGCGTTACGCGGCCTGCTGCCTCGACCGTAACGGCCTGCGTCCGGCACGCTACGTGATCACGAAAGACCGTCATCTGACTATCGCGTCGGAAGTCGGCGTCTACGAATACAAGGAAAAGGATGTCGTTGAGAAAGGACGACTCGGACCCGGCGAGATGCTCGCCGTCGATCTTGTCAATGGCGTGTTACTCGACAACGACGAGATACACGACATCCTCAAGACGCGGGCGCCTTACAAGAAATGGTTGAAGCGGGGCGTTCGCTACCTCGACTCGCTGCTTGTCGACACCCGAACGGTCGCCGAACCCTTTGATGCGGAGACGCTGGCGGCGTACCAGAAGATGTTCAATCTCACCCGCGAGGAGATTAATGAAGTCATTGCCGTGCTCGCGAAGGCCGAGATGGAAGCGGTCGGCTCGATGGGCGACGACACGCCGATGGCGGTGCTGTCGAACAAGGTGCGCTCACCGTTCGACTATTTCCGGCAGCAGTTCGCGCAGGTTACGAACCCGCCGATCGACCCTTTGCGCGAGCGCATCGTCATGTCGCTACAGACGAACGTCGGCGGCGAATCGAGCTTGTTCGACATCGGCCCGAAGCACGCTGAGCAGATCATTCTCAACTCGCCGGTCTTGTCACAGGCGAAGCTCAGGCAGTTGCTCGGCCCTGACATGTTCGAGGACGGCCATACGTTCATCGACCTGAATGTCGACGAAAGCCTGAGCCTGACGCAGGCACTCGACCAAATCTGTGCACAGGCTGAACAGGGCGTGCGCGACGGCAAGCTCATTGTCATGCTCAGCGACCGTTATCTCGAGAGAGGCAAGCTGCCGGTGCATGCGTTGCTCGCAACCGGTGCGGTGCATCATCATCTCGTGCAGACGGGTCTCCGCTGTGATTGCAATATTGTCGTTGAGACCGGCGTTGCGCGTGACGCACACCAGATCGCATGCCTGATTGGCTACGGTGCGACGATGGTGTACCCGTACCTCGTGTACCAGTCGCTGCATGACATTGCGACGCGTGGCAACACCGACCGGCAGAAACAGCTGGGCCGTAGCTATCGCCGCGGCATTCGCAAAGGGCTGTTCAAGATCATGTCGAAAATGGGGATCTCTGCGATCTCGAGTTATCGCGGGGCCCAGTTGTTCGAAATCGTAGGCCTGAGTGACGAGGTCGTGGAGCGTTGCTTCACGGGCACGACGTCGCGCATCCAGGGAAGCAATTTCGACGATCTGTGGTACGACCAGAAGCAACTGGCCGAGGCAGCGTGGGAGCCGCGCGAAACCATCGGCCAGGGCGGCCTTTACAAGTATGTGCACGGCGGCGAATACCATTGCTACAACCCGGACGTCATCGCGACACTGCAATCGGCTGTGCGCAGCGGCGATTTCGAGCGCTATCGGGAGTATGCGAGGCTCGTCAATGAACGTCCGGTTGCGACGCTGCGTGACCTCATGGAAATCACGCCTGCCGGTGATGCGATTCCGCTGGACGAGGTCGAGCCTGTCGAGGCTATCCTGCCGCGCTTTGACAGCGCCGGCATGTCCCTGGGTGCGCTGTCGCCGGAAGCGCACGAGGCGCTCGCGATCGCGATGAACCGCATCGGTGCGCGCTCCAACTCGGGTGAAGGCGGCGAGGACCCGTCGCGCTACGGCAACGAACGGATGTCCAAAATAAAGCAGGTCGCATCGGGCCGCTTCGGCGTTACCGCGGAGTACCTCGTCAACGCAGAAGTTATCCAGATCAAGATCGCGCAGGGCGCGAAGCCGGGTGAAGGTGGCCAGCTGCCCGGTCACAAGGTCAACGAGATGATCGCGAAGCTGCGCTACGCGAAACCGGGCGTAGGCCTGATCTCGCCGCCGCCGCATCACGATATTTACTCGATCGAGGATCTCGCACAACTGATCTTCGACCTCAAGCAGGTGAACCCCGAGGCGCTGGTTTCGGTCAAGCTCGTTGCCGAACCGGGCGTTGGAACGATTGCCGCCGGCGTGGTCAAGGCCTATGCGGACCTGATCACGATCTCGGG
>CAZKZE010000019.1:0-37535 GCA_964557165.1 uncultured Woeseiaceae bacterium
GCATCGGTAAAGTCGGCAGGTTCCTGTTCCTCGACTGAAACCACCGTGGAGACAGCGGCATGTTTGTCGCGGTCCAGGGATGCGATGTCGGCGAGTAACTGCTCCCGGTTGACGCATCCAGGTGTTTCGCAAACGAGATAGCACTGCTTGTCTTCGTGGTTGTAAATCAGCGCCGTCGGACAACGCACGGCAAATGCGGCAGGCAGAATCGGGTCACGCTCAAGACTGAGCCCCGGTTCGACCTGTTGCGCGAGTTCGTATCCAAGGTAAAGGAACCAGCCACCCGTAAACGGCAGGTCACTGCCGCTCTGGCCTTGTCTCTCAGCAGCCCAGCGCTCGTCGAGCGCATCGAGAAAAGACTCGCCGGTTCGTGCGACAAGCGCGTCGCCCGGAAACGCGAACAGGATATCGTAGCGTCCAAGCTCTCCGCCCGGCGTTGTACTTTGCAGCAGGAATGGATAGCGCGACGGGTTTTCGCGATGGAGTTGCCGCAGGTCCGACGGACCCGCGATCTCGCGAATACGATTAATCAACAGCTCGAAGAATCAAGCTTCCGTTTGTGCCACCAAAGCCGAACGAGTTGGACAAGACCGTCCGAACCTTTGTTTCCCGTGCGACATTGGGTGTGTAATCGAGGTCGCACTCCGGATCCTGATTTTCCAGGTTGATGGTCGGTGGGATGACCTGGTTGTTAATGGCCTGAATGGAGAATATGGCCTCGACCACACCAGCGGCACCCAGCATGTGGCCCGTTGTCGACTTGGTCGAACTGATCATCACGTCCTTCGCGTGCGCGCCAAGCGCCAGCTTGACGGCGTTGGTTTCGCCGATATCGCCTGCCGGAGTCGATGTGCCGTGTGTATTGACGTAATCGATATCGGTCGGATCAATGCCCGCGTCCTGGATGGCCGCCGCCATGCATTTGCGTGCCCCTTCGCCATCGGCCGGCGGTAACGTGATGTGGTAGGCGTCACTGCTCATACCGAAGCCGGTGAGCTCCGCGTAGATATTCGCGCCGCGTGCTTTGGCATGTTCGTACTCCTCGAGTACAACGGTTCCTGCGCCATTGCTCAGGACGAAGCCATCGCGATCGATGTCGTATGGTCGACTTGCGCCTTTGGGGTCGTCGTTCCGCGTCGACATGGCCCGCGCAGAACAAAAGCCGGCCATCGCCAGCGGTGTCGTCGCGTGTTCACCGCCACCGGCCAGCATCACATCGGCATCGCCGTGTTCGATGCTGCGGGCTGCGAGCCCAATGCAGTGCGTCGACGTTGCGCAGGCCGTGACGATCGAGATATTCGGCCCGGTAATATGTTCGAGAATGCTCACCTGTCCGGACGCCATATTGATAATGCTGCCCGGAATAAAAAACGGTGATACTTTGCGCACGCCGCCGGCCATCAATTTGGCGTGATTGTCTTCGATAGTTTTGAGGCCACCGATTCCCGCACCAAGTGCAACACCAACGCGGTGTCCGTTTTCTTCCGTGATTTCGAGGCCCGAGTCGCGAATCGCGTCTACGGTTGCGCCTACGCAATAGTGGATGAACGGATCATTCTTGCGCTGGTCCTTCTTCGGGAGGTAAGAATCGACATCGAAACCCTGCACTACCCCGGCGATGCGCGTCGGGTAGGTACTCGCGTCGAAGTCCTCGACGAGAACCGTGCCGGAATTGCCTTCGGAAACGTTACGCCAGGCATCATCCAAGGTGCTACCTACGGGCGAGACTATGCCCATACCGGTGATTACGACGCGTCGTTTACTCAAGAATCTATCCGTGTGTTGATGGCAGGACTGCCATACGGAACTGAAAGATGAGGCGCGGCGACCACCGCCGCGCCTGCATGCTTAGCTGTCGCTCTGGCGAGCTTTGATGAAGTCGATGGCCAGCTGGACCGTGGTGATCTTTTCGGCTTCCTCGTCGGGGATTTCGGTTTCGAACTCCTCTTCAAGTGCCATTACCAGCTCGACGGTGTCGAGCGAGTCAGCGCCCAGATCATCGACAAAAGAAGCACCGCTTGTCACCTCGTCTTCTTTAACGCCGAGTTGCTCTGCAACAATGCTTTTCACTTGTTCTTCGATACTGCTCATAGTGGTTGCTTCTCCTGAGAAGACTCTAAATTCATTTGTTCACAGCGCTGTATCACGCTGAAATTCCAGCTCCGTTTTGGGCTAAGTCCTTGATTTTTCAAGGTACACCCCGGACGTGGGGTGCCATTGTATGTTAATCGAATCGCCCAATCTACAGCTTTTAGTCCATCACCATGCCGCCATTGACGTGCAGGGTCTCGCCCGTGATGTAGGCGCCTCCCCTTGATGCCAGAAACAGGACCGCATTCGCAATATCGTCACTCGCTCCAAGCCGTCCCAACGGCACCTGGCTCAACATGGCCGCACGGTTCTCTTCGGGCAATTCCTTGGTCATATCCGTGTCGATAAAACCGGGCGCGACGACATTGACAGTAATTCCACGAGAGCCGATTTCCTTGGCCAGGGATTTCGAAAATCCGATCATGCCAGCCTTGGTCGCTGCGTAGTTGGCCTGTCCCGGGTTGCCCATGACGGCGACGACGGATGCGATGTTGATAATGCGTCCTTTCTTCGCCTTCATCATGCCGCGCAGGCAGCCTTTGCTGAGGCGAAAGACGCCGGTCAGGTTTGCCGCTATCACGTCGTCCCATTCCTCCTGTTTCATGCGCATCAGGAGGTTGTCCCGCGTTATCCCGGCATTATTGACGAGGATTGACGGACTACCCTCGTTACCCTGGATATCCTTCAGTGCCGCGGCAACCGACTCTTCATCGGAGACGTTGAGTACGATTCCCCTGCCCTTGTCTCCCAGCGCAGCCGAAATGCCATCGGCGCCCGCCTGGCTCGTGGCGGTCCCGATCACGCGGGCGCCCGCCGCGGCGAGGCCAGCGGCTATGGAAGCACCGATTCCGCGCGACGCGCCCGTAACCAGTGCGATTTCGCCATCAAGTGCCGTGGCGTTAAAAAGCTGACTCATGTGCAATCCTCAGTTTGAATTCGACCCGATCAGGGTGCGGCGCATTATATCGATGCGGTGGATCTTACTCTACGCCAGATCAGGGCGGCAGCGAGCAGGCCGCCGGCAGCGCCATAGATATGTGCGTCGACCACGACGGCGCCGCCGGAGGTGGCTTCGGAGCCCGGCATCGGGCCGACCGTTTGCTCCCAGGTCAGTTTGACCAGGACGACCAGGGCCAGCGCAATACTCTCCCATTCGCGGTTCGCGATACCGATAACCAGTCCAGCGGCGAGAATCCCGTTCAGGAAGCCCGAGATCCCGACGTACCAGCCCAGTTCGGTGTAGATAAACCAGAAGCCAATGTCGATTGCCACGATGCTCAGCAAGACGACGAACAACCACCTCGACCAGGTGTAGGCATGGCCGACAATCCAGACGACGAGCGCCAGACCTATCAGGTTCAACACGAGGTGCGTCAGGCTAAGATGCACAAAATGACCGGTGAGCAATCGCCAGAATTCGCCGGCCTCTACCGCCGCGCGATTGTAGGCCAGGGCGAGACGCACCCCATCGCCGCCGAGTTCCAGCAATAAACTGATAACAGCGAGAATGCCAAAGCCGATCCAGCAATGGCGTAAATTGGTGCTTCTGCGAACTTTGTCTAACCCCATGTTTGATATACTGACGTTTATATTGTCAGAGTCAATGCAGCGGTTCCTGCGCCAATGGGGACCGCCTGGAGCAACAACAAGTGATGGAATATTCCCGAACGTTTGGCCGCGCCTCGCGACAGGCCGGTTTTACGCTTATTGAAATTATGGTTGTCGTGATCATTATCGGCATCCTGGCCGCGATCGTGGCGCCGAATGTCATCGGCCGCGTGGACGATGCCCAAATCACCAAAGCCAAGGCGGAAATCTCAAACATCGAAAACGCGCTCAAGTTCTATCGCCTCGATAATTTCTCCTACCCCTCTACCGAGCAAGGAATCGAGGCACTCGTTACCCAGCCTAATGACCCCACGATTCGGAACTGGAAACCTGGTGGCTATCTCGACCGGCTGCCAAAAGATCCCTGGGGCAATCCTTACCTGTACCTCAACCCGGGCAACAACCGTGAAATCGATATCTATACGCTGGGCCGCGACGGTCGGCCCGGTGGCGAAGGACCGGATGCTGACATCGGGAACTGGGATTCAGAGTAGCCCCCGCCTCGAGGCACGCCAGCCTTGACGTCCATTTACTGATGCATTGTCGGCAACAGCAACGCGGCTTCACGCTGATCGAGATTATGGTGGTCGTCGTCATCGTGGCGACGATTGTGTCCATTGCGCTGCTCTCGGTTGGTGTTATCGGTGAGGATGACCAGCTCGACAAGGAGCGTCGACGCCTCGCGACCCTGATCGAAATGGCACAGGACGATGCCATGATGCAGGGTCGGGAATTCGGCGTCGAATTGATGAGGTCGTCCTACCGTTTCGTCGAGTTTGATCCGTTGACGCGCCAGTGGGCCGAGGTGCCATTCGACGAGCTCTACCGCTTGCGTTTCCTGCCGGAAGGCGTCGAGTTTTCCCTGTACATCGACGACAGGCTCATTCCGCTCGAAGAAGATCCAAAAGACCTGGCAGACGACCCCGAATCCATGATCGTATCAGGCGTGCGGCCCTACCTGCCGCACCTGTTTGTTTTCGCCAGCGGTGAGGCGAGCGTGTATGAGATTCGGATACGTCGCCCGCAGACGGACTATGAACTGATCATGCGAGGCGATGCGCTTGGCCAGATTCGTTTCGGTGAAAATGATGAGATCTAGGCGTTTCCATTTGCGCCGTCGAGCTGGCCGCCGTTCCCGGGGCTTCACGTTGATTGAAGTCATGGTTGCACTGACCATCGTGGCATTCTCATTGACCGCTGTGGCTGCGAGCATGAGCCAGATGATCGACGCGGCCAATGCGATGCGCGATCGGACATATGCAAGCTGGATTGCGCAGAACAAGCTTGCCGAGATGCGACTTGCGGGCGTGTTGCCCGAGGTCAGCACGACCAATGGTGAAGTCGAGTATGCCAATACCAGTTGGGAGTGGCGTGCGGTCGTGTCAGAAACCGGCGTTGAGAACTTCAGGCGTATCGACGTTTCCGTTTCGCTTGCCGGCGAAGACTACGTCATTCGAATGGTTACCGGGTTCATTGGTGAGCCGCAGCCGCCTGGACTGGCTAACCAGGCATGGCGTTCGTCTCGCGCACCAAGTGGGCCAACGTCATGAGACCGTACCGACAATACGGGTTCACGCTCATGGAAGTACTCGTGGCGATGGCTGTATTTGGCGTCCTTTCAGCCCTCGCTTATATGACCCTGGGTCAGACATTAAGCAACTCGGACATGCTGACAGCGCGTATGGATCGCCTGCAGGCCATTCAGCGCACCATGAGCTATCTCTCGACCGATCTCGTGCAAGCAGCCCCGCGAGCGATTCGCGCTGACCTGGGGCAGGCCCAGCCGGCGCTGCTCTCCGACTTTGCTGCTGAATTCGCCTTACAACTGACGCACAATGGCTGGCCCAACTCAGCCGGCGTTCCGCGCAGCACGCAACAGCGTTCCGCATACCGAATCGAGGAGGATGAGCTGATTCGCTATCACTGGAACGTGCTGGACAGGACAGTAAACAACCTGCCCGTCGCAACGGTCCTGCTCGACGACATTGAGAGTCTCACTTTCAGGTTCCTCCAACAGGACGGCGAATGGGTTGAGCAGTGGCCGCCCGGAGTTATCCAGTCCTCATCGGACACGAACTTGTTGCCGCGTGCGGTGACTATCGTGCTGGTCTTGCCCGACGAAGGGGAACTAACCCGGGTTGTCGAGGTATCGCCATGAGTCGTGTTCGCGGTGTTGCCCTGATTACGGCGTTGCTTATTACGGCGCTGGCGGGTTCGCTGGCGGCGGCGCTTGCCTGGGACAATGCCCTCGATATACGCCGCACCATGGTGATGTTGTATCGCGACCAGGCGATCCAGGTCGCCGTGGGATCCGAAGGCTGGGTGCAGTCGATTCTGCGCGACGATCTCGCGCAGTCGCAGAATGATCACCTCGATGAAATCTGGGCGACCGATATTCCACCGCTTCCGATTGATTCCGATGGCGTGCAAGGAACGATATTCGGCCAGCTCGAGGATCTCCAGGGTCGCTTCAATGTGAATAACCTGATCGACGGTAACGGTGAAGTCGACGAGACGATTCGAGAGCAATACGAGAGATTACTCCAGGCGCTCGGGCTCGATCCCCGCATCGCCGGAGCGACCGTCGACTGGCTGGACGCCGATCAACGCGAAGAGATTCCGGACGGCGCGGAGGATCCATTGTACTCGGGATTCACACCCTCGTACCGAACCGCCGATCAACCGATTTCCAACATCACCGAACTTTCCGCTATCGACGGCATGGACCTCGCCAGTTTCGAGATCTTGCTGCCCCACGTGGTCGCCCTGCCCGGCCGCACCGCGATCAATGTGAATACGGCGTCGATTCCCGTACTCCAGTCTCTGGGTCCGAATATCACACCGGGAGATGCCGAAGGCCTCGTACAGTTGCGTGAGGGTGGCGGGTTTGTCGATTATGGTGATGTATTCGCACCTTTCATCGACGCGGAGCTCCTGACGCGGAACCCTATTGCGGAAACTTCCAGTTATTTCCAATTGAAGGCCGTCGTTCAGATTGATACGGTGCGCGTTAGTCTTTTTACGACACTATGGCGTACCCCGGGTGGGGACGTAGTGCCGATACTCCGTAAACTGGGAACTATCTGAAATGGCAGAATATGTCGTCATTCGCCTCGGTCACGACCCTCGACTGTCTGTCGAGTGGATCCTGGCCGACGACGACGGTACGCAGCGCGGTCAGCCGGTGCGTGGGACATTGGATGAGGCATCCCAATATTTGCAAGGCCGGCCAGTTATCTTGCTGGTGCCTTCCACGGAGGTCCTGACGACGGCTGTCAACCTGCCAGTACGCGGCGGTGCCCGGATGTACGCAGCGATTCCGTTTGCGTTGGAAGAGCACGTGGCGGTCGATATCGACACCATGCATTTTGCGGCTGGAGACAAGCGCGAATCCGGTTTACGCCCCGTTGCTGCGGTTTCCAGGGAACTTCTCAATGATTGGATCGCCCTGCTCGCTGATGCGGGTATTCAGGCATGGAAGATGATCCCTGAGGACTACGGGCTGCCCCGCATTCCCGGGACGATGAGCATCCTGGTCGATGGCGACGACCTGCTGTTCAACGATGGTGCCGACCTCGAGTTCAGTCTGGATAATGCGAAACCAAGTGATGCATTAGTTGCTGCGGGAAAGTTATCTGATCGCGATAACGACGACCCGCTGGATGATGCCCAGGGGCACCTTATTGTCTATTGCAGCGCTGCCGACGAGGAGCGCCTCTCACATGACTGGATCGCGCTCCGCCACGAATTGCATAGCGTCGATATCAACCTCCTGGCCGACGGTGCATTGCCTCGGTTGGCGGTGACTGTCGCGAGCGGCCACGGCGTAAACCTTCTACAGGGTCGTTACGGGCCCAAGGCCGATTACGGATCGTGGTTACGTCCCTGGCGCACCGCGGCAGTCCTGCTTCTTGGCCTCGTAGTGATCGGATTCGTGGGCAAGGGTGTCGATCTTTATCGACTCACTAATGAAGAAGCGGCGTTGCGGTCCCAGTTCAACCAGGAATATCAGCAGATTCGCCCTGGAGATTCGCGTGAGATCCTTGATCCTGCCGCTGCCGTCAACTCACTCAGGCGCGGTCTGGGTACGAGTACTGCGCCGCCTGTATTCCTGGACTCACTGCGTGAACTGGCGGCGGCGATGCGTGCCACGGAGAACGCGACCGTGGAGTCGCTCAGTTATCGGGCCGGTGTCGTCGATATACGCGTTTCTTCAGCCGATGTAGAAACGGTGGGCGAGATCCAGAAGAAGATCGGTGCTTCCGGGCAGTTTGTCGCCTCAATCCAGTCGACAGATCGTGTCGCGGACCGCATCAACAGCCGCATCCAGATTCGTGAGACAGGGTCATGAAGGACTGGTACGAGAATCTTGAGGCACGTGAGCAGGTGTTTGTCCTGGTCGGAGCTGTGTTTGTGCTTATCGCCCTCGTGTACTTGCTCCTTTGGGCGCCGCTGAACAAGAGCCACAAACAGGTTGCGGCCAGTGTGTCGAGCTGGGAGCGTTCGCTCGCGGAGTTACGGCCACTGCGATCGATGGGAGTTTCACCAGGCCCCGGTAACACGCGGTCGATTGGACCCGCCGGCCAGCAGGCCCCGATCATCATTGTTGACCAGACGCTTCGCAGTCGCGGACTCGAGCAGTTTCGGCGACGTAGCCAACCCACGGCAAACAACGGGATCCGGGTCGAATTCGAGAATGTCGCATTCGACGAACTCGTCGTGTGGTTGGGAGATCTCGGGACGCAGTATGATCTGCACGTCCAGGCGGGCAGTATGTCGGTACAGACGCAGGCCGGCCCGGGCCGAATCAACGCGTCGTTGACCCTGGAGCGCGCTCCTTGATGTTACGCACTCGCGGGCTCGTACTGGTTGCCCTTACTACCCTGCTCGTCGGGCTCGTAGCCATGTTCCCGGCCCGTGTGGCCTATCAATGGGCTTCGAATCCCTTCATTGCCGTCAGTGGTATCGAGGGAACCGTGTGGAGCGGATCCGCCGTCCAGTTCAGTACGAATGGCGTCTACCTCAGCGATCTGCAATGGAAGATTCGTCCATTGCGGCTATTCACGGGCAAAGCGTCCTACGAAATATCGGGTACGCCAGTCTCAGGATCGTTCGACGCCGATATATCGATCGGACTCGGAGGGAAAATCACGCTGCAAAATGTCGCGGCGTTCGTGCCAATGCAAATGCTCGAACGCGCAACCAATGTCGCTGGTTTGCGTGGTAGTGCGAGTCTGCAGTTCGAGCGACTGGAGCTCGTTAACGGCAGACCTGCAGCCCTGGACGGGTCCATTGATGTGGCAAACCTCGTCGTGCCAATGCTGAGCCGCGGCTCATTGGGTGGCTATCGCGCCGACTTCTTCACGCAGAACGACGGGATCATCGCAAGTGTCGAAGATACCGATGGTGTTGTGGACCTGGCCGGCCGCCTGGAAATCGGTGCCGATGGCAGTTACGGATTCCTGGGCAAAGTGAAAGCGAAGCCCAACACCCCGGACTCTGTCGCCTCGCAAATGAAGTACCTGCCGCCGGCCGACGCCAGCGGCCAGCACGAACTCCGCCTGGAAGGCACTTACTAGATCTCTACAAACTCCTTGAGCAGAGGGAAGTACAGAGCGCAACGTGGCTGCCTGCCCGACCAGGCTCCATAGATCGCTGCGTATTTGTGCAGCTGCGCGGTATACCGCTCGACCTCGGCTTTCAGGAAGCCCTGCAAATTGCCGCCCTCATGACTGCTCGTCTTGTAGTCAATGATCCAGTGCTCGCCATTCTCATCGATACGCACGCGATCGAGAATCACCGACTCGATTTCGCCTTCGTATACTCCGGTCAGTGCGAACTCGGCGTAGCCATCGCCCTCGAGAACCCAACGGCCTCTCTGGTCGCTCCTGATACCGTCCAGCGCAGCATGAACGCGGGCGGCTATGCCGGACTGCATGTCGTCGCTAATGCCCATCTCACGCAGCCAACGCCCGGTCACCTGCCGTTGGGCGTCATCATCTGCGGGCTCGGCACGCCCTTCTGAGAGAACCTGCATCCAGCGGTGCACGATGGTGCCGGCAATGCGCGCCTCGGTCCCTACCCAGTAGAATTCCACTTCATCGTCGACCTCGTCGGTGCCGGATTCCTTGCTTATGACGCCGGGAAGCGGAGCAATATCGGGCGCTTTCCAGTCCTCCGTGAATCGCCGGAGTCGCGGTACCTTCCAGCTCGTTTCATCGTCCTCGCCGCTCACAATTGCGTCGGCACTAAATGCCCTGCCAAATTCGTCTTCGACGGCTGGCCAGAGCAGGCGTAACAGGCAGTTCTTCGCTGGCGGTTTGTAGCCATCGGCTGTGGCCAGCGTGTGGCCCAGCAGGTGAAGTGAGACGCGTGCCCGTGTGCAGGCAACGTACAGCAAGCGCGCCTGCTCGTTGCGATCCTTCGCATTCGAGGTCAGCTCGATATAGCGATGCACGGGATCGTTCTCGATCTCCGTACGCGATCCGACCGGACTGATGATTTTGCGTTCGTCGCCATGCTCGGACGGTATATCGAACCAGGACAGCACGCTGCGGCTGCTGCGGCCGGGTATTCGCCCAAGGCCGTAGAGCAGTACGTGGTCGAATTCCAGGCCCTTGGCCTTGTGCATGGTCATTACCTGCAGGCGGGCACTGCCACTTGTTGACACCCGCTCGAGGTCGAGCAGCGACTCGAGGGCGGCAGTATCTTCCAGCGTTCCGTGGCGCTCATGCCTGGCCAGCACATCGAAATACCGATAGACGTTGTCCACTGCAAACTTGTCATTGAGGATCGCCGGGCCACCCAGCGCCAGCCAACTGTCTTCAATGTGATCACGCAAGGTCTTCGACGGTCTGGCAGCGATGAGCCGCTCCAGCACCGGCATTGCCGAGGAGATTGATTCCTGTCCGCGTCTCGAAAGACTCGCAGTTCGTTCCTTATCACGCAGCAGCTCGATGACCGTCGACCGTCGGTCATTCACAACCAGCTTGTGGAGATCCGTCCAATCCAGGCCGATCCAGGGTGCACGGAGTATCCCGAGCCACGCTATCCGGTCTCCCGGATGGGCCGCTGCGCGCGTCAGAGCCAGCACTTCGATGACCTCTGGCAAGTCCGTCAGCTTGTCGATCTCAATTGCTCGATAGTCGATACCTGCGTGGCGAAGTTCGGTCAGCAACTCGGCTAACTGGTTACGCCCGCGGACCAGCACGACCATCGAATCGCCCGGGCACGCCTCGAGCGTATCGACAATGATTTGTAAACCGGTCCTGGCCTCCTGCTCTTTGTCGTTGCCGAACAGTGGATGGACCACGCAGTTCCCGACGCCCGTCAACTGTGGGACGGGCAATGCCTCGGAATAGGAAACAGCGCCGCTTGCCGGATCGTCACGATCTGACATGACGTCCGGAAAAACAGTATTGAACCAGTCGACCAGGCGTTCGCCGGAGCGGAAATTACGCCGCAACGTGAGCGGCGCAAGCTTGACGTCCCCGATGCCATGCGCTCTTGCGAGGAGGAACTGGCCGACCTCGGCATTGCGGAAGCGATAGATCGACTGCATCGGGTCGCCTACGCAGAACAGGGTACGCCCATCATTCGCCTCCCATCCTCCGGTGAGCGCTTCGAGCATTCGATACTGGGCGCTGGATGTATCCTGCATCTCGTCGACCAGTAAATGGCGGACCTGGTAGTCGAGCAACAGGGCGACATCGCCAGGGTCTTCGGCTGTTCCGAGCGCTTCGCCTGCGGTCATCGCGACATCAATGTGGTCGGCGACGCCCTCCTCCGCAAACAGTCGCCTCAGTTCGACGCTCGCCAGCGGCAGTAGTCGGAATAACGCCAACAGGACCCCCCATTGCTCGTCCGAGTAATACACGGGTGGCAGAGAGCGCACAGCATGCAACGCCTCAGCGAGTTGCTCGTGCGTTGCCAGCTCGGAAAGTAATGCCTTAATCGTCTCTTTCTGAGCCTTTCCTTCCGGCGGAAAGCCAAGGCGCTTGTCGACCTGCTTGCGAAACGTCCCCGCCAGGGTTAGCAGTAGTTCTGCCAAACCACGCCATTGTTCCGTGGCAGCCGGGTCCGGCGGCGGCAGGTCTGCGAGTCCCGCCAGCGCGCAGATCGGGTGCTCATCGTCGTCATTGTCGCGCAAGTTGCTGGCGGCATAGTCGAACAACGCAGCAATCTCATGCCGGAATTCGTCAGGAAACGACGCGGTAACGAGGTCCAAATGTGCGCGCACGGCTTCCTCGAGATTGCGTTCGAGGATTTGCCGCAACGCTGCGGCGTCCTCCACCGACAATGAGCCACTGCCCGTAAAGGGCAGCCACTGGTCCCGAGTGCCAAGCATCCGGGCCAGGTAGTCCACGTAGATTCCGGTGTTGTTGTCGAGATGCTCCAGGACCTCGGTCACGGCATCGCGTGCGGGACCCGTGAGTGCGAGGTAGTCGAGGGTCGCTGTCGCGGCCGCCCGGTGCATTGCGATGAGTTCCGCGTCAACGATGACGCGCACGCCACTGGCACTGCCCGGAGCACTTACCGGCCGGGAACGGGCGATGGACCCGTTCAACGAATCCAGTGTCTGGATGCGCATGCGGCGCGGGTTGGCGAGCAATTGCCAGCCATTGCTCGCATCTCGAGCCAGCGCCGCCGTCGCAAGGCTGGCCGTTCGTTGCCGGTGCTCTTCTTCGGGCCTTACGCCCTGTTTCGCCTCGCGCAATGCCGACTGCACCCGGTACTGCATTTCCGCGGCTGCTTTGCGAGTGAACGTGATCGCGATGATCTCTTCCGGCTCGTCCACAAAGGACAGCAGTCGCAGGTATCGTTGGATAAGCAATTCCGTTTTGCCCGATCCTGCGGGTGCCTGGACGATGAACGAACGACTTTCATCGAGCGCATCATCCCGCGCCTTACGGTCATCACCGAGTAGCTGCTGACTACCAGTCATTGCGCAATTCCGTGAAGCGGGTCAGCAAGTTGAGGGGGCGTGCATCGACAACAGCCTGTGCGCCATTCAACCGCACATCCCCGGCGCTCAACTCCTGGCACGCCGATCGCACCGCGGTGGACCATTCCGCCAGCTGTTCGGGCCAGGTGCCGTCGTCTGAATAGCCGGCTCCGGCGCCGCTGAATCCCATTGTGCGCGAATCCACGTTGACGAGTGCCAGCGCGGCCACGGGTTCGTCAACCGCGCAGGAATAGGCGACTAACTGGTATTCTCGTGGCTGGCCTTTTGACGTCAGGAACTTCTTCTCCGCGCCTGTCTTATAGTCGAGTATTGCAATGCTGCCGTCAGCCAATCGGTCAATGCGATCGACGCGAAGTTTCAAGCGGACTCCCGCTTCGGCGAAATCAATTTCACGCTCGACGCTCGCGACCGCGAACTCGTCACGCGAAGCATCGATCGCCAGGAAGTCACGCAGTAAACCTCCAACGCGGTGCCGCTCCATCGCAAAGAGTTGCCTCAGGACCTTGTCGGTGTTTCGCTCCCGGTCGGAAAAGGCGAAATCGAGTGCCCTGTTAATCCTGCCGTCAATATCCGTCCAGGACGCGATGTCATCGCGAGACGGTTTGTCAAAGTACAGGCTGTAAAGTGCATCGTGTATCAGGTTGCCCCGCAGGAGCGCCGGCAGCCCACTCGCCTGTTCGTCGATGGTGCGAACGCCAAGGCGGGCGCCGATGAAGGCGGCGACCGGTTCCGTGAGTTGGCTTTGGATTGTCCACGCGCCCCCTGACAGGGACTCTTCCGGGGCGATCGGCGGAACAGGGTCTGCCACGTCCGCAATCCCTACGGTATCGATGACCTGCGCGGCAAACCAGCCTGGATCGCGCTCCGATTCCTGCGTCTCCGGGGCGAGCGAATCGAGCAGAACGCTGGGAGCCTGGTCGGCTTCGTCATCTGTGAGCGGATAGCTGCAGACAACCTCGGGCGCGGCTGAACACAAGGTGTTCACGAGTTGTTGAGCATAGGCCACCGTTTCGGCAGGGACTGCGTCGGGCATGCCGTGTTCTTCCTGAAGTCTGCGTGATACGAGGGCCGATGGGCTGCCGCCAGGCGGCCAGTTGGCAGCCGTCATGCCGGTCAGTCGGATAGCGTCAAACTCAAGGCCGGACGCCTCGAGTGGGCCAAGAAGATGCACGCGCGTCAGCTCGGCTTCCGGCTGGAAGATGGCATCGGCGCACATGCTCTCGAGCTGACTGAGCGCGGTCTCCAGGGACATACGGGCGCTGACAAGGTCCATTCTGGCAAGGTCGTTGAGCAGGTCGCGCCAGCGATTGACCAGCTGGAAGTCGCGGCTGCCAAGAGCGCGCTGCCCGGGCCAGCCGGCTCGAGTAAGCGTCCCATCGATATACACGGCCCAATCCGCCGGCGACGCGCTGCCAGGCAACTCCCTTCGTGCTTTCGCCAGGGCGGACACCCTTTGCAGCCAGTCGGTGGCATCCACAGAGTCCTTCTGGCTCCGGATGGCGCCTGTAAGCATCGACGGCGACCAGTTTCTGTCGGGCAGCCCACGCACGCGCAGCTCGAGCCGCGCCCGGCCGCAGGTTTCCTCGAGACCAAGCAACGGAGAGCGCAGCAAGTGAGAAACTTCTGTCGCTCGAAGGTCGCGTACCAGCCAGCGCATCCAGAGCAATCCGACTGACACGATCGGGTAGCGAGACAGCTTGCGCCCGTACGAGACGTTCAGTACTTCCGCCGGTACTCCCGACGACATTCGGTAACCCGGGATCAGGCCCTCGCGAACCAGTCCGGCGATGCGCTCCGCGTCACGCTCAAGACCATTCACAACAATGGCGATCCGTTCTCCTGGTGCCTGCTCAATACGCACTCGGGCCCACGACCCCGCCGCGCGCATTTCGGCATCGCTCGATTCGAATGCAAGGAGCTGTGGCGCCCCCTGAGGGGTTTTTTCCGCGACATCGCGAACCTCGCAGCCCGCCCTTGCGAGGCACTCGCGTATGCGACTGATCGACGGTCGTTCTCGATCGAACCCGGCGAACGTATAGCACCCCTGGACTGCCAGGCGTTGTTGCTCAATAAGGTCTGCGACCAGGCCTGCCATTCCTGCATCGTCAACCCAATCGCTGCGTTCCAGTATTCCAAGGTAGCGCCCTGCGGCGGCCGCAAACAGGCGATGATCAGGGCTCTGGGCGGAACGCGCGACGTCCTTGATCGTTACGCGCCAGTCGGCGAGTCGTTGCCACGTTTCTCTCGACAAGCGCACGAGGTTGCCGACGCCACTGGCATTGTCGTCCAATTCCTTGCGCAGGCAGCGATCCCAGAGCAGCATGCTGTGGTAGTGGTTTATCCGCGTTGGCAGAGCTTCCTGCGCGACTGCGTCACGCAATGCCGCATCGAGCCAGTTGGGCAAGGCCAGGATGCGCGGACTTTGCCATGCGGCCAGCCCCGCACTTTGCTGCTGAGCGGCATATTCCTGCTGCAGGACACGCGCAAGGCGACGATTCGCCGTGATGACAGTAGCCGGTCCGTCAAGAGCGTCTCGCAGCCAGTCGTACATGCTTAGGTGTGTTGCGCGAGGCACGCCTCGATGCGATCGAATACCACGTCGAGTGTCTCTGTGTCGGGCAAGGTTGTAACCCGGAAATGATCGGTGTACGGCGTGTTAAAACTACTTCCCGGCGCGACGAGAACATGGTGCTTCTCGAGGAGTTCCAGCGCGAAGGCCTGGTCATCGAGAACCCCATCGAAGCGCGAGTCGAGCCGAATGAATGCGTACATCGCTCCCATGGGTGGATGCACGCTCAGGTATTCGCTCTCCCCGACCCGATCGATGATGGCCTGGCGGGAATGATGCAGGCGCCCGTCCGGTGTGACGAGGTCACGGATACTCTGAAAACCACCAAGCGCAGTCTGGACCGCCCACTGCCCCGGGACATTGCTGCACAAACGCAATGCCGAGAGCAGCTCCATACCGTGGATGTAGTCCTGGGCCGCGTCCAGTTCACCACTGAACACACACCATCCAACCCGGTATCCGCAGGCCCGATAGATTTTTGACAGGCCCGAATAAGTCAGGCAGACCGTGTTCGTCGCAAGCGTCGCCATCGGGATAAATGTGGCGTCGTCGTAGACCATCTGGTCGTAGATCTCATCGGCCAGGATCACCAGCCCGTGTTTCTCCGCCAGCGCCACGATGTCCTGAAGCGTCTCCCGATCATAAACTGCGCCGCTGGGGTTATTGGGATTGATGACGACAATCGCCCGGGTGCGGTCACTGACGAGCTTCTCAATGTCGCCTGCATCCGGGACAAAACGATTCTCGTGTCGGCACTCATAATGTCGGACCACACCACCATTGAGCGACACGGCCGCGCTCCACAGCGGGTAATCCGGGCTTGGTACCAGGACCTCGTCGCCGGGATTCAGGAGTGCTCGCAATGACAGGTCGATCAGTTCACTGACACCGTTGCCGATAAACACCTCGTCCGCCGTCACACCCTGGATACCCCGGCTCTGCTGCTGCATAACCACGGCTTCGCGTGCGGGGAAGATGCCCTTCTGGTGGCAATAGGGCTCTGCCTGGCCAAGGTTCTCGATCATCGCGAGGCGCATCGTTTCGGGTGTGCGAAAGCCGAACAGACCCGGGTTGCCGATATTCAGGGAGATGATTTCGTAGCCGCGTTTCTCGAGCTCGAGAGCGCGGTTTGCAAGCTGTCCGCGAATCTCATAGCGAACATCTTTGAGAAGCGCACTGGTGTGAATCGGATGGTCCATATCGGTCGTACTGAAAAAGGTGGGAATCGGCTAGATCGCCGAGCGACTCCGTAGCTCATCGATCTGCTCAGCAGAGTACCCCAACCACTCCCGCAATACCTCATCAGTATGTTCGCCAAGTAACGGCGGCGTCCTCGCATATTCCACAGGCGTGTCGCCCAGATCGACAGGATTGGCCACGACAGGAACCTCGTCTCCCGCAGCATTTTCCATGTACCGAACGAGCTGCCTTTCCCGAGCATCGGCGCCGTTCAGGACGTCGCCAATGTCATTGATTGGTCCGGCCGGGACGCGCACGGCGGAAAAGGCGTCGAGCCAATGCTCTGTGGTGTTGGTGTTGAGGCGTTCCTGGATCTGCGTCACCAGTTCATCCCGGTTTGCAAGGCGCGCGGCGTTGTCCGCAAACTCTGCCTGGGTTGCCAGTGACCCTATGCCAAGGCACGCCACACAGTCGGCGAACTGCCGGTCATTACCGACGGCCAGCATCAAGTTGCCGTCGCGGGTTGCAAAGGCCTGGTAAGGCACCAGGTTCGGGTGAGCGGTACCCATGCGCGTGGGCACCGAGCCACCCACCAGGTAATTCAT
This sequence comes from uncultured Woeseiaceae bacterium, assembly GCA_964557165.1. Classification (GTDB taxonomy): domain Bacteria; phylum Pseudomonadota; class Gammaproteobacteria; order Steroidobacterales; family Woeseiaceae; genus UBA1847. The sequence continues at coordinate 17,018 of CAZKZE010000019.1, forward strand.
GTTCTGGTTGGCGAGCCAGGCGACCTGGCTGTCAAATAGCGGCACATCAATCAGCTGCCCTTTGCCTGATAGTGCGCGAACGTTCAGGGCCGCGAGCACCGCCGTCGCGGCGTACATCCCCGCCATGATATCTGCGATAGCCACGCCAACTTTCTGCGGTCCGCCGCCCTGCTCGTCCGGCGCACCTGTGATACTCATCAGTCCACCGGAAGCCTGAATCATCGCGTCGTAGCCCGGTTCGGAGGCTTTGCTGCCGGACTGGCCAAAAGCAGTTATCGAGCAGACGATCAGACGTTCGTTTAACGACTGCAGCTCCGCCGGGTCCAGATTGTATCGAGCGAGAGTCCCTACCTTGTAGTTCTCGAGAAGCACATCGGCTTGTCCAGCCAGGTCACGTATCACCTGCTGCCCTTGTGGTGTGCTGATATCGACGGTAACGGAACGCTTATTGCGGTTGGTGGACAGGAAGTACGCGGACTCCTCTCCGAGCCACGGCGGTCCCCAATTTCGAGTGTCGTCGCCATCGCCCGGTCGTTCGACTTTGACAACGTCGGCGCCGTAGTCGCCCAGGAGCTGAGTAGCCCATGGTCCTGCCAGGATGCGGCTCATGTCGAGCACACGAATATTGTTGAGTGCGGTGGTCATAGCGTGCACAGGGTACAGAATTCAAGCGCATAAAAAACCCGGCCAACTTTTCAGTCGGCCGGGTGGGTCCGCACGGAGATTGCGGATTGCGTGACTCAGTCAGCCGGCGATTACTCGCTGGCGGCTGGGTCCAGCTCTTCTACATCGGCGCCCTCTACGTCCTGTGGCGCCGGTGTTTGTTTGATTTCCGGCTCTTTCTTCCAGAACTGTATATCCTCGGATACTTGGCTCCGGGATGCAATCGTCAGGCCTGCCCGGTCCCCCTGTAATGGCCTCGTCTGTTGGCTCACTGGAACCCGCACAACCTACGGAAATACTCAAAGAACAAACGATAAACAGTTGTTTTAACGTGACTAATAAGGAGGTGGAGACTGTTGCATAAAGACCACAGCTCTCTCAATTCGGGGTCCGCCCACCTGCTTATTAGACCGATCACAGGGATTAAGTTTACGCCAAATCCGCGGCCAGGAGCGTCTCTGAATCAGGTTTCCGTCTTCGAAATCGGACGCTGCGGGTCCTGGATCCACTCGCTCCAGGAGCCAACATAGAGCCTTGGTGCACGAAACCCCGCTTCGACACCGGTGATGGCAAGGTGACACGCTGTCACGCCCGATCCGCACATAACACTCCAATCGACGGCCCTGTCGGCGCCGATGGCCTCCTCCAGCAGCACCGCTCGCTCATCGAGGGGGAGCCACGTTCCATCCTCTCGCACAAAGTCAGCGAACGGCAGGTTGATGGCTCCCGGGATGTGGCCAGCCACTGGGTCAATTGGTTCGACTTCACCGCGAAATCTCTCGGCATCCCTGGCGTCCAGGAGTCTGTACCTGGCGATCGCTGTCGCATCTGCGGCCAGCTCCCGGGTTTCGAGGACGCGCTGATCCCCGGGCCGCGGCCTGTAGTTTGCAGCGGCTCGACGTTCGACTCCCTCCCTCAGCGGGAATCCAAGCGACTCCCAGCTTCCCAGTCCGCCGTCGAGCAGATACACGGAGTCATGGCCGAGCCAGCGAAGAATCCACCACGCGCGCGCCGCTATTGCGCCTGGGCCAGCGTCATAGACCACCACGTGGTCCGATTCGTCGATACCCAGCTCGCCGATCCTCGCGGTAAGTCTGTCCGGGTCAGGCAGCGGGTGGCGCCCCGACCCGTCCGTGATCGGTCCTGCCAGGTCTTTGTCGAGATCAAGAAAGACGGCGCCCGGAATGTGTGCGGCCTCATAGGCACGAATCCCCGCACCCGGGTTGCCGAGATCGAAGCGGCAGTCAACAGCGACCCAGTCGGGCTCGTCGAGACATGCAAGCAACTCCCGTGCAGTCCTTAGAATTCGGTTCTCCTGCATCGATCCCAACCTTCTGCTTCAGGCACCCTATTGAGGCCTTGTACACGGATGAACAGTCTTGGACAATAGCACTCCCGCGGGGATTCGCCCGCATCTTCCAGGCTGGTTCGGGAGCAACAAAGTGGACAAAATTATTGTCGGTCTGAAACGTGTGGTTGACTACAACGTACGTGTTCAGGTCAAGAGTGACGGCAGCGGCGTCGAAACCGCTGGCGTCAAGATGAGCATCAATCCGTTCGATGAAATCGCGCTGGAAGAAGCGCTGCGCATTCGCGAACGTGGCGAGGCATCCGAAGTTATAGCCGTTTCGATTGGCGGATCCGAGGCCCAGCAGCAACTTCGCACTGGCCTGGCAATGGGCGCCGATCGAGCCATCCTGGTCAAGACCGATGAGGGCCTTGATGCGCTGGTGGTTGCCAGGATATTCAAGGCAATTGCCGAGCGCGAGTCTGCGGACCTGGTTTTGCTGGGCAAGCAGGCTATTGACGACGACAGCAGCGTCATGGGCCAGATGCTCGCAGCGATCTGGGATCGACCTCAGGCCACATTTGCTTCTGAAGTGGCGATCGACGGCAATGCAGCGCGCGTGACGCGCGAGGTGGATGCCGGCCTGGAAACGATCGAGGTCGATTTGCCCGCGGTCATAACCGCGGACCTGCGACTCAACGAGCCGCGCTACGTAAAACTGCCCGATATCATGAAAGCGAAAAAGAAACCGCTGGATGAGATCGGCCTTGCGGATCTGGGCGTCCAGGCGGAACTGCAAATCACGGAGACCTCTTTTGAACCGCCGGCTGATCGTCAGCGAGGCATCGTTGTTGACGATGTCGCGAGTCTCGTCACGGCACTGAAAGACAAGGGACTGGTGTAATGGCCAAGATACTGATTATTGCCGAACACGACGGTTCGGCCCTGAACCCGGCAACGGGAAAATGTGTAACTTGCGCCACCGAAATTGATGGCGCTGAAATCGACGTCCTCGTCATGGCCGCGTCGGCCACGGATATTGCGGCCGAGGCGGCCAGCATTGACGGAGTGAACAAGGTCCTTACGGCCGAGCGAGACGAGAATGCGAATGCGGTAGCGGCATTGCAGGCACCCCAGGTAGTCGCTTTGGCGGATGGCTATTCACATGTATTCGGCCCGTCGACGACGTTCGGCAAGGACCTGATGCCTCGTGTCGCAGCCCTGCTCGGCGTCAACCAGGTCAGTGACATCATGAGTGTCCAGGGGCCCTATTCGTTCAAACGCCCGATTTACGCGGGTAATGTGGTGGTCTCAGTGGATGCTCCTGCCGATAAGACCCTGGTCGCCACGGTTCGCACCGCCTCTTATCAGGCGCCGGGTAATGACAATACGGCGGCCATTGAGGCCGCAGACTGCGCCGTCGAGCTGCCCGCCCACACGCGCTTCGTGGAGGCGCGCTCCGGTGACTCGGACCGACCAGACCTGCAGACCGCCGCGCGCGTTGTTGCGGGTGGCAGAGCATTCGCCAGCGAAGAGAACTTCGAACTGCTGTACAAGCTCGCCGATGCTATCGGTGCCGGCGTAGGTTCATCGCGTGCCGCCGTCGATGCCGGCTACATCGCACCGGAAACCCAGGTTGGCCAGACCGGCAAGATCATTGCCCCGGACCTCTATATCGCCGTCGGCATCTCAGGTGCCATCCAGCACATCACGGGAATCAAGGACGCGGGCACGATCGTCGCCATCAACAAGGACGCAGAGGCGCCGATCTTTGAGGTTGCCGATATCGGATTGGTCGCAGACCTGTTCCAGGTCCTACCAGAATTGACCGACGCGCTCAGCTAGAGCGCGTCAAGCACCGCCTCAGCCTTACTCACTTCAAACTGGGCCGGGGCTTCTACCGCGACGTGAGTGGCGACCCCGTCATCGACAACGATGGCGAATCGCTGGCCACGCATGCCCATGCCGAACCCGGTTGCGTCGAGCTCAAGTCCCAGTGCTCGCGAGTAGTCACCATTGCCGTCGGCGAGCATCAAGACCTTGTCACCGACTTCCCGGTCCTTGCCCCAGGCAGACATGACGAAGACATCGTTTACGGCCATACAGGCGATCGTATCCACGCCCTTAGCCATCAACTCATCCGCAAGATCGATATAGCCGGGAAGGTGATTCATGGAACACGTGGGCGTAAACGCTCCTGGTACGGATACCAGGACGACCTTCTTACCAGCGAACAGCTCGTCCGTGCCCAGTGATCCGGGGCCCTTCGCGTCCACGATTCCGAAAGTGCCTTCCGGCATTCTGTCTCCTGCAGCAATAGTCATAGGTTTCTACTTCCGATTAGGTATTGAGTGGTTGGGTGATTTGGGCAATGATCTTCGCCCCGATCTCAGTTAATAGTAGCAGGAACTTGTTACCCATGGATTTCGCCCTCACCGAAGAACAGCAAATGATCCAGGACGCAGCCCGCGACTTCGCCCAGAGCGAGATCGCGCCGGTCGCGGCACAATTCGATATCAGTGGAGAATTCCCGTCCGAGACCATCAAGGCTACGGCCGAGCTCGGATTCATGGGAGTGGAAGTCCCTGAGTCCTACGGTGGCTCGGGGCTGGATTCGGTGTGCTACGCATTGATCATGATGGAAATCGCAGCGGCCGATTGTGCCCACAGCACCATTGTCTCGGTCAACAACTCCCTTTTCGGCGTGCCATTGCTCCAATTTGGCACCGAGGATCAGAAACAGACCTACCTGCGCCCCGTTGCCTCCGGTGAGATCAATGGCGCCTATGCCCTGACCGAACCCCAATCCGGGTCAGATGCCCAGGCTATGCGGACACGCGCAGTCGCTTCTGAAGATGGATCGAGCTACACAATCAATGGTACGAAATCGTGGATCACCTCGGGTCCTGTGGCGAAGTACATGATTGTCTTCGCACAGACGACCAACTCGGCCGGGGAAGATGCCGGCATCAGTGCATTCATCATCGACACGGATGAGCCGGGCTTCAAGACGGGCAAAACCGAGCCGAAGTTGGGCATTCGCGCTTCGGCGACCTGTGAAATCGAATTGTCGGATTACGTGTGCCCTGTCGAATGCCGGATCGGCGACGAAGGCAAGGGATTCAAGATCGCCATGACAGTGCTCGACTCGGGGCGTATAGGCGTCGCGGCCCAGGCTGTCGGAGTCGCCCAGGCGGCCTATGACGCTGCGGTCGAGTACTCACGGGACCGCAAGGCGTTTGGCAGTGCGATTGGCAGCTTCCAGGCTATCCAGGGCAAGATCGCCGACATGAAGATGCGCCTGGATGCATCACGCCTGCTCGTGCTGAAAGCAGCCTGGACCAAGGAGCAGGTGAAGACGACGGGTGGACGATGCACGACCGAGGCCAGTGTCGCCAAGCTCTTTGCCTCCGAAGCGGCCATGTTCATAACCAACCAGGCTTTACAGATCCATGGCGGCATGGGTTTCAGCAAAGAACTCCCACTTGAACGCTACTTCCGTGACGCGAAGATCACGGAGATCTACGAAGGCACAAGTGAGATTCAGCGCATGGTGATCGGTCGGAACGAGACCGGTCTTCGGTAGATCTTGCGCTAGTAGTCGTTCTCGGCGACGTGGACGACCAGGCCGTCCATCTCATCTGACACTTCCAGCTGGCAAGTCAGGCGGCTGTTTGCCTTACGCTCGAATGCGGCGTCCAGCATGCTGTCTTCCATGTTGTCCATAGCGGGCATCTTGTCGAGCCACGCTTCGTCGATGTAGCTGTGACAGGTCGCACAGGCGCATGCCCCGCCACATTCGGCGACGATTCCGTCGATATTGTTGTTGATCGCGCCTTCCATAACAGAGTATCCGCTCTCCACTTCGACTTCGTGGCGGCTTCCGTCTGACGTGACGTAGGTGATCTTGGGCATTGCAGGTATTCCGTATTCAAAGGCGCGAAATGATAAGGGCGTTGACCGTTTCCGGTCAACGCCCCATGTTGCTTCTGTGGTGCCGAATCAGGCGCTGGCAGCTCTGCGCTTTTCTTCCAACTCCTTGCGCTTCTTGCGTGCAGCTCTCTCTGCGAGGTCGATCTGACGATTACGCTCGACTTCTGCATCGATTACCCTGACCCATTGAGCGGATGTACGCCTGGAACGAGGGACTTTGCCAGCGGCAGTGAACGCAGCTTTGGCGTCCCCGTAACGTCTCAGGTTGTAAAGACACATACCGAGCGATATCTGCGCGTTGTCCGGGTTCTTGAGACCGCCCTTGCGAATCGCCGTATTGGCCGACGTCACACAGTCGCCGTACTCGCCCACGTTGAGGTAGGCATTCGCGAGGCGCAGGTCGAGTTCACCGTCCGAGGTCAGACTTGCCGCCGCCTTGAGCGCAGGGATTGCTTTGGAGTCTTCCTGGGCGAGCATCCAGGCCTGTGACAGCAGGCGGTAGTGCTTTTCGGATTTCTCAACAATACCAGCGTCCATTTTTTCCTGCAGCAATGTGGCCGCCTTATAGGGGACCTCCGCCTGCAGATAGAGCTGCGCCATGGTGACAAATTCCGTGTCTTTCTCGAGCATGCCCTGGGTATGGGCCGCGTCGTAGGCGTAGATCAGCTTTTCATCCTCTCCGAGCTCTGTGAACGCGCCAGCCAGTGACTTCCAGTACCGGGCCTTGGGCCAGTTCTGCAGCAGGACTATCTGGATATCGCGCACCTTGGCGTAATTCTCCTGCTGGAAATACGCGTAGTTCAACAGACCATACCAGTCCTCTTTGACGGGCTTCCCGCGTGCGCGAGCAACATCCATCGCCGTCTCAACGGGAGCAATCATTTCGCCATAGCGCTCCAGGTTGTACAGGATTTGTGCCTTGAGAATGTATGGCTCCGATGCCGGATTGGTTTCCAGAGTGAACCATTTTTCAAGCGTTGCCAGGGCCTTGGAGTATTGCTCCTGCATCGTCAGCAACTGCACCATCGTATAGGTGGTCGTCTTGGCCATCTGGGGTTCGAGCGACGGGATCCTGAGCATGCGCTCATACGTTCGAATCGCGTTGTTGACGTCGTCCATGTTGTAATAAACAAAGCCGATATAGTTGAGTACATTTGCCTGTTCGTACTCTGTCAGCTTGTCAGGATTGTAGAGGTTGTTGAGAGTGCGCAAGGCGCCGTTGTAATCCTTCTCGTCAACCATTTCCTGAGCTTTCTGGATTCGTTCGTAAACTTCCTTGCTTACCGCCTGGGCCTGCTTGGTCTTGGTCGTGTCAGTCTCGGCATCGGCCTTTTTCGCTTTTTGCGCGGACGCGTTGCCGAATGCCAGGACACCTACAACCACGGCAAGGCACAGCTTAAGCGTAATTCCGCGATTTCGATTCATGTCAAATAATGTCATGTGCAAAAATCCTCATGCATGGCTTCCCCGCCATTATCACCAAAGGGATCTAGTCCTCTAGCTGGAACGAAATTCGAGTCTTCACGCCCGGTACTCTCACCGGAACGCCGTCAACTACCCTTGGTTTGTATTTGAACTTCAAGACGGCACGAATAGCTGCTCTCTCGAACAGGCTACTGGTTGACTGGATCACGATCGGATCCTCGACGGTGCCGGCGGTGGTTACCGTGAAAGACAAATCGACAAAGCCTTCAAGGCCACGAGAGAGCGCTCTCGCCGGGTAAACAGGCGCCACGCGTACGATTGGAAGGTAATCGCCCTCAGCGATGTTCATGCCGCCTGGGCCGCCAATGTCAGTACCCGCATCCACGGACGGAGGCGCAACGCTAATCGTAGGAGCATCCGGATTTACGTTATCCATGTCCTGAGGTGGAGTCTCAGGCGGCGTCTCGGGCGGCTTGGGCGGCTTCTCCGGGACGATATCCTCGACATTGAGGTTCTCGTTACGTTTGACACGCACAAACTCGAGTTTGTGGCGCTCACGTGGATCGGTCAAAGCCTGCTTACCAGTCACGATCAGCAGCTGCATGATAAACAACAGACTTACGGTGACGATCGAGCCGACCACTATTGATATTACGTATCGACCTAGCATGGTCTAGTTCTCCTCAGCGGCCTAACCGCTCCTTCCGTTGCCCGCCTGCTTGCCCTAATGAGACAGATATCATGTGTCCCGGTTCCTACTCGTTATCTGAGGCGATAGCGACGTTCGTGACACCCGCCGATTTCGCGGCCTCCATGACGATCACCAGGAACTCGTGAGTAGAGCCCTCGTCCGCCTGGATGACGATTGATCCCTTCGGGTTCTCTGCATGCAGACGCTCAATGATGCTGCGAATGGCACGTGGGTCTCGTTCCTGACGATCGATCCAGATTTCATCGGATGCACTGATGGCAATCAGAATAGCGGCATCGTCCTGGGTATCCGCGGTCACCGTATCCGGGCGTTCAACCTGGATGCCGGCTTCCTTGATAAATGTCGCCGTCACGATGAAGAAGATGAGCATGATAAATACGACGTCGAGCATCGGCGTCAAATTAATCTCATTTTCTTCCTCTTCGACGGATATTGCGCCGTGTTTTCTACTCATTGCATATGTCCTTCAAATTCCCGCCGGTCCGACCGCATTAGCGGGAATCCGCGATTGAGATGCTGTAAACGCCTGCAGTGCGCGCGGAGTCCATAACCTCAACGAGTATCTTGTTGGACGATTTGTTATTCGCCTGGATTACGACCGATCCCTCCGGGTTCTCGGCATGCAGGCGTTCAATGTTCGCGCGCACTGCACGTGGGTCAATCAGGCGACGATCGATCCAGATCTCGTCGTTTGCGTTGATCATCACAAGAATGTTGGCGTCTTCCGGCTTGCTCTCCGTCATTGGAGCATCAGGGCGGTTGACATCGATACCGGACTCTTTGATAAACGAGGCCGTCACGATGAAGAAGATAAGCATGATGAACACGACGTCGAGCATCGGCGTCAGGTTTATCTCATTTTCTTCCTCATCGACATGAATATCGTCAAGATGTTTTCTCATGGCGGTATTCCCCTAGTGATCCATCGTCAGCGAGTCCTCGAGGAACTCAACCTCGCGGGTCGCACGACGGCTCAGCAACGTAATTAGCAGAACACCCGAAAGCGCTCCGACCATTCCTGCCATAGTCGGTACCGTGGCCTGGGACACGCCCGCAGCCATAGCGCGAACGTTGCCCGAACCGGATACAGCCATAACCTGGAATACGCTGATCATGCCCGTAACGGTGCCTAGAAGGCCGAGCAATGGACACAGTGCAACCAGGGTCTGGATGACATTGATACCTTTGTTTGATGCCTCACTGAATTGCGAAATCATGAGTTCGCGGATCTGCTTGGCATTCCAGGACTGGCGCTCAGGGCGCGATTCCCACCGGTCGTAAATATCACGTGACATCACCTTCATCGAGGAACGGAAAAAGATGATCCTCTCGACGATCAAAACCCACATCAGGAAGATCGTCACCGCGATGGCCCGGAGTACCGGGCCACCGAGGCTCATGAAGTCACGAATGGCTTCCAGACTGTCAGCAAGCCAAAGCATGGCGACTCCTCTGTTATTGAGACCGCTCGGAATGCTGCGCAACCAGGCCAGCACTCTGCGATTGAAGGATGTTCACGATCTTGCGGCTCTTGCCACTGACAACCGTGTGCAACAGTACCATCGGGATGGCAACACACAGACCCAGTACCGTGGTCATCAGTGCCTGCGAGATACCGCCAGCCATCATCTTCGGATCGCCAGCGCCATACAGCGTGATCACCTGGAACGTCTTGATCATACCCGTGACCGTACCGAGCAGACCCATCAGAGGTGCGACGGCTGCAACAACCTTGATGAACAGAAGACCCTTGGTGAGATCCGGCATCTCCTTGAGTGCCGCTTCACTGAGTTTCAGTTCAATGGTCTCAGTATCGGCGCCACGGTTGCTCTCGTAGGCGGCGAGTACGCGACCCAGCGGGTTGTCCGTACTGGCTGTTTCACTCTTGAGCTGTGACTTGACCTTGCGGTCTGCAGTCGACAGGGCCAGCCAACGCATGATTGCGATAAGCAGACCGATGATGCCGAGCGCGATAATGCAGTAACCGACGATGCCACCCTGCTCGATCCGATCCTTGATGGTTGGCGATTCAACGAGCAGCGCGAGAATGCCACCGCGCGTGACATCAAGACCAAAGTTGACGGCGCCGCTTTCGGCTTCCATCAGATCCCTGGTCGTGCCGACGTAGCGGCCGTCCGGTTGACGCTGCAGTTCAGAGATGTTGCCGTTCTCGTACTCGAGATAACCGTTTTCAGAGATCAGGTTAAACGCGCCAACGCGTACGACTTCAACTTCTCCCTGTTCGCCATCCGCCTTGGTCACGAGATGGTTGAAGCGGGAAACCCTGCCAGACTCAACAACTTCCTGGTGCAACATTGCCCAGAGGCGTTCGATGTCTTCAATCGAGGCGAGGCTGCTGGCACCGGCCATCTTGCCGCCCAGTTCGACCAGGAATTCACTGCGATTCGGGAACTCGATGTTGGTCAGTGATGCGGCGAAGCGACCTTGCGTATCGCCAGACACTGTCTGGAGGACGCCGAACAGCTCCTTCAAAGCGCCGAGACGCTCGTCGAGGGCCTGGCGAGCAGTGATGATGCGCTGCTGGTTTGCCTCGAACTGGTTTTCCAGCTGCGAGGAGATGTTTTCCTGGCGTGTGCGTTCAGCGCGCGCCTGGTTCAGCAAGGACTGCTGCTGGTTTCGTGCCTGGGCAAATGCAGCTTCGCGCTGGCGTGCCTCACGCGAGTCGCGAGCCTGTCCCTGCTCGATCAGGCGGAGAAGCTCCTGCATAGAAGCTGCACCGGCATCTTCCTGTGCATTCGCGGTGGCGAATCCGAGACTCAGCAGTCCGGCGGCAATAATGAGAGTAATACGTTTCATTTTATGATCCCTCCGCTGCTGGAACCGGGACGATGATGAGTTCCGGAGCAATCAACTGGCGAGCCACTCTCAAGCCTTTCCGAACTTCGTTTCGAGCTGAGTTATCGACTTCCCAGCCACGCGTGTCATTATTCCAGCGACCGGTGATCTTCGTGTCGTCAGACTGGAAGTACAGGCCGATTCGACCAACGCGCAGCATATTGAATGAACGCGTGGCGTCATCAATCGTCAGCGACTGTGAGTAGTCTTCGATGGTCGTACCGTAGTCGTTCTCGATCTGGTAGGCCTCCATCACTTTGCGGAATTTTTCCGCAACAGTGACGTCGGAACGCTCCATGATCGCCTCGAGATCTGCCATACGCTTGTTGCGCTCGTCCATCAGGAACGGAACATCAAGGGCGATAGACTGCTTGAGCCCGTCGATCATGCGTTCCATGAGTGGGAAGATCTGGCGGTTGATAACGTCAACCTGGTCCATCGACAAAGCGATATCTTCGAGAGTGGCTGCCTGACCTTCAACCTGAGCCCTCATGAGGCGGTTGTAGACCTTCAGTCCGTCAATTTCCTTGTTTATAGCCCGGTACTGGTCTTCCAGCGAACGAGTACCTTCAACAATGTTGTTGATTCGTTCCTGCGATTGCTGAGCCAGGTTCAACCGACGTTGATCAGCCTGCAAAACCTGATCGACGGTCTGGGCGAAAACACCGCCGGAAATCGTCAGTGCCGAGACCGCGAAAAACGCGGTGGCAAGACGCCGACTGCTGCTTATGCACCGTTTCATGAACGCTCCTTAAAGGTCGTTGTTTTATTAGAAGTTATGGAGAGGGATGCAACGTATCCGCTGAATACATGCACAAATGAAAACGGCGACACGGAAATATGTCACCAATTGCGCACGCGGCCCTCTCCACCTTCGCCGCGCGGCGATAAATTGTATTGGAACCTCTTATTCTCTTTACTCGTTGGCTTTCCTGAGTTGCCCCAGGCTTCCCCGCCAGTTTTTCCTTTTACAATTCAAGGTCCCCTGAATTACGACGCAAGAATAACACATGGTTCAGGTATCGCCAGTCCCCGGAAGAACATAACGTAACTCGTTTATTGAGCGAACTTGGCACCGGAAGTTAAACGACTTTCAGACGCATGGCCTTCCCTGATCGAACGAATCGATTCCGCTTATGGCCGGACTTGATAAGCCTCTTATATATAAGGGGCCACGCGCTGGCCGTCCATGTAGTGCGTTTACTGTTTCTAATTAAGACCTTACCGAAGGTTCTTAATTTGGTTTATTTGGTAACAGCCGTAACCGTATAGGAAGCGGTTGACATCATCGGGGTGTTCCAACATGATGCGGCGCTATGACGCACGCGCATAAACACTTCGCAGCGAACGAGATTCTTGTGCTTCGCCTCGATCTGCTTCTTCTTGGGAGGCAGAGCGGGTAGCGCGTCGGCAGTCACCGGAAAAGCGCCAGCCCCGCATCCCAGAGGATAGTGGGGTTTTTTTTGTTTTGATGTTTGAAATTCACAGGTAACACCATGCAAATGTACTCAGAAAGTGATGTCGATATTTCCTGCCTTGGCGATCAGAAGATCGCAGTACTCGGCTACGGCAGCCAGGGCCGCGCCCACGCCCTGAATCTCAAGGATTCCGGATTTAATGTCGTGGTTGGGCTTCGCAAAGGGGGCGCTAGTTGGCCTCTGGCAGAAGCAGACGGACTGGATGTCGCAGAACCCAATGACGCGGTAAAGGGTGCGGCTATTGTGATGTTCCTGACCCCGGATATGGTGCAGAAAGCCCTGTACCAATCGGTGGTTGACGACATCGATAACGGTGCGCTGCTGTTGTTTGCGCATGGCTTTGCGATTCACTATGCCCAGGTTGAGCCGCGGGCAGACCTGGATGTGGCCCTGATCGCCCCGAAAGGACCTGGCGGCCTGGTACGACGCCAGTACGAAGAAGGGCATGGCGTCCCCTGCCTCGTGGCGGTTCACCAGGACGCGACCGGCAATGCATTACAGAAAGCCCTGGCCTACTCCGCCGGAATCGGTGGTGCTCGTGCCGGAGTCATCGAAACGACGTTCGCCGAGGAAACCGAAACGGATCTGTTCGGCGAGCAGGCTGTACTCTGCGGTGGAGCCACGGAGCTCATCGTTGCCGGCTTCGAGACGCTGGTTGAAGCGGGCTATCAGCCGGAAGTCGCCTACTACGAAGTGATGCACGAGCTGAAACTGATCGTGGACCTGCTGCACGAAGGCGGCCTCGCCAAGATGCACAAGTTCATTAGCGACACGGCGGCCTGGGGCGACCTGATCTCGGGACCCAGGGTCGTCGATGCATCATCGCGGGCGGCCATGAAAGACGTTCTCAAGGACATCCAGGATGGCACTTTTGCGCGCAACTGGATCGCCGAGAATGAAAACGGCATGCCTGAATTCAAGGCGAAAATGCAGGCGGACCTTGATCATCCCATTGAGAAAGTCGGCAAGGACCTGCGCGGTCGTATGGACTGGCTGACAGAGTAAAACATCGGCAAAAGACTCGGAGGATTTCAAGATGTCCGATAAGCAAATTCGCATTTTCGACACGACCCTGCGTGACGGGGAACAGGCACCTGGCTGCAGCATGACGCTCAGCGAGAAACTACGTGTTGCCAAGGCGCTATCGGAGCTTAATGTCGACATCATTGAAGCGGGCTTTCCGGCCGCATCGCCGGGCGACTTTGAGTCGGTCAAGACAATCGCCGAGCGTAACTTCGGCCCGGTCATTTGTGGTCTTGCTCGTTGCAACGCAGCGGACATCCAAAAGGTCTACGACGCTGTAAAGGGTGCCGACCGGCATCGAATTCACGTCTTCGTGGCGACGAGCGCGATTCATCGCGAACACAAGCTCAAGATGGCCAAGGAAGAGATCATCAAGAGTGCGGTTGGCGCTATCAAGATGGCTCGGGAGCTCGTCGATGATGTCGAGTTTTCACCCGAGGATGCCTCGCGCACCGAGCTCTCCTACCTGGCCGAGGTTGTATCTGCCGCAATTGAAGCAGGTGCGACCACGGTGAACATTCCCGATACGGTCGGTTATACAGTTCCTGCAGAGTTCGATCGCCTGTTTCGCTATTTGAAGGAGCATGTTGCCCGTATCGATGAGATTACTCTGAGTGTGCACTGCCATAACGACCTCGGCATGGCCGTCGCAAACAGCCTCGCCGCGGTCAGCGCTGGCGCCAGGCAAATCGAGTGCACGATTAATGGTATCGGCGAACGTGCCGGCAACTGTTCGCTCGAGGAGGCGGTCATGGCGATCAAGACGCGCGCAGAGTTCTTCGACCTCGAAACCGGAATTGACACGACGCGGCTGTATCCGACTTCTCGACTGGTCTCGAGCATCACGGGTATGCACCCTCCCCGGAACAAGGCTATCGTGGGCGAGAATGCGTTTGCTCACGAAGCGGGTATTCACCAGCATGGCATGCTGCAGCACGCCTCCACCTACGAAATCATGCGGCCCGAAGACGTCGGCCTGGCGACTTCGAATCTCGTTCTTGGCAAGCATAGCGGTCGACACGCGTTCCGTGATCGCCTCGTTGCACTGGGATTCGAGCTGGATGAGTTCGAGACAAACCGCGCGTTCAAGGAGTTCAAGAAACTCGCTGACAAAAAGAAGGACGTCTATGACGGTGATCTCGAGTCGATCGTCATGAATGCCGGCGGCGCCTCGTCAGGCCCCTGGACGCTCAAGTCCCTGGAAGTTCAGACGCATACGGATGAACCGGCGACTGCGGCGATCACACTCATCGGTGAGGGCAGCAATGAAGTCACCGAGTCCGCGCACGGCGACGGCCCGGTCGCTGCGGCATTCCAGGCCCTGGAACATGCGACAGGCGTTCAGCTCACGCTGCGGAACTTCGAGCTGCATAGCGCCTCGATCGGTGAGGATGCCCAGGGCGAGGTAACGGTCACTGTTGAACACGATGGCCAGAGTTATCGTGGCCATGGTGCCAGCGTCGATATCGTGGAGGCCGGGTGCCGTGCCTGCCTCGAAGTAACCAATCGAATCCTGCGCCGTACTCAACCAGGTGCCACGGACCCTGGCGACGGTGAGTCGACTCGCGCAACCATTTAGGAACGGAAGCAAGCCCTTGAGCACACCTACTACCTTGTTCGAGAAGGTCTGGTCAGATCATGTCGTCGTTGAAGAGACCGCGGACACGCCGGCCGTCTTCTATATCGACCTGCACATCATTCATGAAGTGACGACGCCGCAGGCGTTTGCGGTTCTGCGCGAGAACAAACTGCGGGTCAGACGCCCCGACCTCACGCTGCCGACGCTGGACCACTCCACGCCGACGACGCCCGTTAGTACGTTCAAGGACTTGCTGGTCGCCGGTGAAGGCGCGGCGAAGCAGGTGCAGCAGATGGAACAGAACTGCGAGGAGTTCGGTCTCGATCTCCTCGGCTATGGCAGCGGTCGCCGCGGTATCGTGCATGTCATTGGTCCGGAGCTTGGGGCCACCCAGCCGGGCAAGACAATTGTCTGCGGAGACAGCCACACGAGCACGCACGGCGCATTCGGCGCCCTCGCCTTCGGTATCGGCACGACGGAAGTCGGGCACGTGCTGGCGACGCAATGCCTGCTGCAACGTAAACCGAAGACGCTTGCCATCAATATCGAGGGCCAACTGCCGTCCGGAGTCTCTGCCAAGGATGTGATCCTGGCCGTGATCGGTGAAATCGGTGTGGACGGAGGCACCGGGCACGTCATCGAATATCGCGGAGACGCCATTACAGCGCTCGATATGGAAGCGCGCATGACCATCTGCAACATGTCGATCGAAGCTGGCGCGCGGGCAGGTATGATCGCTCCGGATGAGACGACCTTCGCCTATCTCGAGGGGCGTGAGCGATCTCCAAAGGGCGCGGATTGGGATGTGGCTGTAGAGCGCTGGCGGGAGCTGCGCACGGATGACGGGGCGAGTTTCGACAAGACCGTCACGATCAATGCAAATGAGTTAACGCCCATGGTTACATTCGGCACGAACCCCGGGATGGTTGTCGGCGTCGAGGACGCGGTTCCCGAAAGCGACGATGCGAGCTTCCGCAAGGCGCTGGATTACATGCAGGTTGAGTCCGGCAGGCCCATGACCGAAAACGCGGTCGACGTGGTATTTGTCGGCAGTTGCACCAATGGTCGTATCTCGGATATCGTCGAAGCCGCGCGCGTCCTGGAAGGCCGTAAAATTGCAGACGGCGTGCGGATGCTGGTCGTGCCGGGCTCCGAGCTCGTCAAGGCCGAGGCCGAAGCGAGGGGGCTCGACAAGATCATCGTCGCGGCCGGCGCGGAATGGCGGGAAGCCGGTTGCTCCATGTGCATCGGCATGAATGGCGATATCGCGCAGCCTGGGCAACTCACAGTCAGCACCAGCAATCGGAATTTCGAAGGCCGCCAGGGCGTCGGGGCGCGGACTGTCCTGGCCAGCCCGGCGACTGCTGCCGCATCGGCTATCGCGGGTCGCGTCGCTGATCCGAGGATCTACTCATGAAGCCTGTCACTCGTATTCGGTCACGGACCGTTGTATTGCCGACGCGGGATATCGATACCGACCAGATCATCGCTGCGCGGTTTCTTACCACGACCTCCAGGGCAGGGCTCGGCAAACACGCGTTCTATGACCTGCGTTTCAACAAGGATGGCACGGAGAACCCGGATTTCGTCCTGAACAAGCCAGAGGCTAGCGGTTGTGGTGTTCTCGTCGCGGGCAATAATTTTGGCTGCGGCTCGTCGCGCGAACATGCGCCGTGGGCCCTGCTCGATTACGGCTTTGAAGCCATCATTTCGACAGAGATAGCCGACATATTCCGCAACAATGCGCTCAAGAACGGATTGGTCGCGATCGTCGTCGATGAAGAATCGCACCAGTGGTTTCTTGATAACCCCGGCGTTGAGTTGACGATCGATATCGAGACTATGACGATCACTGCAGGTGACGGCCGGGCAACCGCCTTTTCGCTGGATGGGTTTGCACGTCACTGCCTGATCGAAGGCGTGGACCAGCTCGGATTCCTGCAGCAACAGCAAGACGCTATCAACCGCTTTGAGGAGAACCGTTCGTGGAAGCCCTGATCACCCTGCTCCCGGGCGACGGTATCGGGCCCGAGGTCACGGCCGCCGCGCGCCAGGTCCTGGACGCGGTCGCGGAACAACACGGACATGTCTTTGAGTATCGCGAAGAACTCATCGGAGGAGCGGCAATCGATGCCCTTGGGGATCCTCTGCCGGCGGCGACTGAAGAGGCTTGCTCGGCGGCCGATGCTGTTCTCCTGGGTGCAGTTGGCGGACCAAAGTGGTCGGACCCCAATGCCAGGATACGGCCCGAACAGGGCCTCCTGAAATTGCGCTCGGTTCTTGGTGTCTACGCGAACATCCGCCCGGTGAAGATCTACGATGAGCTTGCCGGCGCGTCACCCCTGAAGGCGGAAATATTGCAGGGCGTGGACATGCTTGTGATTCGCGAGCTGACGGGCGGAATTTACTTCGGCAAAAAGACGCGCACCGACTCGTCGGCCAGTGACCTCTGCGAATACTCGGTCGGGGAAATCGAACGAATCGTGCGAGTCGCCGCAAACCTCGCGGCAGGTCGCCGTGGCAAATTGTGCTCGGTGGACAAGGCCAATGTCCTGGAAACGTCAAGATTGTGGCGGGACGTAACCGACCGCCTTATGGCCGACGAGTTTTCGTCAATCGACCTCGAGACCTTGCTCGTCGATGCAGCCGCCATGCACCTCCTGAGTCGCCCTGCTGACTTCGACGTCATCGTCACTGAGAACATGTTCGGCGATATCCTGACAGACGAAGCCTCGATGCTCGCCGGATCTCTTGGCATGTTGCCTTCGGCGTCGCTCGGGGATTCGAAGGCAGGGCTTTACGAGCCGATTCATGGATCGGCTCCAGATATTGCCGGTAAGAGTATTGCGAACCCCTGTGCGATGATCGCGAGCGTCGCCATGCTGTTGCAGCACAGCCTGGGGCTGGAGAACGAAGCGTCGGCCGTGGAGTCAGCCATCGCCGCAGCCATCGCGGGTGGTGCAAGAACGGCTGATATTGCCGCTGCGGGCGAGTCGCCGATCTCTACATCCGAGATGACGGCCGAAATTATCAACTGCCTGAGCTGACTACCCGCAGTCTCGAAGCGTTCTTCCCCGCTTCGCGAAAATCGACGATCATTTCACCCAGTGTTCCCGTCTCGATCAGGAAGCCATCGTGGCCGTGAGCGCAGTCCAGCACCTCGTATTGCGAGTTCGGCAGGTGGTTTGCCAGGAAGCGCTGCTCTTCAGGAGGATACAAGGCATCCGAACTCACCGATACCACGAGGGCTGGTTGTTCGATCCTGCCTAACACTTCCGGGTAATCGCCGCGCCCCCTGGAAAGGTCGTGCGTGTGCATTGCGTGCGTCAAGGTCACGTAGGTGTTTGCGTCAAATCGATCGTTAATCTTCTCGCCCTGGTGCCGCAGGTAGGACTGCACCTGGAACTGGTCATCCGAGCGCCGCTCGCGACCGAAGCGTTCGTCGAAACTCTGCCAGCTGCGATAGGTACAGACAGCCATCATGCGCGCTGCCGCCAACCCCTTTTTCGGCGGACTTTCATCGCTGTAATACCCGCCGTTCCAGTCCGGGTCCGCTGCGATCGCCGCTCGTTGCGCTTCGCTCACCCCGATACACCACGCCGAATGTCGCCCACCCACGCCGATCGGAACCACGCTGCCAACACGCTCCGGATAGCTCAGCGCCCACTCAAGCGCCTGCATGCCGCCAAGCGAAGGCCCTGTTACCAGTTCGAGCTGGGTGACGCCCAGCTCGTCCAGGAGTACCCGCTGCAATTCGACCATGTCACGGACCGAGACGCTGGGGAAACCGGCCTGGTATCTCGACCGGGTTCCGGGTTTGCGGCTCACCGGTCCTGTCGTTCCATAGCAGCTGCCGAGGATATTCGCACACACGATGTAGTCATCCGCCGGATCGAACGTCTTGCCCGCGCCAATAATGTTCGGCCACCAGGCCTCGACGTCCGCGGAGCCAGTTAATGCGTGGCAAATCAGTATGGCGTGCTCTGCCGCGTTTTCCGGTTTGCCCCACGTTCGATAGGCGATCTCGACATCCTGCAAAACCTCGCCATTCTCGAGTGCAAATTCGCCGGCCACACGCAGGAACTGCGTTTCAGCGGCTATCTGGGCTTGCAGGTGCTCGGGAAGCGACATGACGGTCAACAAGCGCCGACTGACGCCACGGCCTTGAGCTGCGGTGCTGTGCGAGCGACTTCGAGCGCTTTGAGCAGGTCTGCGACGAGATCCTCGGCACTTTCCAGGCCGACCGAGAGGCGAATCAGCGTCGGGGTAACACCAGCAGCGGCTTTGCGCTCCTCGGAGACCGGCGCGTGTGTCATCGATGCCGGGTGACACACCAGGCTCTCAACCCCGCCCAGCGATTCGGCCAGCGAAAAGTACGTGAGATTCTCGACAAAGGCGCGAACCGCGTCCTCTCCGCCGTCAATTTCGAAACTGACCATTCCACCAAAACCACGTTGCTGGCGCCTGGCAAGTTCATGGCCCTGGTGATCCTCAAGCCCCGGGTAGAAGACCTCGTTGATATTCGCCTGCTCGCTCAGGACATTGGCGATTAATGCAGCGCTTTCCTCGTGCTGGCGAATACGGGGATGCAGCGTGCGGATACCCCGGAGCGTCATGAAGCTGTCGAACGGGGCGCCGGTTATGCCGATGACGTTGGCCCAATAGGCGCACTGCTCGGCCAGTTCCTCTGTGGCGGCGATAATCGCCCCGCCAACCACGTCGCTATGCCCATTGATGTACTTCGTGGTCGAGTGAATCACGAGGTCCGCGCCAAACTCAATCGGGTTCTGCAGGGCCGGCGACAGGAACGTATTGTCGACCGCGAACAACGCCCCACTCGCGTCGGCAATCTCCCGTATGGCGCTGAGATCCGAGATACGCAGCAGTGGATTCGAAGGCGACTCTGTGAGAATGATCTTCGGCCGCACGTCGGCACACACCGCTCGCAGGGTATCCAGCTCGGTTTGATCGACGAACTCGACGTTGAACAGGCCCTTCTTCGACTGTTGTTCGAACAAGCGATAACTTCCGCCATAGCAATCATGTGGCGCAATGATCGTGTCGCCTGCCGCCAGGAACTGGGTCAGGACCGTCAATGCGCCCATACCGGATGCTGTAATGACTGCCCCGGCGCCTCCCTCGAGCTCCGCTAACGCATCGCCCAGTGCGTCGCGGGTCGGATTTCCCGAGCGGGTGTAATCGTATTGCCGTGGCTCGCCGAGTCCGGCAAACGTGTAATTCGACGAAAGGTGCAAAGGCGGTACAACGGCACCGTGCTGGGTATCGGATTCGATAGACGCACGAACTGCGCGGGTGGCTTTGCTGGCTGAGAAAGTCATTTTCGGTCTCCGCATTGGTTCCATGTTGCTTCTCATCGGAACCCTGCGAAGCCCGCAAGGGAGGGGTTTCACTGCCCTTCACCCATTCCGGGTGCTGCAGTAACCCTCATCTTTCGATGTCCAGAAGACATCGCAGGAGTTGGCACCTTTTCGGAATGGTTAGTTCCGCTGGTTGCCCCGGCGTCGTCGGGCCTATCCCTCGACCGGTCTCGATGAGTTTCG
>CAZKZE010000020.1:0-35751 GCA_964557165.1 uncultured Woeseiaceae bacterium
GAAGCGCTACAACCGCGAGACGCTGGAAATTCGCTACAAGGGCAAGAATATTCACGAGGTTCTCGATATGACGGTTGAGGACGCCGCGGTGTTCTTCCAGAACGTGCCCGTAGTTGCGCGCAAGCTGCAAACACTGACCGATGTCGGACTGACTTACATTCGCCTGGGCCAGAATGCGACGACGCTGTCAGGCGGCGAGGCGCAACGCGTGAAACTCGCGAAGGAGCTGTCCAAGCGCGACACCGGCAATACGCTGTACATTCTCGACGAGCCGACGACCGGTCTGCACTTCCATGACATTGAACAGCTGCTTGGCGTGTTGCACCGCTTGCGGGACCACGGCAATACCGTCGTCGTGATCGAACACAATCTCGACGTCATCAAGACGGCCGACTGGATCATCGATCTCGGCCCTGAAGGCGGCGACGGTGGTGGTGAAATTGTTGCCGCCGGTACACCCGAGGATGTCGCGGCAACCCAGGGTTCATTCACAGGCGAGTTCTTGCAACCGATGCTCCGATTTGGGGACAAACGCAGAGCCAGCAAAGGAGCCTAAAAACTCCCGGTTTGCAGAAACTCGATCGTGAGCTCGATCGGTTTTTGCATGCGCATCATGAATGCGTGCGAATGTTCGACGACGACAAAATCAGTCATGCCATCGAGCTTCGTATCCTCGACCGACACGCGTCCGTCGTCGGGGTTTTCGAGTACGGACGATGTGAGCGGGTCGATCGTTCGATTACCCGCGATCACGCCGAGCTCAAAATCGGCAGGACCGAGCGTGAGCGGCACACTGCCCTCGCCCTTGCCAAGCTGGCGCCCCGCCGGGCCATTCAACCAGTCGAAGCCGGGCACGTCCTCCATTTCATCCACCGCAGCACTACCCTGATTTGGCGGACCCAGCATGACTACCCGCCCAAGTTCGGGAATCCCGTTCTCGGACAGGTACTGCCGCACGAGAATGCCGCCGAGTGAATGTCCGACGAAATGAATTCGCTCCGTCGACTCGTAGCCCCGGCACGCGGCTAACCCGTCTTCAATCGCTGGTCCAGCCAACTCTTCAACTGTGTGATCGCGCGACGGATAGTCAATATTCGCGGTAAGGAACCCTGCGGCGTCGAGTTCGCGTTGCATCGTGTTCATCGAAGAAGACGAACGCATCAGGC
Organism: uncultured Woeseiaceae bacterium; assembly: GCA_964557165.1. Taxonomy (GTDB): domain Bacteria; phylum Pseudomonadota; class Gammaproteobacteria; order Steroidobacterales; family Woeseiaceae; genus UBA1847. The sequence goes on from CAZKZE010000020.1 coordinate 1,167, forward strand.
CGTGCAACAGGACGACGCAATCATCAGCCTGTGCAAGGCCGCCGCACAGCAACAACGCAATTAGCAGGGAAGCTCGTCTCATACGTTGTCAGACCGCAGAAATGAAGCCACGTTCGCGCAATTGACGGTCGTGAAGGCGACTGAGCAACAGCAAAGCGGCGACGGCGCCAAATAATGCCCACCCCATGTCCGACTGTGTATCCCACACATAACCTTGCGTGCCGAGGAAGGCGTCAGCGGCCTCCTCGGACAACAGGGCTACCCACCACTCGATGAGCTCGTAGAACGCGCTGAAGCCGAGGCAAAAGCACACGATGAAGAAATCGCGCCACCGATTCGAGTTAAACACGTTCAGTCGAATAACCACCTCCCTCGCGATCATCGCGGGGATGAATCCCTGCACGAAGTGACCAAGCTTGTCGTAATTGTTGCGCGATAGATCAAAAACTTCTTGCGCCCAATTACCGAGCGGTACTTCGGCGTAGGTGTAATGGCCGCCGACCATGAGAATGACGCAGTGAATGAGAATCAGCACATAGACGAGCGGCGTGAGAGGAAAGCGATCGCGCGTAAACCACAGGACGACGCCGCCTATTACGGCAGGCGCGACCTCGAGGCTCCACGTCGGGTAGTCCCTGGGCCCGATGCCGGACCAGATCAGGACTCCGAAGAATATCGCGATCCATGCCAGCCTCACGCCTCCTCCTTGCTCCGTGACCGCCAGAAACCGTCGCTGCTGAAACGCTGCCAGACCCATGGCAGCCAGCGCAGCAGTGCGAAACTCAGCCACAATGCCCATGCGAGGATCAGGACCTTGTAGATCCACATCGGCACCGTGAATGCCGTTGCGATCGGCAACACGGAGTCACTGCGATCGGCGAACCATCCGAGTTCGCTACCGTAAGACTGGTGTCCTGTGATGTGCATGTCCGGCGTTCCCAGCAAGCCCTGCGGCAATGCAGTAACGATGGCGAGCAAGGCGACTACTGTCAGACCGCCAATCGCAACCTGCACGAAGTTGAAACGCCGCCAATCAAGATCGTCAGAATTGAGTTTCTCCCGCAGGCCGCAAGCCAACAGCCAACCCACGACCAGTCCGAGCACTGGCCAGCTAAAGGTACTGAACCCGAGACCGAGCAACAGCCAATGGCGGGTCGTGAGGGGTGCGATGCCGACTCGTCCAAGTATCAACGCGAACAGAATCAAGGCGACCAGCTCCGGCCAGTACAGCACGGCCGGACCGAGCTGCGGCCCCGTCGTGCCGAGCAACCAGCGATTGTCGGTTCGCGACAATGACAGTTCGATATTGCTCGCGGGGGCGCCCAGATCGACCTCGGGCGTCAGGGAACGAAAACCCATGCCACCGGTCGCCCGCCAGGTAACAAGAACACTGTGTTCACCCGGCAGTATTGGCAACGTCAGTTCACCGTCTTCAGCACGCAGTGTCTGTTCGCGACCGTTAATTGAGACGCCGGTCAAATCCGCGTCGTCGGGAAGCCGCACAACATGTTGCGCACCTCGCGTGGCCCGGTATTGCAGGACCATGCGGACATCGCTGCTGTGATTGCCGTAGTCGACCGCCAGCGAGACTGCATCGAAAGCAAGCGTCGAGCCGGCGCTTGCCCCAGGACGGGTCGCAGATATGACCAGTTCCTCTCCCGCCCGCGGATCGAACTCGGCGATGCGAACATCGCTTACTTCCCCACCGGAATTGCTTTCCGGCAGGCCGTCGAATTCCGCGTTCCAGATGTTGCCGACTGCAACTCGCCAGGCTTCGCTCCACGGCTCGCCGGTCGGGGCACGCAGCGCTAACGGTGACTTCAACGGCAGGTTGGAGGTCCAACTGACCGAACGCTGCTGCGGATTCATGGAGACAAGGACGCTGCCATCGGTGACCGTGAAATCACCGCTCACTATCGTCTCACCGTCGATCAGCGGTACCTCGAGCGTCAGCGCACCTTGTGCTGGCGCAACTCGGTGAACCGTCGTTTGCACCCGCCAGTCGAGGTCGAGTTCCACCCTGCGCTCGACCCGCGCAAACGTCGGAAACCGGCTGCTCTCCCAACGGACGGTGTCGCCACCCTCTTCCGTCTGCAGACGCGTTAACTGCAGTGAACCAGCCAGTAAGCGCCGGTCTTTGACTCCGGCGATAAACCAGCCGTCAGCATCGACACTGATGACACGCGGCGGCGTCTGGAACGGAATCTCGAGACTGTCTGTGGCCGGCACGGGGCCGCGCAGGGTCACCGTGTGGCGCCCCGCAGTGACATATAACCAGTAGTTGCCGTTGCCGGCGCGCAGTACACGAGCCCCGGCCGTGCCATCCACGAGAACGGCATTCGGACGCCAGCCCTGCACTGACCCGGGCATCGGTATCGCAACGCTCTCCAGCGCATGTACCGAAAGACCCATGCTGATCGTATTGCCATCGACCTCGACGTCGGCTGCGGCAATTTCGGCGCAACGCGGCACGCAATCAGGCGGTTCGAGCAGGCGTTGCTCGAGCTGACGCAACAGCTCCGCATCCGGCATCTGGGCCTCAACGGCCGGGCTCGCGCTCAACAGAGCGACGCAAAGTCCCGCAGTGAGAGCACTTGCCGCCTGGCTGCGTCCCAGGGTGAAGCCGCCCGGCAGGGTCCAACGGCGGTTCGCCAGTTCAGCCGCGAGAATTCCTGCGAACAGGAGCATCAGGCCAACTTCGACGAACCTGAGCGCTGACACGAGCCAGCGGGGCAACACGACCAGTCGCATGGTCTGCTCGGGATCGACAGGCCCACTCCAACTCAGTGAATACGTATTCCATCGCCATGACGGGATACCGGGACCGGCCTGCACGATCGCATTCGGCGCGTACCGAGAGAACTCCTGTCGCACCCTGCTAGCCGTGACGGCAATCTCTTCAATCGAACTGCTCTGGACGGGCCTGGATCGGGCCACCGCGGATTTCCGTTCCATGCTGTCCTTTTCCGGCTCCGACGCCGGCATATCAAAAGCGGCGCCTGGCACGGCAGCGTAGTCAGCCAGTCCGTACTGGTTGTACTGCGATTCGAGCTGCGGATAGATCGCAACCCGCAATTGTCCGGCGATGAACGGCACCAGCGCGATGAGGAGCGCCGCCGCGCTCAACAGTTGATAGCTTCGAACTATCTTGTACAACCTCCCTGCCGGTGCCACGCGCAGCAGCGCTACCGCGACCAGTACATTCAGCCACAACCAGGTCGGGGCGAACATCTCGTGAAAACTCAAGACCAGTGCAAGCAGCGCGACCACGCCGGCGACCGGCGTGAACAGCCGCCACACGGCGATCGTGATGATCAGTACGAGGAAGAAATCGAGTAGCTGCCACTCGCTTATCCAGCTTCCGTATGCGTTGTCGACGCCCGGCGCCGTCAGTAGTTTGTGTCCCGGAGGCAGGTTCAACTGTGCATCGACCTCGGCGAAGCGCGCGTCCCATCCGGTAACGGGCATATTGCCGCGAGTATCACTGCGGCCCAAAGTTTCCAGATCGACCTCCGTCTGCCGGACTTCGACGCCGGTCTGCCCGTCTTCATCGCCGTTGGTGATCAACAGGTTCTCGCCGTACTCCATGGCGGACAGCAACGAATACGGGGCCGCCATATCCAGCCGCCAGTCGGTGCGCATCTCACCGCCAATCTGGTCTTCGAGGATGAACCCGTCTCCGTCGAAGTCGAGCCACAGGGTCCGGCTGAGCGCCAACTCATTGCTCGCCGACACGATCCCGCGGCTTCGTTCGCTTATGAGCAACGACGCTTCACCGTCGACGCGAAACGCCGGGAATGACTGCCAGTTTCCCGGCACTTCGACCTGGGCCGGATCAACCGGCGGCAGGCCCTCCGCGGCTGTAACCCGCAGGCGGTCATTCGACCGGTAGCTCCAGACCTCCGAATCGGGCAGATTCGTGCGGCCGCTACTGCTCCTGATCTCATTCATCACGGCCGGGCCGCGCGCGTTAAGGTACACAACCCAGCGACCGGGCCTCACCTGCAGACGAAGATTGCCGTCCGCCTCCAGCTTTGCCGGTAGCTGGCTTTGCAGACTAAGCGGCACGAATCCTTCGGGGAGAATCGGACCGAAGACTTCTTCGCGAACGCTGCCCGAGACGTCGATTTGTAACTGCGTTACCAGTCGCGTCGGGATGTCGTCGGCGACCAGCCTGTAGACGACGGCCCGTACCGAATCCACGGCGCGCGTATCCTTCTCGCGCTCGCCGAGAAAGACGCCATTCCGATTGAGTTCGGGCCGCGCGACATCGCGGCCGTCGACGGTCAGTGTCAGCAGACCGCTCTCCGCAGGAAGACGCAGTACGCCCGGGCGTTCGTCCCAGGCGAAACGCCCGGCGATACGCCAGTTCCCCGGCGCCAGGCGGATGCTCGGCACGTTATCTCTCGCAATCACCTCTACAGGGCGATCGTTAGCCATCACCCGGTCAGGCCAATGCCCGGTGCTACCCGGTAATGCGATCCACTGGTCGTCGGCGTGCACGGTCCATTGCTGCGTAAAACGCCCGCCGCTCGCCGTTACCTCGAGCTGCAACTGACCCGGCCAGGCGCACAGAAAGTCGCTGCGCTCACCGGCGCCGCGATCGAAATAGAATGGACAGTCCCTGTATTCCTTGTCCTTGAGAACCCACTGCTGCCAGTCCGCCAGGTCGGCGGGTACGTAGTCCTGGGCGGAACCTGCCCCCATGACGAATAACAGCGTGAGAACGAACAGCCTCAGTTTCCTTGACATGATGACTCCTCGGCAATGCGTGCCTGACACTATACGTCAACGTATCGGGTGGCGATTCAGGGTCAGGACGAAGTTTGAAATTTCCGGAATTAGTAGTGCGGTGGCTTCTCGTCGGCCGGATCGCCCGACTCGCCACCCTCGCCCACGGACCGGACTCGATCGACAAGCGATCGGCAAAGCTCTTCCAGTTGCATCAATTTGGCTTGCTGGCTCGTTACCACATCGTTGAGTTCGTGCAGCAACTGGTCCTGGTGAGCAAGTCGAGATTCGAGATCGATGAAGCGTTCCTCGCTCATGGAGGTCCCCTGTTCGTGTGTGTTTATTCAGGTAGGATACACGCCAAATCCGCACGGAACCTCACATGTCACTGCTTCGTTTCGATGACATCGGCCTCGAGTTCGGCGATCAGTTAATACTGCGCGATGCCGAATTCTCGATCGAGCCGGGCGAACGCGTCTGCCTCATTGGCAGGAATGGCGCGGGCAAGTCGACGACGCTTAAGCTGATCATGGGCACGCTCGAACCGGACCGAGGCGAGATCACGGCCAGGCATGGCCTGATCGTGAGTTCGCTCGAACAAACGTTGCCGGAGGCGATGGATTTACCTGTCACAGACGTCATTCGTGCCGGCCTCACGCAGATCGAGGCTTTACTGGAGGAGTACGCAAGCAAGTCGAAACTGGACCTCGACAAGCACGGGCTGCGAGAACTCGAAGAACTGCACGCAAAGATCGACGCACATGACGGCTGGCATCTCGAGCAGCGGGTTGAGACGACAATCACCGACCTTAACCTGCCCGCCGACAAGAAAATGAATCAATTGTCGGGTGGCTGGCGTCGCCGCGTGGCGCTCGCCAAAGCACTCGTGCAAAAGCCTGACCTGTTGTTGCTGGACGAGCCAACCAATCACCTCGATATTGCTACGATCAAGTGGCTCGAGGACCGTGTCTACAATTATCCGGGCGCTGTAATGTTCATCACGCATGACCGTGCGTTCCTGCAGCGCCTCGCGACGCGCATCGTCGAAATCGACCGTGGCAAGCTGACAAGCTGGCCCGGCGACTACGATAACTTTCTGAGACGTAAGGAAAAAGTGCTCGAGGACGAGGCGGTCGCCGAGGACAAATTTGACAAGAAACTCGCCGAGGAAGAAGCCTGGATTCGCCAGGGCATCAAGGCTCGACGCACGCGCAACGAGGGCCGTGTGCGAGCGTTGCTGAAGATGCGGGAGGAACGCGAGGAACGCGTCGCCAAGGAAGGTAAAGCACGCATCCACATCGAAGAAGCTGAGCAATCAGGCCGCAAGGTCATTCGGGCTCGCAACGTCAGCTACAGCTACGGCGACGAGGAAGTGATCCGCGACTTCTCGATCAAGATCATGCGCGGCGACCGTATCGGGCTGATTGGCAATAATGGCGTGGGCAAGACTACGCTGCTGCGGCTGTTACTCGGTGAACTTGAACCGCAGTCCGGGACGCTCAAAATGGGCACCGGTCTCGAAGTCGGCTATTTCGATCAGCTCCGACAGACACTCGATCTCGAGAAGTCCGTTTCCTACAACGTGGGCGAGGGGCGCACGTATATCAAGCTCAACGGCAAGGACCGTCACGTGGTCGGTTACCTCAAGGGCTTCCTGTTCAGCCCCAAACGCTCGATGACGCCGGTCAAGTCGTTGTCCGGCGGTGAGCGCAATCGCGTCATTCTCGCCAAGCTCTTCACGCGCCCCGCCAATCTGCTGGTCCTCGACGAACCAACCAACGATCTGGATATCGAAACGCTCGAAGTGCTCGAACAGAAGCTTTGTGAGTACACGGGCACACTGATCGTCGTGAGTCACGACCGCGAATTCCTCGACAACGTCGTCACGAGCACCATTGTGTTCGAGGAAGACGGCAATGTGCAGGAATATGTTGGCGGCTACAGCGACTGGGCGCGGCGCGGGCACGAACTCGCGGTCACGGATAGTCCTTACGAGGTCGAGCGCAGGAAACGGGAAGCGCTTGAGCGCAAGAAGAACAAGGCTGCGACGAAACTCAGCTATAAAGATCAAAGGGAGCTCGACAATCTACCCGCAGAAATCGAAACCATCGAAGAAAGCATAGCGGCGCTGCAGCAGATCATTTCCGCACCCGACTTCTACACGCAGGACGCTGAGCTCGTCCAGCAAAAGCTGCACGAGCTCAGCGAAACTGAAGCCTTGCTGGAACAGCGCATCGAGCGTTGGGGCGAGCTCGAAACACGGCAGGAGTCCTTCCTGAAATAACTGCCTACAGAAGCTCTATGAGCAGGGCGACACAGGCCACCCAGCCGACAGCGAACGCCAATGTGCGAACCCAGGGAACCGCCAGCGTATAGGCGGCGAGGTGCACGAGCCGCGCCCAAAAATAGACCTGGCACATCAGGACCGTCGTTGCATTGCTGATATCCGCCGCATTGGCAATCAGCACCAGAGTGGCGAAAAGCACGAGATTTTCGACCGAATTGTAGTGCGCAGCCTTCATGCGAACTGCCCAGGCTGCAGGCGTCTTCGGAACTTCGGGGTAGCCGACGGCGTCGACGAGACCACGGATCATGATCGTATTGAGAATGTATGGAAGCCACATAATCGCCGACAGCGCGGCCACCCAGGTCAGGCTCGTAAGTTCTGGTGTCATCATCTTCTCCTTGTCGTTCTTCTGGTCAGGAAATAACACTTCTCGGGCATCGGTGCGTCGTCAGGATAGTCCTGGACGACGAAACCCAGCGACAGGTAGCACCGGTAAGCCGGTGTATTGTCGCGGTAAACGAAGAGAGAGTACTCATCATACGCACGCGTCTCTTCGAGCAACGCAATGATCAGCTCAATGAGCTTTCTGCCTGCGCCCTGCCGTCTTGAGTCAGGATTGGCCACAAGGCGCGCCAGGTGACCGCGACCGTCGCGTTCATAAGCCTGGCCGAATCCCGCCAGCTGTCCGTTGGCACTGCGTAATGTCCAGGACTGCATCAGTTCGAGGCGGCAGTCTTCGCGAAACGTTTCTGCAGTAAATGGATATCGAAAGTTCGGACCTCCCCAGATATCAACCGATACGGCATCCTGGAACCACGTCATAATCTCGTCGATCTCGGCATCCGCCAGCGGCGACAATGTCCAGCCTCTGCCCTTCCGTGAGCCCATGCTCAGCTTCTGGATTTGGGCAGGGACAGGTGCAATACGATGTAGCCCATGACGCCGGACAGCAGGGAACCGATGGAAATACCGATGCGCTCATCAAAAACTGCTTCCTGACTGACCGCCACGTTTTCGAAGGCCAGCGACCCGACAAACAAACTCATCGTGAAACCGACACCGCACAGGATCGACACGCCGTAGAGGCTGCCCCAGTTCGCGCCTTTCGGCATACGGGCGACGCCCAGTTTGATTGCCCCGAGGCACAACAGGAAGATCCCAAGCTGTTTGCCTACGAACAGGCCCGCAGCGATACCCAACGGCACCTTGTGCAGCAGGTCTTCAAGTTCAAGACCGCCAAAGTCAATTCCGGCGTTAACGAATGCGAACATGGGTAGTACACCGAAAGCCACGACGTAGTGCAGGTCGTGTTCCAGTTCCCGCAGTGGCGAGTAGTCGGGCCTGTCCGGATCGCGCATCGGAATGAAGGCGGCGAGTGCGACACCGGCAAGCGTCGCGTGGACGCCCGACTTCAATACGGCAACCCACATGATCACTCCGACGAAGACGTACGACGACACGCTCATGACTTTACGCCAACTCATTGTCGTCAGAACAAGCAAGCATGCGATCGCGGTGAGCATGGCGGGCGTTGACAGCTCTGCCGAATAGAAGATCGCGATGATTACGATGGCGCTGACATCATCGAAAATTGCCAGCGACACGAGGAAAATCTTGAGTGACAATGGAACGCGGCTGCCGAGTAGCGACAAGATACCGAGTGCAAATGCGATATCCGTTGCTGCCGGGATCGCCCAGCCATTGAATCCCTCAGGGTCGTCCTGGTTGATTAGCAGGTAGATGCCCACGGGTACGATGATGCCGCCAACCGCTCCCACCGCTGGCAATACGACATTTGATAACTGTGACAGCTCTCCCTCGAGAAACTCGCGCTTGAGTTCGAGCCCGACCAGGAAGAAGAAGATCGCCATGAGGCCGTCGTTCACCCACAGGAATAAAGGCTTGGCAATCTGCAGCGCGCCGACGCGAACTTCCACAGGCGTCTCGATGAAGTAGCCGTAGAGGCTCGCAGCGCCGGAATTGGCGGCGATCATCGCGAGTACGGAGGCAGCCATCAGCACAATGCCGCCGGCAGACTCCATTTTCAGGAAGTTCTTGATCGTCGCTTGCATTCCGAGTATCCCTGTCGCTTATGCGCCGGGCATCGTCTCGGCAAAGTACCGCCCGAATGCGCGGTGCACGACCTCGGGAGCTACGCCAAGCGCCCCCATGGCGAAATTGAATTGCTCCATCTCGGCGACGTCTCGATGGCCATCGGCGGCAATAACTTTTAGACCCATTAAGGCAATGTCCTCCTTATCGCCGTCGGATAATGATACGCCGAGATCGACTAATGGCTCGGCAAGTGCAGGATTGTCCGCCAAATCAGACATCACCGTTGTAATTAATTCGAGGGCTTCACCCCCCTGCATGCAGAAATAGTCCTGGATCAGCGCGACAATCTTTGCCGACTCCTCCGGTTCGATTTGCCCGCTCCCACGGGCGACGAACACGAGCAGGCCCGCTACCACAAATTTGGTGTCGTAGGACTTCGTGCCTTCGCTCGTTTCGATGATCAGCGTCTTGCCATCGAGCTTCGAACTGATGATTTCATTGGTCATGACAGTCTCACCGGGTTTCGTATTTCCTGCGCATGTGTTCGACTGAATCATCGATCAGTCGTTCCAGTACATTCTCATCGACGTCGGCAAGCCGTTTAATGTAAAGACAGGATTTGCCCGTCTTGTACTTCCCGAGTTTTGCCATGAGTGTATCGAACGGAGTGAAGCCGGGCATGATGTATACGGTCAGTGCCTGCTTGCGCGGCGAAAACCCCGTGATCATGAAGTCGCCTTCGCGACCGCTCGCGTAGCGATAGTGGTAGGTGCCGTACCCCACAATGCTCGTACCCCACATCCTGGCTCGCTTGCCCGTGGCCCTGCGCATCATGGCGGCCACCTTGCGTGCATCCGCGCGCATCTGCTTGTCATCAATCGAGTTCATGAAATCCTTGACGCTTGCCCTGGTCGCTCTGGTCTTGTTTTCCGCCATACCGCTCGCCCCTATTGGTGAGAGGTTCCAAACAATCGGTCGCCCGCATCGCCCAGGCCCGGGACAATGTATTTCTTCTCGTTGAGTTTCTCGTCGATGGCAGCCGCGTAGATCTTGACGTCAGGGTGCGCTTCCTCAACCAGCTCGATGCCTTCGGGACAGGTAACGATACAAATAACGACGATATCCTCCGCGCCGCTGCTTTTCAGAAGATCCAGCGCAGCTACGGTCGAACCACCTGTCGCTAACATCGGGTCGATAACGATGCAGGTACCGCCCTTGATCTGCCGCGGGAAGCGCTCGTAGTAGGTCACCGGCTGTTTGGTTTCCTCGTCCCGATAGAGCCCGACGAAACCAACGCGTGCCGTCGGTACCAGCTCGAGGATTCCCTCGAGCATCCCGACACCGGCTCGCAGAATCGGTACGACGACAATGTCTGTATCGATCTTACGGCAAGTCGCTTCCGCGACCGGCGTCTCGACCTTCACCTCTTTGGTCTTGATGTTCTTGAGGGCCTCATAGCAGACGAACTTCGTAATTTCGGTGGCGAGCTCGCGAAAGCGCTTATGGCCGGTCTCGACATCACGAATAATACCGAGCTTGTGTTGGACGCAAGGATGTTCAATTTGTATTGCCATCTACGAAACTCCGCTACTCGTCGATTTCGGCCCAGATGGCGAACTCGGTGCCAACTGGATCGATGAAGTGAAAACGGCGACCACCAGGAAACGAAAATATCTCCTGGCTGATCGTCCCACCGAGTTCCTTGACACGCTCCACATCGCGTTCGAGATCTTCGCTGAAGAACACCAGGAGCACGCCTGTCGCCGGCGCCGGTTCGGACGACAAGCGCATACCGCCATCCAGGCGGCCGTCGCTGAAACTGAAGTATTCATCACCCCACTCCTGGAATTCCCAGCCAAACATCGCCTCAAAGAAAGGCCGCGCCTTCTTCATATCGGTGACAGGTATCTCGACATAGTCGATACGGTTCTCAGCTCTCATGGCGTCTCCCGGCGCTATGGCCCTTTTAGTCTTAATATTGGACGCTCGGCGATCACCGACACGGTACCAAATTCCCCACTGATTGCGTATCGGCCATCCTCGGGGACGTACAGGTCACTGATTGCACCGTGAGCAAGTTTCCTTGTCATTTCAACAACTTCGCCACTATCTATCGTATCTGCCCGCAGTTCTTCACAGTATGGAAACTCGATACTCGCCGGCCGGATACAGATCTTCTCAGCTGGCCGTGGTTTCTCGTAAAACGGGTGCTTTGGTTCAAGATAGAGGTCGATATCGATGACCAGTGATTCGCCTTCGGTGTGCCACGACAAGACGAATGACTTCGTCAGATCGACGTCTGCAAATTCCCGCAGTTGCCGCCAGGTGATTTTTTCGTCGCTCATCAGTCCGACCCGCGCACAGGCTGCTCGGCGTTGACCCGGTCATTCAGAATGACGAAATTCGACGCAAGTCGTCTTGCCTGTCCCATAGAGTCCCTCCTAGCCGAATGTTGCTGCCACCCATACGCCGATATAGTGCGAGAACACGAGCACGAGAATCGCGATGCCAAGATGCTCGCCGATGATGTAAAACGGCGATTCGTCCTGCGATTTCGCAAGGAAATAGCTGAGCACGACGATGACGAACAGACCCCACGCTACCGAGACCGCCACCGCTGTCGTCAGCGGCAGCAACAACAATGGCACCGCGAAGCTGATCGAGAAGACGAACTTCGTCAGGAATGTCATTATTGTCGCCGCCCAGACATGGCCGTGGTCTGTATTTGGGTCGGCCTCTTCAGCCAGGTGAATTCCCAACGCGTCAGACATCGCGTCGGCGACGGCAATGACCAGAATGCCCCCGAGGACTGCCGTAATCGACCGGGTACCCGAGTTCAGTCCGACGATCAGGCCGATCGTCGTGATGACGCCGGACGTGGCGCCAAAGAATAGCCCGGTTCGGGCCCCGTCGCTCTTCAAGAATTCCATATCACTCCTGCATCAGTATGGCACTGTAGAGACGGATCGCTTCCTCATCACCGGGCATTGTAACCATTCTCTCGAACGCCAACCCCAGCTTCTCAATCAGGCCGATCGATGGAGAATTCCCGGGCGATACGATCGCGGTCAACTTTCGTATACCCAGATCGTCCCTTGCGTGCGTGACGACTGCGACTGCAGCTTCCCCGGCATAACCCCTGGAACAATAGTCCGGCAAGACTGCGAATCCGATGTCAGGGTCCTCCAGGTTGTCCCGTCTGAACAGGCCACAAATACCGATCGGCGATCCATCGGATTTCAACACCATGCTATAGGGACCGTATCCGTAGTCCTCGTACAACTTGAGCGCGCCCGCCATCATCGCCTCTCGGGCCTGCTCGGTCGTCCGGATTCCCCGGTCGCCGACATTGCGGACGAATGCCGGGTCATTCCAGACGGCCAGCATAAGGCCGGCATCATCCAGGGTAACGCGCCGCAGAAAGAGTCGCTCCGTCTCGAGCTGCCAGTCGCTCAATGCCAGGCTCCGAGAATCATGTCGATCTGTGTCATTACTCCCTCCTGGTCCAGCAGGAATACAGAAATTGCTGCTTCGAGCCCATCGGTGTTATGTGATTCTCGAGTTCCTGGGACTGCAATACGAACCCGGGGCCCAGCAGATCCTCAACCATATCGATACTGTAGCGCCGAATCTCGAGCCCGCTGCACGTTTGTGGCCCATCAGGCCCAAATGTGGCAAGTACGAAATGACCGCCAGGCACCAGGGCCTTTTTGAGAACCTCAACGTAACGTACCCGATCCTGTTCATCGATCAGAAAATGCAATGCCGCCCGGTCATGCCAAAGCTGCCACGTTCTCGACGGCCGAAACGCCGTTACGTCGGAGACAATCCACTCGACGTCCGTTGCGCGCTCGCCGAGCCGCTCCCGAGCTCGTTCCAGGGGTTTGCCCGCGACATCCAGCACCGTGATGTCGGTAAAGCCATCATCGAGCAAGTGGTCGACCAGTGTCGACGCCCCACCACCGATATCGATGATCGCATCGTCGCAGTCTACAGCCGTTCTTTCTACCAACTGCAAAGATCGCTCGGGCCGAGGTTGAAACCACGATACATCGGTGGACTTCTTATTACTGTAGACAGTCTCCCAGTGATCACGGCGGGCGGCCGCGTTCACGATTCGCTACGCCGAGTTGAGTTCTGGATGGCGCTCAGGAACCCGGCCTTGTCCGCCGGGGAGACAAGCACGTATTTCTTGTCGCCATAGGACACCTTCAATCGATCCAGCGACAGGGCGGGTGACGACAACGGGTTGCGCGTCGGCTCGATACTCGTGATCTCGGCGAGTGGAATCGTGCGCCTGAACGGCCCGGAGACAACCTGCAAATCACCATGCTCGACGGTGTAATGCGTTCGCGTGAAGATCGCAAACAACAGGGCGAGCACAAGGAGCGTAACTGCCGCGGTGGCCAACCGAACGGGCCAGGGCGTCTCGGTGATCATCACGGCTATGAGCGCCCAGATCATTCCCCCGATGGTCAAAAGCATGACCGGTATCATCCACCCATCGACTTTGGAGACAAACCGCATCCGGCTATTCTAGGCGACGTTGGCCAGAGACGGAAATCGCGATATCCAGCGACAGGTCGCCGTCGCTCCATTGGTATTGCACCGGGATGCCAAGCTCTCCGCTGAACTGTAACGGTTCCGGGTTGATCCGGTACCAGTATTCCTCGTGTCGCTCGAATAAGGTGATCGCGAACTCGACACCACTTTCGCTACTGCTGGCCACCAGGATATCGATCTTGTGATCCTGGAACTCGATCGGGACGACATGCCCGTCGCGGACTCGAGCCCGACTATTGATCTGGCCGACACTGTCATCGGCGGTCAATACGACGTCGTAGTTGCAGAACAGAACAGTTTCGGGCGCAGCATGCCCAAGGCCACCGGCAAGCGCCAGCGCGACCAGTGCGGAAGGGATAATCGCTCTATTCAACACATGCTTTTGAGACTAGATACCCATCCTCGCAAGGGTGTCGATAACCTCGCGTAAGAAGCGCGCAGCCGCAGGATGTTTAACGGCGAAATTGGCTTCGAGTCCTGTTGCCCGCTCTACCAACGCGCCCGCGTCGGTGTCGTTCTCGATCACGCTGTGGATGTCATTGTCCAGATCGCCCATGAGCTGCTGCAGCTCCTCATCCACATCCGCTTTGCCGATTTCCTCTCGCAACTGCGCCAGCAGGTCTTTGATTCGTTCGTTGCTCATTTTCCTAGCCCAGCTTCCTGATTCCGATCGCGTCTCTTATCTGTGCAAGATACGGCACTGACAATTCGCGTGCACGTTCCGCGCCCTTCTTTAGCTCTGCTTCAACCATAGCAGGATCGGCGATCAGCCGATCGTACTCTTCGCGGGCGGGCTTCATGTGCTCATTGATGTACTCGAACAATTGCTGCTTCATCTGGCCCCACGCGATACCGTCGGCGAAGGCTTTCGCCACCTCGGCCATTTCGTCGGGCGTCGCAAACGCTTTGTAAATATCGTACAGCGTACTGCCTTCCGTCTCTTTCGGCTCACCCGGCTCGAGGCTGTTGGTCTTGATCTTCATGATCAACTTGCGCAGTCGCTTTTCCGGAGCAAACAATGGAATTGTGTTGTTGTAGCTCTTCGACATCTTTCGTCCGTCGAGACCCTTGAGAACCGCGGTGTCGTCTCCGATGACAGCCTGCGGCAACACGAGCGTTTCGCCATAATTGTGATTAAAGCGCTGCGCGATATCGCGGGCCATCTCAACGTGCTGCTTCTGGTCCTGGCCGACCGGAACCCTGGTGGACTTGAACATCAGGATGTCCGCCGCCATCAGGATCGGATAGCTGAACAGCGCCATCATGACGCCTTTATCCGGGTCCTTGTTACCACTCTCAATGTTCACCTGCACGGAGGCTTTGTAGGAATGCGCGCGGTTCATGAGGCCCTTGGCTGTCATGCCATGCAGTATCCACGTGAGCTCGGGTATTTCGGGGATGTCCGACTGCCGGTAAAAATAGGCATGCTCGGTGTCCAGACCCAGTGCCATCCACGCGGCCGCAATCTCGAGCGTGGACTGAACGATCTTGTCGGGGTCTTCGCTCTTTGCCAGCGAATGATAGTCCGCGAGGAAGTAGAAGTGCCTGGTTTCGAGATCCTTGCTGGCCTCGATACCCGGCCGAATGGCGCCCACGTAGTTCCCGATATGCGGCGTACCTGTCGTGGTAATGCCGGTCAGATAAACATCCTGCGTCATTCCTAGTAACCTGCGGCCTGGCCGTCCTTTCTTACTTCCGAGGCGCCATAGTACACGCCTTCTTCCTTATCAAACATGATTGCCTGGTAACCGCCGAAGCTGCCATTGGACCCGCCCAGGGTATGACCTTTTCGTTCGAGCTCTTCCCGCACCGCGGTACTGAATCCGTTTTCGAGGTGCAGCACGCCGCCATCGGTCATTTCGGTCCCGGTCGGTTGCGATGAGCCGGTGTGATTAACGCGCGCCGCGTCGCCTGCCTCCTGCAGGTTCATGCCGAAGTCGACCATGTTCACAACTATTTGCGCATGACCCTGCGGCTGCATGGCGCCGCCCATCAGGCCAAAGCTTATCAGCGGCTCGCCGTCCTTCATTACGAATGCGGGGATAATCGTGTGGAACGGGCGCTTACCCCCTTCAACCACATTTGCGTGGTCCGCATCCAGGGCAAACAGCTCGGCGCGGTCCTGCAATACGAATCCCAGGTCGCCTGGCGTCATACCGGAGCCCATTCCCCGGTAGTTACTCTGAATCAGTGACACCATGTTGCCGTCGCTGTCCGCCACCGTGAGATAAATCGTGTCACCCTCTTCCAGTTTCGCATCGCCAGCGGGCAAGGACAGCGATGCCTTTTCAGGCGATATCAGCTCGCGGCGCTCAGCCGCGTACTCTTTCGAGACCAGCCAGTCGACCGGTACATCCGCGAAATCCATATCAACGTAGTACTTCGCGCGATCCTCAAATGCGAGTTTCTTCGCCTCGACCAGTGTGTGCAGGTACTCGGCGCTGCCAAATCCCATCGAGGCGATATCAAAGCCCTCGAGAATATTCAGTATCTGCAGGGCAGCGATTCCCTGCCCATTTGGCGGTAATTCGTAGACATCCCAGCCACGGTAATTGGTCGAGACCGGCGTCACCCACTCCGATGTATGTGCAGCGAGATCGTCGTAGCTGAGCAAACCGCCCTGCTCCGCCATGTAGGCATCGATCTTTCTTGCGATGTCGCCTTTGTAGAATTCGTCACGTCCTTTCTCTGCTATCGCTTCGAGCGTGTTCGCAAGTCGTGGGTTCCTGAACATCTCTCCTTTCTTCGGCACGTCGCCGCCCGGCATGTAGGTCTCGGCAAACCCCGGGTAGTGCCCTATGCGTTTCTTGTTGGACTGGAAGTAGTAGGCAATGACCTCCGATACCGGGAACCCATCGCGAGCGTACTCAATAGTGGGCGCGAGGATGGCTTTCATGGGGAGGCGGCCATAGCGGCCATGCAACTCGTACCAGCCGTCCACTGCGCCCGGCACACTAACCGGTAATGGACCAAAGGGAGGGATCTTCTCAATGCCGTTTTCCTGGAAGTACTCCAGGGTCATTGCCATGGGTGCGCGCCCCGACGCATTGAGACCCGTCAGTTCTTTCTTTTGTGCATCCCAGACAATTGCGAAGAGGTCCCCACCGATGCCGTTTCCGGTCGGTTCCATCAGGCCGAGCGCAGCATTGGCAGCGATGGCCGCATCGACAGCGCTGCCGCCCGCCCTGAGAATATCGAGTGCGATTTGTGTGGCAAGCGGCTGGCTCGTGGCCGCCATTCCGTGTGGTGCTATCACCTCCGAGCGTGACGCAAGCGCACGCCCCGCTACACGATCGTAGCCCGGGTCAGCCGCCATGCCGATATTCCCGAAAATCAAACAAATGCCGCAGAACCACCATGCTTCTCGTCTCATCCTATGCTCCATACCCCATCGGGGCTGCCAATGATGGCACTCGCCGCCAACCTCGGCAACAGGGTATTATTGCCAGATGAACGCAGACTACACAGACAAGAACCCCGCACTCAGCGCACTTTATGGCGGTCACCTCGAAACCGTGATGGCGCGCCACGACTACGCCCTGGAGAAAGCCGGTGCCAGCCATGCCCTTATCTACTCGGGTAATCCAAAGCTGGCGTTTCTCGACGATAACTATTACCCGTTCAAGGCGAACCCGCATTTCGTCAGCTGGGCACCGCTGACGGCACTGCCATTCTCCTATGTGGTCCATACGCCCGGAGAGACACCGGTCCTGATCTACTACCAGCCTCGCGACTACTGGCATGTCGTGCCCGGCGCACCCGACGGTTACTGGACCTCGCAATTCGACGTCCGAGTCGTGCACTCGATCGACGACATCGCCGCACATCTGCCGGAGGACCGTGAGAAATGCATTGCGATCGGCGAATTTGAGGACGCAGCGCTGGCCTTCGGCGTTGAGCGCGTCAATCCCACCACGGCGGTCAATATCCTGCACTTCGCGCGTGGCGTAAAGACAGAATACGAACTGGCCGTAATGCGATTGGCTGCGCAGCGCGGCGCTGCAGGCCATGTTGCTGCCGAAGCTGCATTCCGTGCCGGCGAGCCCGAGTTCGATATTCACCGTGCCTACTGCAAGGCTGTCAGCCACACTGACCCTGAACTACCGTATGGCAATATCATCGCGCTCAACGAGCACGGCGCTGTGCTGCATTACACCGACCTTGATCGCAAGGCTCCCGAGACGATTCGTTCATTCCTGATCGATGCAGGTGCGCAGGTGCATGGGTACGCGTCGGACATCACGCGTACCTACTCGAATGGCGATCAGCGGTTTCAGGATCTCATAGATCGCATGGATGCGATGGAGCTGGAAATCGTTGCTCGCGTGCAGGCCGGCATTGATTATCGCGAGTTGCATGTCGATACCCATAAGACGCTGGCCGCGCTGCTCGTCGATGCCGAACTCGCGACGGGCGACCCGGATACGCTTTTGGAAACCGGCGTAACTTCGACATTTTTCCCGCACGGTCTCGGCCATCTGCTCGGCATCCAGGTACATGATGTCGGCGGACACCAGGAAAATGAGGCTGGCACTATCATCGATCCACCAAGCGGTCATCCTTTTCTCAGGCTGACCCGGGTACTCGATGAAGACATGGTGCTGACCATCGAACCGGGCCTCTATGTGATCGATATGCTACTCGAGAAATTGCGTGGCACACCCGGCGAAGATCACGTGAACTGGAAGACCGTTGACTGGCTGCGCCCATACGGAGGCGTGCGCATCGAAGACGACATTCGAGTAATGGCTAGTGGTCAGGAGAATCTGACTCGCGACGCTTTTGCTCGTCTTTGAGTTTCGCCTTCACTCTCGCCCCTTTCTTTTCCAGGATCGGCTTCAGAATCCTGCCTACCCATGGCATCACGTAAGCCACTGACGTAAGCCAGCCACTGGACCTCGGCATTGCGAGTTCCCGCACGTTATTGCCGCACAGATCCAGGATTGCCTGTGCGACCTCTTCGGCCGTACTCATGGGCTGGGAAAAGACAATATCATCGACATTGACCAGGTTCGTCATGATAAAGCCGGTGTCGATCGGACCGGGCGAAACCACAGCGGCCTTGATTCCTGTGCCCTGCAATTCCTCATGTAAAGCAAGAGTGAAGATGCGTAGGCCGAATTTGCTGGACGAATAGGTTGTCGCACCCACGCTTGCGAGGCGTCCATGCAGCGACGCAACATTGATAATCGCACCGCCACCGGCCTCTTCCAGGTAAGGCAACGCCAATCGAGTAAGAACGATGGGTGCCCGCAGATTGACGTCAATAATCCTGCCCAGATCTGCGGCGTCTACATCCCGTACGTTGCCGCGCGCGTGAAAGCCGGCATTGTTAACAAGTACATCGACGCGGCCGAACTCAAAGGCCGCCTTTTTGAACAGGTCATTGCACGCGTCGGCGTCGGTTACGTCCATCGCGAATATTTCGACCCGTGTCTTGTCACGTAGCTCAGCGGCGATGGTCTCGAGATTCTTCTTATTGCGTGCAACAAGCACGAGATTCGCGCGGGCTTCGGCGAGCAGGCGTGCGGTAGCCGCGCCCACACCTTCGGATCCGCCGGTAATAATGACGGTCTTGTCTTTGAAAATCATGAAGAGAGTATACGCGTAGCAGCGGCCGTCGGCCGCCAATGACCGCGATGCTCTGATCGACTAGAAGCCCAGGTAGCCCTTGATCTTCTTCCAGAGAGAAGATTCCCACCCATACACTTCGAGCTGTTCCGGTTCGAGCACAGCCACAGGCATCGTGGTGTCGGGTCTAATGGGCTCGTTTGCCGCGGCGTCCTCGGGACGCATCTCGAGCTTGCCCTTCTTGCCTTCTCGCGCGGTCGTCAGGCCGTCCACCTCAAGACTCAGGTAAGGCAGCACATCGTCATCGACGATGTCGTCCAGGAACACGGCATCCGGATCGAAGGCTTCCTTCGACAGGATTACGCAGTCATCAAACGCTTCGTTGTCGTTGCTAATGGTCCTGCTCCAACATTCCAGCCGCCCGGTGGGCGACTACCACGTATAACTTTATGCCTCTTGGCCAATTTTCACTGTGAGCCGACTCACAAATGCGTGATTACGATAACTCACTGAATTTACGTTACTTTCTTCGTCTTTTTACATAATTATGCGACCTGAAGCAGCACCTCTTCTGCCGCTTTTCGTCCAATTTCGACAATTTCACCGGCTCGATCGATATCAAACGTGCGGGCCGCGTCACGCGGGATCTCGATTATCATGTCGGGCGGGTAAGCGGCCAGTTTCTGCCGCGCGATAGTGCTCTGCATAGCGTCGTATACGAGGTAGGCAACATCGGCCGCGCTGAGATTCTTTCTGCCGTCGTACCTGTGATCCCCGGTCGGCTTGCCGCCGAGATTGACAGCAAGCGTCAGGTCAGTGTGATCGTCGAACACCGGCGCAATCGGTACAGGATTAACAACGCCGCCATCAACGAGCATCTTCTCGCGATACTTCGCCGGCGTGAAAAAAATCGGCAACGAACAGGACGACCGGATGGCATCGAACAACGAACCTTCGCTGAGCCAGACCTCCCGTCCGCTCTGTAACTCGGTCGCGACAGCCGTGAATGGAATGGGCAGGTCCTCGATCAGGCAGTCGCCAACCAGCTTCTTCATCTGCTCGATGATCTTGTCGCCTTTCATCAGGCCGCCGCCAACCCAGGCGATGTCCATCCACGAGACCATGTCGAACTTGGTGACATTGCGTACCCAGTGTTCGTACTCGGTCAGCTTGCCCGCCGCATAGATTCCGCCTACGAGCGCACCAGCCGAGCAGCCGGCGACCGAGCGGATGTCGTAGCCGCGCTCCTCAAGTACATGGATTACGCCGATGTGCGCGAGCCCGCGAGCACCGCCGCTCCCAAGTACCAGCGAGACTGTTTTCCCGCGAAATGTGGTCATGCAACAATGCTAGGGCATAAAAAAAGCCAGGCTAAGCCCGGCTTTTACGTATTGTCGGTATCGCGGCCGCTTGCCGTTCCTACTCTTCGGTTGCCACTTCCTGCTCGGCAAGCTCCGTCAGCATAACGATTGCCATCGGCGCCGCATCGCCCGGGCGCGGACCGGTCTTCAGGATGCGCAGGTAGCCACCTGGACGCTCCTTGAAACGCGGACCGATCTCCGAGAACAGCTTGCCGACAACTTCCTTGTCCCTCAGGCGATTGAATGCAAGACGACGATTCGCGACGCTGTCTTCCTTGGCGAGCGTAATAAGCGGCTCGACCACACGGCGCAGTTCTTTGGCTTTGGGTAACGTCGTGCGGATCGTTTCGTGCATCAACATCGACGTAGCCATGTTGCGGAACATGGCCTTGCGGTGTGAGCTGTTACGACCCAGTCGACGACCGGATTTTCTATGACGCATTGTTCTATTCCTGTTGCGCGGCCGCGGCCGCTCATACAAATCTTTACATTACGAGCTCATGCTCGGGACGCAGGCTCGCCGGCGGCCAGTTGTCGAGATGCATACCCAACCCCAGTCCGTGGCCTTCCAGCACTTCCTTGATCTCCGTCAGGGACTTCTTGCCGAGGTTCGGCGTCCTCAGGAGTTCCACCTCGGTGCGCTGCACGAGATCACCGATGTACATGATGTTCTCTGCCTTGAGGCAATTTGCGGACCGAACCGTGAGCTCGAGCTCGTCGACGGGACGCAGCAGGATCGGATCGACCTGGTTCTCGGCCTGTGCACCGATGCCCTCTTCCTGGCCCTGCAGGTCGACGAACACCGATAGCTGATCCTTGAGAATGCTGCCCGCACGGCGGATCGCTTCTTCCGGATCAATCGTGCCGTTGGTCTCGATTTCGATAAGCAGCTTGTCGAGGTCGGTACGCTGTTCAACACGCGCCGCTTCGACGCCGTAGGTCACGCGAACAATCGGGCTGAATGAGGCATCGAGCTGCAGGCGACCGATCGGGCCGGCCTGCTCTTCGAACGCCGGCCGCTGCGTCGCAGGACGATAACCGCGACCGCGCTCGACCTTGAGTACCATGTTCAGCTCGCCGGCCTTGGTCAGGTTGGCAATAACCAGCTCAGGGTTCGTGATCTCAACGTCGTGGTCGAGCTGGATGTCGCCGGCCGTAACCGGGCCCGGACCCTTCTTCGAGATGCGCAGTTCCGCCGTGTCACGCGTGTTCATCGTGACCGCAACCTGCTTGAGGCTCAGCAGGATGTCGACGACATCTTCCTGGACACCCTCGATGCTGGTGTACTCGTGGAGCACGCCATCGATTTCGGCTTCCGTAATCGCAGCGCCAGGCATCGACGACAACAGAATACGGCGCAATGCGTTGCCGAGCGTGTGACCAAATCCGCGTTCGAACGGTTCGATAATAACTTTTGCTTGCAGATCGTTGACCGGCGTCACTTTGACGACGCGCGGTTTCAGAAATTCGTGTACAGATTCCTGCATGGGTAAATACCCTCCGATTACTTCGAGTACAGCTCGACGACGAGGTTTTCGTTGATGTCGGGAAGAATGTCTTCACGATCAGGCAACGCCTTCAAAACACCTGCCATCTTCTTGGCGTCGACATCTACCCACTCGGGCAGGCCGACCTGGCTCGCAATTTCCATCGCGCTCTGGATGCGCAATTGCTTTTTCGCTTTCTCGCGAATCGTAATTGCGTCCCCAGCTTTGATCTGGGCAGACGGGATGTTAACGACTTTGCCGTTAACCTCGATGCTCTTGTGGCTCACGAGCTGGCGAGCCTCGGCACGCGTCGAAGCAAATCCCATGCGATAAACCGTGTTATCGAGACGACCCTCGAGGAGGCGCAACAGGTTCTCACCCGTCGAACCCTTCAATTGGGCAGCACGCTTGTAATAATTGCGGAACTGACGCTCGAGTACACCGTACATGCGACGCAGTTTCTGCTTCTCACGGAGCTGCAAACCGTAGTCCGACATACGCGGACGACGTTGTGTCGGGCCACCCGGAGGTACCTCGAGCTTGCACTTCGACTCGAGCGGCCGTACGCCACTCTTCAGAAACAGATCCGTGCCTTCGCGGCGGGACAGTTTGCACTTTGGTCCTAAATATCTTGCCATTGTTCAGCCTCTATACGCGACGCTTTTTCGGCGGGCGACAGCCGTTGTGAGGAATCGGTGTGACATCCTCAATGTTTTGAATACTGAATCCCAGGGCATTCAGGGCACGTACCGCAGACTCGCGTCCCGGGCCTGGCCCACGAACACGCACATCTACGTTCTTGACGCCAAACTCGAGAGCCACACGCCCTGCCTTGTCTGACGCAACCTGAGCCGCGAACGGGGTCGATTTACGAGATCCACGGAAACCGCAACCACCAGCCGTTGCCCAGGAAAGAGCATTACCCTGGCGATCGGTAATCGTGATGATCGTGTTGTTGAAGGAAGCATGAATGTGCGCAATCGCATCAACTACATGCTTTTTAACCTTCTTTTTCTTTGCTTCAGCCATAATTTATTCGCGGCCGGCGGCCGCTCCTACTACCGTTTAATTGGACGCCGCGGGCCCTTACGGGTACGCGCATTCGTGCGAGTGCGTTGGCCACGCAGCGGCAAACCGCGGCGATGACGGATACCGCGGTAAGAACCGAGATCCATCAGGCGCTTGATATTCATCGACGTCTCGCGACGCAGATCGCCTTCTACCGTGAATGTCGCAACCGCCGTTCTGAGCTTGGCGACCTCGGGCTCGGCCAGGTCCTTGACCGGCGTGTCCGGCGCAACCCCGGCAGCCTCGCAAATCTGCTTCGCCCGGGTGTTACCAATACCGAAGATCGACGTCAATGCGATCACGACGTGCTTCGTCAACGGAATATTTATGCCTGCTATACGTGCCACTTAACAGTTCCTCATCAATTAGCCCAGGATCAACCCTGGCGCTGCTTATGCCGTGCGTCGGTGCAGATCACCCGCACGACACCATTGCGACGAATGATTTTGCAATTTCTGCAGATCTTTTTGACTGATGCTCTTACTTTCATGAGCTCTCTCCTAAACGCTGATCACAATCAGCGTACTTGTCCACCCCGGCCGTAGTTGCGCAGGTTGGCTTTTTGCATCATGCCTTCGTACTGGTGACTCATGGCATGTGCCTGCATTTGTGACATGAAGTCCATCGTGACCACGACCAGGATCAGCAGCGACGTGCCACCGAAGCTGAACGGCATGCTCGGGTAGAACATGCGAACGAACTCGGGCAGGAGGCATACGCCAGCGATGTAAAGCGCGCCCCAGAACGTCAGTCGGGTCAGGACCCGGTCAATGTATTCCGCCGTATGGGCGCCCGGCCGGATTCCCGGCAGGAATGCGCCTGCCTTCTTCAGGTTGTCCGCTGTGTCCTTGGAGTTGTACATCAGCGCCGTGTAGAAGAAGCAGAAGAAAATAATCATCGCTGCGTACAGCAACACGTAGACAGGCTGACCCGGACCGAGGTTCGCACCAATGGTCTGCAGCGCCCGCTGTACAGCGTTGGGATCGGCAGACTGGCCGAAGAATTGTGCAATCGTTGCCGGAAACATCAGGATGCTCGAGGCAAAGATCGGCGGGATAACACCCGACATGTTGATCTTGAACGGCAGGAACGTGCTCTGCGCCTGGAACATCTTGCGACCTTGCTGACGCCGGGCGTAGTTGACCGTAATACGGCGCTGTGCCCGCTCCATGAAGGTCACAAATACGATCGCCGCAATGCCACCGATCAGCATCAGGATCGCGGTAATCGCGGCCATCTCACCATTACGAACGAGATCCGCTGTGCCTGCGATAGCCGCGGGCAGACCTGAGACGATGCTTGCGAGAATGATCATCGAGATACCGTTACCGATACCACGTTCCGTAATCTGTTCGCCCAGCCACATCAGGAAGACCGTGCCTGTCACCAGCGTAATGCACGCTGTAATAAGGAACGCGGGACCCGGATTGACGACGAGCGTGCCCTGATTCTGCAAGAAGCTTGCCGCTGCGATGGACTGGAAACTCGCCAGCGCGACTGTGCCGTAGCGCGTGTACTTAACGATCTGCCGACGGCCCTGTTCACCTTCCTTACGCAGCTGCTGTAACTGCGGAACGATGTGGCTGGCCATCTGCATGATAATGGACGACGAAATGTACGGAATGATGCCGAGTGCGAATATGCCGAATCGAGACAACGCGCCACCGGAGAACATGTTGAACATGCCGAGCATGCCGCCCGACTGTTCCTGGAACCATTGGGCGAGCGCAACCGGGTCCACGCCGGGCACCGGGATAAAGGTGCCAACGCGGTATACGATCAGCGCGCCCACGAGGAACGCAAGACGAACCTTCAGTTCGCCAAGCTTGCTCGCCTGCTTCGCCAGTTCGGCCGGATTTTGTTGGGGCTTCTTCGCCATACTTGGTTCATTCGCGCGTAAGACGCGCTCCTACATTAATCTTCGATGCTTCCGCCAGCTTTCTCGATTTCCGCACGGGCACCTTTGGTGACCGCCAGACCCTTGAGCTTGACCGCCTTCTTGATCTCGCCAGACTTGATGACCTTAATCTTGGTCACAAAAGCCGGTACAAGATTGGCCTTCTTCAGCACGTCCATATCTATGACGTCTGCTTCCGGCAGCTCGAGTTCGTGCAAACGCAACTCTGCCGTGTACTTGGCCATGCGCGAACGGAAGCCAACCTTGGGCAGGCGACGTTGCAGCGGCATCTGGCCGCCTTCGAATCCAACCTTGTGGTAACCGCCGGAGCGAGCGTGCTGGCCCTTATGGCCGCGACCACTCGTCTTACCCTGGCCCGCGGAATGACCGCGACCCTTGCGCTTGCCTTCTGTTTTCGCACCCTTACTGGGCGACAATTCGTTAAGACGCATGTCAGGCTTCCTCTACCGATAGCAGGTATGAAACACGGTTGATCATGCCGCGGTTCTCGGGCGTGTCCGCAACTGTCACCGTGTGGTGCATGCGACGTAACCCCAGTCCGACAACGCAGGCTTTGTGGCTCTTCAGCCGCCCGTGCTTGCTCTTGACCAGCGTGACCTTCAACTCTTTTGGCTTCGCCATGATCTGTTCTCCCGGCGATTAAGCCAGGATCTCCTTAACTTTCTTGCCGCGCTTCGCTGCGATGGCCTGCGGTGAATGAATCTCCGACAGTCCCTTGATCGTTGCGCGAACAACATTGATCGGGTTGCGCGAGCCGTAGCTCTTCGCGAGTACGTTACGTACACCGGCCGCTTCGAATACCGCACGCATCGCACCACCGGCGATTACGCCAGTACCTTCAGAGGCAGGCTGCATGTAAACCAGCGTGGCTCCATGACGCCCTTTCTTGGCGTACTGCAACGTATCGTTGTTCAGGTTCACCGTGATCATGTCGCGGCGAGCAGCCTGCATCGCCTTCTGGATCGCAATCGGCACTTCACGCGCCTTGCCATACCCGAAACCGACTTTGCCTTGCCCGTCGCCAACCACTGTCAGCGCGGTGAAACCGAATTGACGACCGCCCTTTACGACCTTGGCGACGCGGTTAACGGTGACCAGCTTTTCGATGAGGTCATCGCCAGCCTGATTCTGTTCGTTTCTTGCCATCTTTAATTCTCTTTAGAACTTCAGACCCGCTTCGCGGGCAGCGTCGGCCAGTGCTCTAACACGACCGTGGTAACGGAAACCGGAACGATCAAACGCAACGGTGTCAATGCCGGCGGCCTTCGCTTTCTCAGCGATACGCGCGCCAACGATGGCAGCTGCTTCGACGTTGCCGCCGTTCTTGATGCCCTTGCGAACTTCAGCCTCGAGCGTCGATGCCGATGCCAGGATCTGGTTGCTTTTGCCCCCGATAACCTGCGCATAGATATGCCGCGGTGTGCGGTGCACACTCAGACGGTTCGCTTCGAGTTCACGAATCTTCGCGCGACCACGACGGGCCCTGCGCAAACGATTTTGTTTTTTGTCCAGTTTCATTGGTGTTCTACCTGATTATTTCTTCTTCGCTTCCTTGAGCTGTACTCGCTCATCGGAATAGCGAACGCCTTTGCCCTTGTAAGGTTCCGGCGGACGGAAGCCGCGAATCTCTGCAGCGGCCTGGCCAACTTTCTGTTTATCAGCGCCCTTGACGACAATTTCCGTCTGGCTAGGCGTCTCGACGCTGACCCCTTCAGGCGCCTCGAAAACGACCGGGTGCGAGAAACCGAGTGACAGGTTCAGTTTCTTGCCCTGTGCCTGCGCGCGATAACCGACGCCCTTCAATTCGAGCTTCTTCTCGAATCCTTCAGACACGCCTTTCGCCATGTTGGCAACAATGGCGCGCATTGTGCCGGTGACCGCACTCGCGAAACGCGAACCCGAACGCGGAGCAAACGTCAGGACATTCTCTTCCTGCTTGATTTCGACTTCGGAATTCAGCTCGATCGACAGTTCTCCGTTGCCGCCCTTCAGCGTGACAACAGTGCCGTCCTGCTTGAACTCAACGCCTTTCGGCAGCTCTATCGGTGCTTTTGCAACTCTTGACATAGTTCTGTCTCTTCCGGGTAAGAATCACGCATCACTGAACGATGCAGAGAACCTCACCACCAATACCCTTGTCACGTGCCTGGCGATCGCTCATTACGCCCGCAGACGTCGATACGATGGCTACACCCAGGCCGCCCATTACTTTCGGCAGGCCATCCTTGCCACGGTAAATCCGCAGACCAGGGCGACTCGCGCGTTGAATCTTCTCGATAACAGGCACGCCCTCGAAGTACTTGAGCTCAACCGTGAGCTCTTTCGTGGCGCCTTCACCATCGGTTGCGAAACCGGTGATGTAGCCTTCGTCCTGCAATACCTTCGCAATAGCTTCTTTCGCCTTCGACGCCGGCATCGACACAGCAACCATGCGGGCTTTCTGCCCGTTACGAATGCGTGTCAGCATGTCTGCGATTGGATCGGTCATACTCATGTTCTGTCTCCGCCTACCAGCTGGCTTTCGTCAGGCCGGGGATTTCGCCATTCATGGCGGCTTCACGCAGCTTGTTGCGGCCAAGGCCGAACTTGCGGTACACACCATGCGGGCGTCCCGTAATTGCGCAGCGATTCCGCTGGCGCGTCGGGCTGCCATCGCGCGGCAACTTGTTCAGCTTCGCCTGTGCAACAGCGCGTTCTTCATCCGAGCTGTTGATGTTGCGGATGATCGCCTTCAGAGCCTTACGCTTCTCAGCCTGCTTCGCTACGAGCTTGGCACGCTTGAGTTCACGCGCAATCATTGACTTCTTAGCCATGCTATTTCCTATTTCTTGAACGGAAAGTTGAACGCCTCGAGGAGCGCCCGACCTTCGTCTGCATTGCGTGCGGTGGTGGTAATAACAATGTCCATACCACGCAGCACGTCGATTTCGTCGTAGTTGATTTCCGGGAAGATGATCTGTTCCTGGACACCCATGCTGTAGTTACCCTGCCTGTCGAACGACTTCGGACTCAGACCCCGGAAGTCACGAATACGCGGGATTGCGATGTTAACGAGGCGATCAAGGAACTCGTACATGCGTTCGCGACGCAACGTAACCTTGCAACCGATCGGCATGCCGTCGCGAATCTTGAACGCAGCAACCGATTTGCGAGCCAGGGTCGTCACCGGCTTCTGGCCAGCAATCTTCTCCATGTCCTCACGGGCTTTTTCCATGACCTTCTTGTCAGCAACCGCGTCACCAACACCCATGTTCAGGGTGATCTTGGTGATCTTCGGTACTTCCATCGGGTTCTTCAGGCCGAGCTTCTTCTGGATTTCTCCAGCCAGCTCGTTCTGATACTTTTCCTGTAAACGTGACATATCTGTTCTCTTAAATGTCTACTACGTCGCCGCTTTTGAAGACGCGCACTTTGCTGCCGTCTTCCTCTACGCGGAAACCGACCCGCTCACCCTTCTTCGACTTCGGGTTGAATACGAGTACGTTTGAGATATCCAGCGGCATCGCCTTGTCCTTGATGCCACCCATTTCACCGATATTCGGATTGGGCTTAATGTGCTTCTTGGCGAGGTTCACACCTTCAACCAGCACGCGATCGTCTTCCATCACCTCGAGCACGGTGCCACGACGACCCTTGTCCTTACCGGTCGTTACGATGACTTCATCGCCTTTTCTAATCTTGTTCACTTAAAGAACCTCCGGCGCCAACGAGATGATCTTCATGAACTGGCTCGAGCGCAGCTCACGGGTCACCGGGCCAAAAATACGAGTGCCGATTGGCTCGAGGCGCGCATTCAACAGAACTGCGGCATTGCCGTCGAAACGAATCAGCGAACCATCTTTGCGACGTACGCCTTTACGCGTCCGGACAACAACGGCGTTGTAGATCTCGCCCTTCTTGACCTTGCCGCGCGGGATCGCGTCCTTGACGCTAACCTTGATAACGTCGCCCACACCGGCGTAGCGGCGCTTCGAGCCGCCTAGCACCTTGATGCACTGTACGCGGCGAGCACCGGAGTTATCGGCTGCGTCCAGAACTGTCTGCATCTGAATCATGACTGAATCCTATTGTTGTTACTTGTCTGCTGCGCGTTCAACAACGTTGACGACAGACCAGGATTTGTTCCTTGAAATCGGACGGCACTCGGAGATCGCTACGCGGTCGCCTGCTTTGCACTCGTTCGATGCATCATGCGCAAGTACCTTGGTCGTACGGCGGATGTACTTGCCGTAAACCGGGTGCTTGATCAGGCGCTCGATGGCGACCGATACGGTTTTGTCCATCTTGTCGCTGACGACACGTCCGGTAACCGTACGCTGTACTTTCTTCTCTTCACTCATTTCTTGTCACCCGCTGCACGCTGCAGTTCGCTGAGAACCGTCTTTACGCGCGCGATATCTCTTTTTACACGGCCGTGCTCGGTATTTTGCGTGAGCTCACCCGTTGCATGCTGCATACGCAAGTTGAACTGCTCGCGGCGAAGCGCAACGAGTTCCTCGTTAAGCTCTTCGACTGACCTGCTTCTAAGATCTGCTGCATTCATCACATCACCTGCCGTGATACAAATTTGGTGCCGAACGGCAGCTTCGCGGCCGCCAGGCGGAACGCTTCGCGCGCCACCTCTTCGGTCACACCTTCCATCTCGTACAGCATCCGGCCCGGTTGTACCTGGCACACCCAGTACTCGACGTTGCCTTTACCCTTACCCTGGCGGACTTCAAGCGGCTTCTTCGAGATCGGCTTGTCGGGGAAAACCCGAATCCAGATCTTTCCGCCACGCTTGATATAACGCGTCATCGCACGACGAGCCGCCTCAATCTGACGAGCGGTCAGACGACCACGACCGGTCGCTTTCAGGCCGTACTCACCGAAAGAAACACTGCTTCCGCGATGCGCCAGACCGCGGTTGCGGCCCTTCATCTGCTTGCGAAACTTTGTTCGTTTAGGCTGTAACATCTCAATGGTTCCTTAGGAACGAGCGCCGGCGGCAGCTTCAGTTGGCTCTGCCGGAACCGCTTCGGGCTTGTCAAAGACCTCACCCTTGAAAATCCAAACCTTCACGCCGATAACACCGTAAGTGGTGTGTGCTTCGGCTGTGCCGTAATCAATGTCCGCACGCAGCGTGTGCAGCGGAACACGACCTTCGCGGTACCACTCAGAACGTGCGATTTCAGCACCGTTCAGGCGACCGCCAACTTTCACCTTGACGCCCTCAGCACCCACACGCATCGTATTGGTCACAGCACGCTTCATGGCGCGGCGGAACATGACACGACGCTCGAGCTGCTGAGCGATGCCTTCGGCAACCAGCTGCGCATCGAGTTCAGGCTTGCGTACCTCGCTGATGTTGATGCGAACATCCTGGATGGCCATGCCAATCATCCGCGACACTTCCAGACGCAGCTTCTCGATGTCCTCACCCTTCTTGCCGATTACGATGCCCGGACGAGCCGTGTGAATCGTAATGTTGACCTTGTTCGCCGGACGTTCGATCGAGATACGGCTAACCGATGCGTCTTTCAACTTCTTCTTGATGTAGACGCGAATCTGGTGGTCCGCCGCGATGTATCCCGGGAATGTTTTCGAATCGGCATACCACTTGGACGCCCAGTCTTTGACGATGCCGAGGCGAATGCCTGTTGGATGTACTTTCTGACCCATATTTCTTACTCGTCCGCTACGCGAATCGTGATGTGGCTGTTCCGCTTGATAATCCGTGCGCCACGACCTTTTGCACGAGCGCGGTAACGACGGAACGTCGGCGCTTCGTTTACTTCGATCGTCGCAACTTTCAATTCGTCGATATCCGCACCGTGGTTGTGTTCCGCGTTGGCTACCGCCGACTCCAGAATCTTCTTCACGATACGAGCACTCTTCTTCGGCGAAAACGTAAGCGTACGCAGAGCTTCGTCGACAGACTTGCCGCGAATGACATCAGCCATCAGGCGGCATTTCTGCGGTGAGATACGTGCGTATCTAAGTGTTGCTGCAACTTGCATGAATCAGCCCCTTACTTCGTCTTCCGATCACCGGAGTGACCGCGGAAAGTACGGGTCATCGCAAACTCACCGAGTTTGTGACCGACCATGTTCTCGGAAATCAGAACCGGTACATGCTGGCGCCCGTTATGCACGGCGATGGTCAATCCGACCATATCCGGCAGTACCATTGAACGACGCGACCAGGTCTTAATCGGTCGACGATCGTTCTTCTTTGCTGCTTCAGCTACCTTCCTCGACAGATGTTCGTCGACGAATGGGCCTTTTCTTACACTTCGTGGCATCTTCTAGGATCCTCTACTAGCGCTTCTTGTTGCGACGGCGAACAATCATGTTGTCGGTACGCTTGTTGGAACGCGTCTTCGCGCCCTTCGTCGGCGTGCCCCACGGGCTCACCGGGTGACGGCCACCTGAAGTACGGCCTTCACCACCACCATGCGGGTGATCGACCGGGTTCATGGCAACACCACGTACTGTCGGACGAACACCCCTCCAACGCTTGGCGCCGGCTTTGCCGAGCTTGCGCAGGTTGTGTTCGCCGTGACCAACTTCGCCTACCGTCGCGCGGCAGTCGATGTGAATTCTCCGCATCTCGCCAGAGCGCAGACGCAGCGTTGCGTATGCACCTTCGCGAGCGGCGAGCTGAGCAGAAGCACCGGCGGAGCGAACCAGCTGGCCACCCTTGCCCGGCTTCATTTCAACGTTGTGAACGATCGTACCTACGGGAATCGCACGGATCGGCAGAGCATTGCCCGTCTTGATCGGCGCGTCTTCACCACTGATGATCCTGGCGCCTGCACGCAATCCCTTCGGTGCCAGGATGTAGCGGCGCTCACCATCAGCGTATTTGATCAGGGCAATGTGCGCGCTGCGGTTCGGGTCGTATTCGAGACGCTCAACCACGCCCGGAATTCCGTCCTTGTCGCGCTTGAAGTCAATGATGCGATAGCGCTGCTTGTGACCACCGCCCTGATGACGAACCGTGATACGGCCGTTGTTGTTACGACCACCCTTCGACGTCTTCTTGTCGAGCAGCGGCGCGTACGGCTGACCCTTGTGCAGCTCCGGCGTCTTTACGGCGACGACAAAACGGCGCCCTGCGGATGTCGGTTTGGCTTTATGCAGTGACATGATCTTCTAACCTTTATTCGCCGCCGAAGAACTCTTCGAGAGAGCTTCCTTCAGCCAGCCTTACGTAAGCCTTCTTCCAGTCATTACGACGACCCTTCATCTGCTGGAAGCGCTTGTTCTTGCCCTTGACGTTAACCGTCTTGACCGAGTCCACCTGAACCTCGAACAACAGCTCTACAGCCTGCTGAATTTCTTTCTTGGTCGCATCGGTGCGAACTTTCAGTACAACCTGGTTCTTCTCAGCCGCGAAGTGCGCCTTTTCCGAAAGGTGCGGTCCGCGGATGACGGTCATCAGTCTTTCCTGGTGCGCAGCCTGGCTCATGACAGACGCTCCTCGATCAGCTTCAGCGCCGGCAGCGTCACCAACACCTTCTCGAAGCGAATCAGGACAACCGGGTCCATGGAGGCAACGTCGCAAATACCGACGTTCGGCAGGTTGCGAGCGGCCAGGAACACCTTCTCGTCAAATGCTTCGTTCAGGATCAACACGTTGTCCAGATCGAATTCTTTCAGTTTCGTCGCCAGCAGCTTGGTCTTCGGCGCCTCAAGTTCGAGGTCCTTGACGACGACCAGGCGATCCTGGCGAATCAGCTCACTGAGTACCGAGCGCAGTGCGGCACGGTACATCTTCTTGTTGACCTTCTGTTCGTAGCTGCGTGGCTGTGCAGCAAACGTGCGGCCACCGCCGACCCAGATAGGGCTGCGGATCGTGCCTGCGCGTGCGCGGCCCGTACCTTTCTGGCGCCAGGGCTTGGCACCGCCGCCGCGAGCGGCTGCACGGTTCTTTTGAGCCTTGGTACCTGCACGGGCACCGGCGAGATACGCTGTAACAACCTGGTGTACGAGTGCTTCGTTGTAGTCCGCGCCGAATGCAGCCTCTGCTACATCAACCGAACCCTTGTCCTGAAGTTTCAGTTTCATCTGCGGCGCCCCTTACTTCTTCGCCTTGACCGCAGGGCGGACAACAACCTTGCCGCCTGCGTGACCCGGGACAGCGCCCTTGATCAGGAGAATGTTGCGGTCGGCGTCGACACGGACGACCTCGAGGTTCTGCGCCGTGCGCCGAACGTTACCCATCTGGCCGGACATCTTCTTGCCCTTGAATACGCGGCCCGGTGTCTGGTTCTGACCGATCGAACCCGGTGCGCGGTGCGCCAGCGAGTTGCCGTGCGTTGCATCCTGCATGCTGAAGTTATGACGCTTGACGGTACCGGCGTAGCCTTTACCGATCGAGGTACCTACGACATCGACCTTCTGGCCTTCCTCGAAGAGGTCGACCTTGAGCTCACCGCCCTTCTCGAACTCGCCTTCATCGGCGCCGTCCAGGCGGAACTCGGTGATTAGGTCGCCGGCTTCTACCTTCGCCGCTGCAAAGTGGCCGGCTGCAGGCTTACTCACGCGGGATGCCCTGCGGCTACCGGCTGCAACCTGCAGCGCAGCATAGCCATCGGCTTCCACGGTTTTCACCTGAGTGATTCGGTTTGGTTGTGCCTCGATCACGGTGACCGGAATGGAAGCTCCGTCGTCCGTGAAGACACGTGTCATGCCGCATTTGCGGCCAACAAGACCCATAGTCATGTTCAAAACCTCTCACTGACTTCTTTTGGTCAGTGCCAATCTCTAAATTCAGTTGTCACCATCCCGACTTCGATTGGCCGGGACTGTTGTTTCGCGAATCCTTCAGACACGCGAAAGGGCCAGCCATCGCCGAGGACTCCGTCCTCTTTGCTCTGGGGCTGACCCTAAGCTCCGTACCAGTCATTCAGCCGGTACGGCGGTTCCGGGATTTGCCGTGTCGCCCTCGATTTCCTGGCGACTGAGTCGTTCTTCTGTCTCGGGCCGACTCCCGGTCCGGCCTGATCCAGCGAGCCCGCTATTATACGACTCGAAACCCTTATTACAAGCGGTTTGCGGCCTTTTTTGCGGGTTTTTTCATTCCTTACAAATCAACGAGTTAGCGCTATTACAGGAGCGGCCACCGGCCGCGATCGCGGCTGATAGCCGCGCCGAAGTCGTAATAGCTCTAATTCAGCTTGATTTGCACGTCGACGCCGGCAGGAAGCTCCAGCTTCATGAGGGCATCAACGGTCTTGTCGGTCGGATCCACAATATCCATCAGGCGCTTGTGCGTACGAATTTCGTACTGGTCACGAGCATCCTTGTTCACGTGCGGCGAAATCAGAATCGTGTAACGCTCCTTCCTCATCGGCAACGGGATCGGGCCCTTGACCGTGGCGCCAGTACGCTTGGCCGTTTCGACAATTTCACGCGCTGAGTTATCGATCAGTCGATGATCGAATGCCTTCAGGCGAATGCGAATATTTTGATTAGCTGACATATTACTTACTCAATAATTTTGGCGACGACACCGGCACCAACGGTACGACCGCCTTCGCGAATAGCGAAGCGCAGGC
>CAZKZE010000021.1:0-35676 GCA_964557165.1 uncultured Woeseiaceae bacterium
AACGGCCAATTCCAGACCGTCGTCTGAAAAGATGGACAAGCAGTTCTACAAACTCTCTGAATGGCGGGAACCCGAAAAGCAGACGCTCGTCATCGACCTGAAATAGCGGCCCGACTGATTTCCTGAGCCCTCGACCCGTATACACGTTCCACCAGATCCTGGTACCGCGGATCGTCACGCAAGATGTCGAAAGGAGGCCAAAAGGCAAGGTAGGTCATATTGTACGAGCCATGCCCAACGGCCTGGTCCAACCAGTACAGAGCTTCGTCGACCATTCCGGCACGGGCGAAGGTCTCCCCGATAGTGAAAGGACTAACGTAGGATTCGTTCGCCCGATCAACCAGTGCCTCGGCCATGGCACGCATGGCGCCGGTCGGTCCTGCGGCGTCAAAGCCCTCTTCGAGGGCCGCCAAAAGGACAATGTCGCCGCGCTGCTCGAGCTCCAGTCGCTCCATCTCCAGCGCTTTGTCGAAGCGGCCCTGTTGCCAGTAGACCATCGCAAGAAACCAGTGCAGCGATAACTGGCGGTTCCGCGCTTGCACATCCTTCGTCGCGGTGATGGCCTCGTCAAAACGGCGCGCCATGAACAGATGGGAGCACAACGGCAAATTGTGCATGGCGCTGAACGGACTGACTAACAGGATTTCGCGTATGCGGGCAACACTTTCGTCCATACGCCCGTCCAGCATCAGGCAGTCGGCGTCGCCATGCATCGCATAGGGGGCCGACGGGTCGAGGCGCAATGCTTCCGCGAACGATTCGCAGGCGCCGGCAAAGTCCCCCGTAACCATGCGTGCCCAACCGAG
This sequence comes from uncultured Woeseiaceae bacterium, assembly GCA_964557165.1. GTDB lineage: Bacteria > Pseudomonadota > Gammaproteobacteria > Steroidobacterales > Woeseiaceae > UBA1847. The sequence goes on from CAZKZE010000021.1 coordinate 807, forward strand.
CGCAGAGTGACCGATGGCAACCTGGTCGTCCGCTTCGATGGCCTTCAACGCAGCGGCCTGCCACTTTTCAATGGATTCACTTGGCTCGGCAAAACCAAACAAAGCGTGCATTGCATGCGCCATCGCCAGTTGGCCCCAGGAAAGCGCGAACTTCGGCTCGATCGCGACCGCCGTCTGGAACTGGCTGATGGCGGTGCGTATTCCATCCCTGGTAAACCGGTCGAGATGCGCAATGCCGAGAGCATAGGCGTCGATGGCGCGCGAGTCGATCGGCCCCATCCGGTCGTGTGTCAGTCGGTCGCCCTCCTGCGGCACCTTGGTAGTGATCTCGGCGTCGATGGCATTTGCTACCTCCGAAATCAGGTTGAATACATGGGGGGAGTCTCGGGTATACCGCTCCGCCCAGAGATGCTCGTCGCTCCGGCCGTCTATCAACTGGACAGTCACTTCGATCCTGTTGCCTTCTCTCAACAGGCTGCCTTCGACGATCGCGTCCACTCCCAATTCCCCCGCGATCCCGGTTGTGGGCAATTCGCTGTTCCGGTAGCGGATCGTGGACTGCCGGGAGGTGACCCGCAGGCCGGGGAGCTGCGATAGCTCCGTAATCAGGAGATCCTGGAGACCGTCGACGTAATAGCCCTGCTCAGGGTCGCCGGTCAAGTTGCTCAATGGCAGCACGGCGAGCGAGCGGATGACTTGCTCTTGCGGTGTCTCGTGCGGAGGCGCACGGAACCATGAGACGGTCAGGATAATCAGCACTACGATCACGGCGGCGCCCGCTATCATAGCGCGGCGCGCGGTTGCCGCACGCGTCTTCCCGGGAGGCAGGGTGGGCTGATCTGGGCTCTCGATTTCCTCAACATCGGCGACAAAGCGATAGCCGAGTGAACGCACTGTTTCCAGGTAGCGGTGGGTGGCAGAGTCATCGCCCAGCGCCTTGCGCAGCCGGGCCACGGCCTTGGTGAGTGCGGATTCGCTGATCACCGTGTCACCCCAAACGGTGTCCATCAGTTCCTGGCGCGTCACTAGCCGTTCACGGTTCCGGATCAGGTAGATGAGGAGCGTCAGTACGACCGGCTCAAGATGTATTTCTTGCCCGTCCCGTGAAAGTCTCCACGTCTCTGGGTCGGCCAAAAAATCATCAAAGCGGTACACAGGCTGTTGTCCCCTTGCCTTCTATTTTACGGCTCTGGCAGCTGAATACCATGCGGTTAACCGAAAGGTCGACGCACCTGAAGGGGCGCTGTCTCGATACCGTCAGCCGCTCGTCACCTGTTCGTCATGTTTAACCGAACCAGGTTTCATACGATACCTGTGCGGGGCGGCAGTCCCGATTGGTAGCAGCCCAGCACCTAGTCAATCAATGGAGGAGGAGATGAATACACTAAAACGCATGACAGTCGTTTTGCCGGTGCTTACCTTTGTCATCTTTCTTGGATTCTGGAGTTCGGCAACAGCAGAGCGCTTTCCGGAGACCATCCCGCTTCCTGACGCCTTTCAACCGGAGGGAATAACCTTGGGAAACGGCCATACGGCCTATGTCGGCTCGCTTGCAGATGGCAGCATCTACGAAGTCGATTTGAGGACTGGCGAAGGAAGCGTACTCGTAACTGGCACGCCTGGCTCCCTAATGGCGGTAGGGCTCGACTTTGACAAACGCAGCAGCTATCTGTTCGTTGCTGGCGGCATTACCGGTTACGGGCTGGTATACGACACCAAGACGGGCGAATTGGTTGCGCCACTTGGGTTGGGCGCACCGTGGATGTCGTGGATAAATGATGTCGTTGTGACGCGAGACGCGGCCTATTTTACCGACTCATTCGCACCCCAAATTTTTAAGGTTTCGTTGACATCAGAGGGCGCGCCGACAGGCGTCGTGATTCCGCTGCCATTAACCGGTGATTGGGACAATGCCTTTCCCTCTACTCCGGAGGAGATAGTAATCAATGCGAACGGGATAGTGGCCACACCAAATGGCCGCAGGCTTATTGTCGTGAACTATGCCCTGGGCCGCCTCTTCAATGTGGATCCCGACACCGGGTCTGCTAGCGAGATTAACCTCGGTGGGTTTACCGTGCCGTCTGGTGATGGCCTGGTTCTCAGAGGCAAGACGCTGTACGTCGTACAAAACTTCGCCAATGCGATCGCTGTCTTCACATTGAGTCCAGACTATTCGTCTGCGACGTTCAACGGGTATCTTACCGATCATGAGCATTTGCGTATTCCTTCCACGGCTGATTCGTTCGGCCCTTGGATTTACGCAGTGAACGCACGTTTCGACGTTTGCTTCCCTCTGGAATACTGTCCGCCCGACACTGATTTCGATATCGTTCGGGTCGATCAATAAGAATCGCGCACGATAAGCGCTGCAGGAGTCGGCTATTCTCGATTACCGGCTCCTGCCAGATTCGAGAACGCGATGGCATCTAAGCGGCGCAGCATGTGCGCCTTGGGTAGCGAGGCGGGCGATCGGGCCATCAGCAGTCGTTCGCCGCCGGTCAAGACGGGTGCCAAAGGTTGATTTAACGACTACGTACGCAGGCGATAGCCTGTCTTGAACACCCAGCGCACGACCAACAGGCAAGCAATCAGGAAGGCCACCGTGATGCCCAGGCTGAGGCCTACCGCAACGTCGGCATTCTCGTAGAAGCTCCAACGGAAACCGCTGATCAGGTACACCACGGGATTGAACAGGCTAATGGTCTGCCACGCAGGTGGCAACATGCTGATCGAGTAGAACGTGCCGCCCAGGAAGGTCAGCGGCATGATCACGAGAATCGGTACGATCGTCAGCTTCTCCCAGCCATCGGCCCAAACGCCGAGGATGAACCCGAACAGGCAGAACGACACACACGTCAGGATCAGGAACGTGACCATCACGACCGGGTGCGCGATCTCTATGTCGACAAACAAGCTTGCCGTGGCCAGGATGATGCCGCCGATGATGACGGATTTGGTCGCCGCAGCACCGACGTAGCCGAGCAAGACCTCGCCGTAGGAAACCGGCGCCGACAGGACCTCGAAGATCGTGCCCGTGAACTTCGGGAAGTAGATCGCGAACGACGAGTTCGAAATGCTCTCCGTCATGATCGACAGCATGATCAGGCCAGGAACGATAAACGATCCGTAACTGACACCGTCAATCTCGGTGATGCGCGAGCCGATTGCCGATCCGAAGATCACGAAGTACAGCGACGTCGAGAGGACCGGGGCAACAATGCTCTGCACGATGGTGCGGAACATGCGCGCCATCTCGAACCTGTAGATTGCCTTTATCGCGTGAAAATTCATTGGTCTCTGTGCACCAGGTCGACGAAGATTTCCTCGAGCGAACTTTGCTCTGTCTGCAGGTCGTTAAATCGAATGCCCGCGTTACGAAGATCCTGGATCAGGTCCGTGATGCCCGTGTGTTCACCTTTTGTATCGTAGTGGTACACAAGCTCGCGTCGATCATCGCTGAGTTCCAGCGCGTAACTCGACAACGCGTTCGGGATCGTCTCCAACTCATCGTACAAATGCAGCATCAGCTGTTTCTTGCCCATGTCCCGCATGAGCTTGTTCTTCTCTTCGACGAGAATGATCTCGCCGTTATTGATTACGCCGACCCGGTCCGCCAGTTGCTCGGCCTCCTCGATGTAGTGCGTCGTCAGAATAACTGTCACGCCTTCCTGGCGAAGCAGATCGACGACATTCCACATGTCCTGGCGTAATTCAACGTCGACACCCGCCGTCGGCTCATCGAGAAACAACACGTCCGGCTCGTGCGACAGCGCTTTCGCGATCAGGACACGCCGCTTCATACCGCCGGACAGCATCATCAATTTCGTGTCGCGCTTGTCCCATAGGGACAACGACTTCAAAACCTTCTCGATGTGCTCTTCATTCGGCGATCGTCCGAACAAACCACGACTAAACCGCAGTGTGTCTCTAACTGTTTCGAAGGTCTCGGTGGGGAGTTCCTGCGGGACGAGGCCAATCTTCGCTCGCGTCTCGCGAAACTCGGTGATGATGTCGTGCCCGTCGACGAGCACCTGGCCACCGCTCGGGTTAACGATGCCGCAAACGATATTGATCAGCGTTGTCTTGCCCGCCCCGTTCGGCCCAAGCAGGCCGAAGATCTCACCCTTGTGAATCTCGAGGTCGACATCCTTGAGCGCCTGGAAGCCACCAGCATACGTCTTGGTCAGGCCTTTGATCGAAATCTTGGCGTGCATGCACCCTACTATACGACGGACCTTCGTATTCGCGGAAGCAAAACTATGCTGAACATCAAGATGATGCACTGGAGTTGCGTAATCGTCAGGTCACCAAGCACGATGTGGCCATCTGCCCGCAAGTATTCGATGAAGAAACGCATCAGTGCATAGGCACAGACTGTCAACACAGCCAGCGTCCCTCGTGTACATCGCCGCCAGGGCACTCGCGAGAGAACGAGAATCATGACGAATAACAAAGCAGCCTCATAGAGTTGCACGGGATAGACCGGCAGGGACGCGACTGCGCCCGGCTCGATCATGTCCATTGCCAGGTGCTGTTCGTAGGGCAAACTGCCGGCAGGATACTGTAGGCCGCGAACCAGCCCGTCCAGAAATGAGGTGGTTTGTACTTGCGCCGCAAATGCGCTCGTATGCTCGTGCGACACGACATCACCCCAGCAACAGCCGGCAATATGGCAACCGATGCGGTGAATCATGAGCCCGGTAAGCGTCGGCAACGCGAATATATCGAGCAGGCGCCGGAATGGCAGGCGCGCGATGTGACTATAGATGAACACGGCGATAGCACCCGTGCCCAGCATGCCGAACAGGCGAATCCGAATGCCGTGATTCATGGCATCGCCCGCAACCATGTGATCAGCGGGCATGAACATCGCGACGATGGTGCCGCCGATCAGGCCGGTGATGATCGTGATTGGCACGATCAGGTCGACGTGCGACGGGTCGATGTAGGTTTTCGATGCGTTGCGTCGTGCGAAAAACCACGCCGCGATAATCGCGGCGACAAAGATCAGGCCGAATGGTGTAACGGCTGTGGTCGAGTCAAAGTAGGAATACACCGCTGCACCTCAATCCAGGGACCCAAGCAGCGCGTGACTGAGCAATTCGACAAACAACTCTAAATCGTCCTCCTTGACGCGTTCAAGCACTACTTCATCCTCGTAGTAGAGCTCTTCATTGTCCGCATGCTTCTTAACGACTTTCTCCCAGGCGCGCCTTTCAGCCGGCGCTTCCTTGAGGGGCGGAAAATCTGGATCGATCAGGTGCAGAACCATCCTGTCCGGCGTTCGCTCCGTAACTCGCAGGTCATACCAAAACCAGGGTTCGAGCAGCTGATCCGTATTGTCGAAGAGCGTGCGGAGTTCCCATGTCATGAAGGTCTCCCCGCCAAGCTTCACGAGCCAGCCCTTGTACTGCAGCAAACCCAGTCCAAAGTCTTCCACGTCGAGTTCGGGATGCCCAAAGAGATCGACGAACTCATCATAGGTGGACGGATCGGTCGAAAAAATATCGCCGATCGCGACATTCGACACCAACCAGGTTCGTTTGTCCCAGGGCTCCAGAAATACGAATTGCCCAATTAATTCTTCGCTCTCGTAATCGGCGACGAACCACATGCCGCTCATGTCCTCATCGATACGCGCCCGTTCGGGATTGCCGAGCGGCACGTACTCAGGCATGCAGGCCAGCAGCCCTGCAAATATCGGGATAATGACGAGCATCAGCGCCGCGCCGCTGATCGATCGGAAATTTGGTCTCATCGTCCTGCCCTTTGCCCGCCTCGCGGGCACTACTCCATGGCTGCCATAGTATTCGGCCACCGATCAACGGGCCTTATGAAAGCCTGATGATTGCCTGATGTATCGTCCGATCCTCGCGCTCTAAAGGTCCAGCGTATCCGCATAGGCGAACAGGCCGGCGGCCCCGCCCGTGTGCAGGAACACAATCTTCTCGCCGGCACCAAAGCGCCCATTGCGAACATGGTCGATCATCCCGGCCAGTGCCTTCCCGCTGTATACCGGGTCAAACAGCAATCCTTCCTGTCGTGCGAGCATCAACACTGCTTCGTTCATTGCCTCAGTGGGCTCGCCGTAACCGGGGCCGATGTAATTGCAGTCCGCAATGATGTCTTCACGGCTCACACAACCGGGTTTCCCAACCAGCTCCGCCGTGGCGCAAGCCAGGTCGTATACGCGCCCCTCCTGGACATCCTGGGGCGCATTCACACCGATGCCCAGGATGGGCAGGTCGCTGCCGCTGGCACGCAACCCCACCGCAAGACCACCGTGGGTGCCGGCGCTACCGGTCGCAGTGACGATGTGATCTACCTCAAGGTCCTGCTCATCGAACTGCTGCAGCAACTCTTCCCCACAGCCCACGTATCCGAGCGCCCCGACAGGATTGGAAGCGCCACCGGGCACCATGTACGGTGTGCCCCCGCTCACCCGGACCTCTTCCGCGACTTCCTCCATCGCCACATCGAAGTCCGTGCCCTTGGAGTATTCACGTAAATTCGCGCCGAAGATTCGATCGAGCAGTACGTTACCCGACGTGCGATACAACTCGCTCGGATCCGCGACCCGGTGCTCGAGCAGCACTTCACATTTCATGCCGAGCTTGCACGCCGCTGCGGCTGTCTGGCGAACGTGATTGGATTGCACGGCGCCAACGGTAATGATGGTGTCAGCCCCTTGCTCGACCGCCTCACCCATCGAGAACTCGAGCTTGCGCGTCTTGTTGCCGCCGGTCGCGAGCCCCGTGCAGTCGTCGCGCTTGACCCAGATATCGGGACCGCCGAGATGCTTTGTCAGGTTCGGCAGGAACTCGAGCGGAGTCGGAAGATGTGCCAGTGGCACACGCGGGAATGACTTGAGCAGCATTGTCTGGTCCTTGTTGGCAAGGCTGGGGGAGGCCTATCCTACCGCAACGCCGTAGGTACTAAACACATTAGGAATCGCTAAAGTACCGTCGTATTCTTGGGTACATGACGACCACCGGACACTGTTGCCACGCGAGCAAACCCAAGGACGAGATCCCACCGATCAATCGTCGCCTGGCGATTATGGGCAGTGTCTTCCTTGCTGTATTGCTCCTGTCGTTCCTGCCCCCGTTCCAGGCACTGAACGACAGCCTTCTTTCGTATGTTGCCATTGTCTGGTGGGCCGTCCTGCTGGGTCTCGTACTCGGCGGCATCATCGACTACTTCGTCCCCGACGGCTTCGTCGTCAGGATGCTCGGCAAACGCAACAAGATCACACTGATTAATGCCGTGCTCGCGGGATTCCTGATGTCGGCCTGTTCACACGGCATCCTCGCCATCGCTATTCAGCTCTACAAAAAAGGCGCCAGCGTACCGGCCGTGATCACATTCCTGCTGGCCTCGCCGTGGGCGAACCTGCCGATGACCGTCTTGCTGTTCGGTTTCTTCGGCTGGAAGGCACTGCTGTTTGTCGTCGGTGCTATGGTGATTGCGCTGATCACAGGCGTCGTCTTTACGTTACTCGATCAATTTGGGCTTATTGAAGGCCCTGCGAAAGACGTGGAAGAAGAGAATGTTTCCTGGGATCGCGTCACGAACTTCGATCTGAGCAAGTCGGCAAAAGGCGTGATCATTGGTTCCGTGGCACTCGCCAACATGGTGCTGTGGTGGATATTGATCGGCATTCTCGCCGCGGCAATTATCGGCGCCTACGTCCCCGAACACTGGTTCATGGACTACATGGGCCCGAATCTCACGGGCATGCTCGTTACCCTGGCGTTCGCGACAGTGCTCGAGGTTTGCAGCGAGGGAACCTCGCCGCTCGCATTCGAGATCTTCAACAAGACTGCTGCTCTCGGTAATCCGTTCGTGTTCCTGATGGCGGGCGTCGCGACCGACTACACCGAGATTGGTTTACTGTGGACGAACATCGGCAAGCGCACCGCCATATGGCTGCCGATCGTAACGGTACCGCAGATACTCTTGCTTGGAATGTGGTTTAACCAGCTATCCTGAACTAACCGGCTTCAGCGTCCCGTCTTCGGCCAGCATCAACTGGGAAGATTCGAGATCGACCTGGTTGCGCCCCGCCCGTTTCGAACGGTACATCGCACGGTCTGCGCGTAGCACCATATCGTCCAGCGACGTGTCGTTCTCGGAGATCGCAGCGACCCCGAAGCTCGAAGTCATCGGTAAGCCGATGCTGGTCATATCCATCGGGCTCGATCCGACTTTGTTGCAGAGCTGATCGGCCAGCGCCATTGCGTCTCGTAGATCGGTACCAGGAAGCAGCAGCGCAAATTCTTCGCCACCGACACGCGCGACGACATCTTCCTTGCGTCGCGATTCAGAAACCAGCCTCGAGAAATGAACAAGCGCCGAATCGCCGGCAGCGTGGCCATACTTATCGTTGATGTACTTGAATCGGTCGATGTCGGTCATGATCACTGACAGTTCGGTGCCTGCCCGGCGGGCCGCGGCGAACGCCCGTTCACCGTATTCGTTAAAACCGCGACGGTTCAACAGACCGGTCAGGTCATCAGTCGTGGCCATTTTCTTCATCTTCGCCGAGATATCCGAAGCCATCATCATCAGGATGAGCATCGACATGCCGATGTAGCCTGCAGGCAGGGTCAGGAAGTTGAAGTGCATATAAGCAGCAGCGACCGATTCGTCTCCAGCGGCACCCTGCATTAATGCCAGGATCGAGTCGGCTACCTGGATGACGCCGAAAATGAAGATGGATGTCGCCGCCGCCCATTCGGCCGGTCGCGTGTGCTCGCGGTAACGAATGATCATCGTCGCAGACAGGAACAGCGTGATTGCCGCATAGGCGGGTACGGTGGCCATGCGGACGCCCACATTCGGCTCGATCAGGATAGCCCACACGATGACCGAGTACACGGCAAGCGCGATCGGCCAGAGGTTCTTCGGCAGGAGCTTGCAATTGGTGCGTTGGCAATGCCCGCGGACACCCAGCGTGACCAATGCGGTGGAGAATGCGTTTTCAGCGAGCAGGAATGTCTCGGTACTGGGAAACGCGTCCGCGTTCATGACGCTGAACCACTGCAGTGTTGCGGCGAGAAAGGCAGCCGACCAGGTCAGTGCGTGAGGCTTGCGGCCAAAGTTCTGCCACGCCATGAAGAACGCCAGCGACAACACGGCGCTGGTGATCGTCAATGAAAAAACAATGTAGAAGAATGGGGAAACCATTTAGCCTGAAAATAATGCCCGTAACGAGGTTCACTATTTTGCCCGTGTGCAAAAAATACCGACTTGACGTGGCGCACAGATCACACATCATGTAGGCGGTCTACCCCTGTTTTTGGGCCGAAATTACCACCCTTACCATTATTTCGACTGGAGTCTCTTATGAAGCCCGTACCGCTACAGGACTGGGATGTCTCACTGCAGCATGTCATTGATGACATGAACGGACGGCCACTGAATATTCACTCGCTGATGGCCAATCACCCGCGCCTGCTGGCTGCCTGGTGGGACCTGCGGAATTACTCGGTCAATGGTGGGGATCTCGAACAACGCCACTGTGAAATCGCAATCCTGCGCGTCGCCGTACACCTGGATTCCTGGTACGAGTGGGCATCACATGTCGAGCGTGGCCTCGCCTGCGGATTAACGCTCGAGGAGATCGAGCGTATAAAAACGGGACCCGCGGCCGCTGGCTGGGATGTACAAGAGGCTGCCGTGCTCACCGCCATCGATAACCTCGTCGAGAACCAGTCGATCGCAGCAGGCACGCTGCAGGAACTCGGCGGACATTTCACACAGCAGCAGGTGTTGGACATCGTCCTGTTGTACGGGATGTACAACACGATCGCGTGCATGATCAATACATGGGGCGTTGAACTCGACCAACATGTGGCAGAACGCTTACCCGAGTCCGTGACAGAAAGTTCGTTCTAATCGATCGCAGTGGGCGACAACAGGACGCCGTCTTCGTCGCAATAGATCCACGACCCTGGCGCGAAAAGAACGCCGCCGAAATCAACCGGGCAATCAACCGTACCCAGTCCATCCTTTTTGCTTTTCGCAGGGTTCGTTCCCAGCGCTTTCACGCCGAGATCAATCCCGAGAATCTCGGCGGAATCGCGAATCACACCGTAAACCACGATGCCCGACCATCCGTTTGCTGCGCCTCTCGCCGCCAGGATGTCGCCCAGCAGGGCTCGCTCCGTCGAGCCACCACCGTCGACAACGATGACCGCGCCCTCACCAGGTTCATTCAGGAGTTCCCGGAGCAGCGAATTGTCGTTCCGGCACTTTACGGTTCTGACCGGACCGCAGAATGATCGTCGACCGCCAAAGTCACGAAGAAGAACCGTGCACGTGGCGACCTCACCCTCGTGATCGTCATAGAGATCGGTCGTCGCGCGCAATCCTGTAACCGTCAGGAGAACTGGTTCATCGTATTGTGTTCACCAGCAGCCTTGAGGGCAGCATCTCCAGCGAAGTACTCCTTGTGATCATCGCCGATATCCGAGCCCGACATGTTCTGGTGTTTGACACACGCGATGCCGTTACGAATTTCCTCACGCTGCACATGCAGGACGTACCCCAGCATGCCCAGTTCGCCGAAATACTCCTTCGACAGCGTGTCGGTCGACAGTGCCGCCGTGTGATAGGTCGGCAGCGTTATCAGGTGATGGAAGATGCCGGCCTCGCGTGCCGCGTCTGCCTGGAAGGTACGGATCTTCTCGTCAGCAACCTCAGCCAGCTCGGTACCGTCGTAGTCGATGCTCATCAGCTTGTCGCGATCATAAGCCGAGACGTCTTCGTCCTCTTCCACCCAGGCGTCGTAAACCTGCTGGCGGAAATTGAGAGTCCAGTTGAACGACGGGCTGTTGTTGTAGACGAGCTTGGCATTCGGGATGACTTCGCGGATGCGGCTAACCATGCCACCGATCTGTGCGATATGCGGCTTCTCGGTTTCGATCCAGAGAAGATCAGCGCCGTTTTGCAGTGACGTAATGCTGTCCAGTACGCATCGATCTTCGCCCGTTCCTTCACGGAATTGGAACAGGTTGCTCGGCAGGCGTTTCGGATGAACGAACTTGCCATCCCGCTTCATCAGTACGTCACCGTTCCGCAAAGCTTCGGGCGTTACCTCATCGCAGTCGAGGAATGAGTTGTACTGGTCGCCAAGGTCGCCGGGCTCGTGTGTCACGGCAATCTGCTTGGTTAAACCCGCACCCAGTGAGTCGGTGCGCGCGACGATAATACCGTCGTCAACGCCGAGCTCGAGAAACGCGTAGCGAAGTGCCCGGATCTTGGCGATGAAATCTTCGTGCGGAACCGTAACCTTGCCGTCCTGGTGACCGCATTGTTTCTCGTCGGAAACCTGGTTCTCAATCTGCAAGGCACAGGCGCCTGCTTCGATCATCTTCTTGGCGAGCAGGTAGGTCGCCTCGGCATTGCCGAAGCCGGCGTCAATGTCGGCGATGATCGGCACGACGTGTGTCTCGAAGTTGTCGATCTGGTTCCTGATGTCACGTTCCCTGACCGCGTTGCCCTCTTCGCGAACCTTATCGAGCTCACGAAACAGGCCGCCGAGTTCGCGGGCATCCGCCTGCCGCAGGAACGTGTACAACTCCTCGATCAATGCCGGAACCGAGGTCTTCTCGTGCATCGACTGGTCCGGTAGCGGGCCGAACTCGGAACGCAGTGCTGCGACCATCCAGCCCGACAGGTACAGGTAGCGCCTTTTCGTGCTGCCGAAGTGCTTCTTGATCGAAATCATCTTCTGCTGACCGATAAAGCCGTGCCAGCAACCGAGTGATTGCGTGTACTGCGACGGATCGGCGTCATAGCGCGCCATGTCCTCGCGCATGATCTTTGCTGTGTACTTAGCGATATCCAGACCGGTTTTGAAGCGATTCTGCGCCTTCATACGTGCGACAGATTCCGGATCGATGGCATCCCATGCTTTGCCCTGGCTGGCGATGAGTCCGGCTGCTGCCTGGAGGTCGTTTGAATACTGAGACATGACAATTCCTTGTATCGAAATGCAAGGCACATTTTACGCCGGCCATATGCGAAATTTCACAGCGAAAAGTTCACACTGTCAATTTCACACCGAGGACTGGGGTCCTGGGCCTAGTGCCGCACAGTTACCGACTTGACCTGGGCGAATACGCGCTCGCCCGGCTTCAGTCCAAGACGACTTATGGACCGATTCGTCACCTGGGCAAGCAGGTTCTGATTGCCCACGCCCAGGCGAACAAGTGCGACCGCGCTGTCCACGGTGTGAATTTCCTCCACCACCGCGCGCAGTACGTTAAGGATCGTCGTTTGCGCAGAACGTTCGCGAGTAATACTCACATCGTGTGCCGAAATTCGCAGGCGCATCGAGTTTGGCCCTGTCCCATATTCGCCGGGCGCCCAGATATCCCCATCGCCAAAATCGAACCTCGTCAGACCATCCTCGTGGTCAACCGGCGTAGCCCAGAGAACCACCCCGGCATTTCGTCCTGACAGCACCGGCGTATCAACTCGCGACATCACTTCGAACAAGTCACCGCTGGCTGCAACCTTCCCGCCATCGAGCAGGACAAGATGATCGCAGAGTCGACCAATCTCCTCGATATCGTGGCTAACGTAAATAACCGGCACAGACAGCTCATCGTGCAGACGATCGAAGTACGGCAACAACTCATCCTTGCGCTTGCGATCAAGTGACGCAAGGGGCTCGTCCATAAGTACCAGGTCCGGCGAGCGCAACAATGCGGCAGCGATCGCGACTCGCTGGGCCTCGCCTCCCGACAGCGAATCCGGCTTGCGATCGAGTAGATCGCCGAGCCCGAGCATGTCTACTAGCGGCGCGCCATCGATCCTGTGAGTAGTCGCACGTCGCGCACCGTACTCGATATTTCCGCGGACGGTCAGATGTGGGAACAAACCTGGCTCCTGGAAGACGTAGCCGACGTTGCGTTTGTGAACGGGTAGCCCTTCCTCTTGTTCCAGTCCTGCAATACAACGCAGCAGCGTCGTCTTTCCCGACCCGGATTCACCGAATACGCCGGTTATCCCCGCGTCCGGAATTTCGACATCGATATCCAGCGTGAAGTCATCCTTCGCCAACTTGTGCCGGAGGTGAATCATCGCTCAAGCCATCGTCGATTCGCCGCGAACATCGCTGCGAGAACAACAAACGCGAAAACGATAAGGATCAGCGACATTTGATGTGCCGCCGAATAGTTCAGCGACTCGACGTGATCGTAAATTGCGATCGAGATAACCCGCGTCTCGCCCGGAATATTGCCGCCGACCATCAGGACAACGCCGAATTCACCGAGCGTGTGCGCGAAACTCAATACCATGCCGCTGACAAAACCTCGTACGGACAACGGCACGACAATCGAGAAGAATGCATCCAGTCGTGACGCCCCAAGCGTCCACGCCCTTTCGAGATACTGCCTTGGCAATGACTCAAAAGCGGCCTGCATGGGTTGCACCGCGAACGGCAGACTGTAGACACAGGACGCGATGACGAGACCCGCGAACGAGAACGTCAGCGCGCTACCGGTGAGTTGCACCCACCAGCTACCCACCGCGCCGTCCGGACCCAGCAATATCAGCAGGTAGAAGCCGAGTACGGTAGGGGGTAAGACGATCGGCATCGCCACAACAGCCTGGATCGCCGGTTTCCACCGCGTTTGCGTTTGCGACAACCACCACGCAACCGGTGTACCTACCAGGATCAGGACGAACGTCGTAAGCAGGGCCAGCTGCACCGATAACCACAGTGGCCCGAAGATATTCACGGAGACACCGTGTAACCGTGCCGGGTCAGCACGTCACGCGCGGCGTCGGAGCGCAGATACTCGAAGAACCGGCGAGCATTCTTGTTTGAAGCCGCACGCGAGAGCAAAACAGCCTGCTGCTCGATCCTTGCGTGCGACGAACCAGGCACTTCCCAGGCACAGCCGGTTTCGGGTAGTTGCGGCACGGTCAGTTGCGACCTGGCAATGAACCCTGCGACCGCATTTCCGGTCGCAACAAATTGCAGCGTTTGACTAATATTCTCACCGTACACTGCGCGCCCGGAAACCGAGTCCCAGTAGCCTTCATTGAGCAAGAACTCGACCGCGGCGCGTCCGTAAGGCGCCGTCTCGGGATTGGCCAGCGCGATGTGCCTGCCGTCCTCACTGGTAAGCAGGGCGAGACAGTCCTCTGCGTCACCCGACCAGAGTACGAGAGCGCCCCGCGCGTAAGTGAAGCGAGAATCTCTTTCGGCATGCCCTGATTCTTCCAGCAGTATCGGGCGTTCCGCGTCGGCAGCAAGAAAGATATCGTAGGGCGCACCATTCAGGATCTGTGCGAAGAGCTTGCCTGTCGATCCACTACTAATACGAACGGAAACGCCCGTTTCACCCTCAAATCGCGCTGACAATTCGGCCGCGGGCCTCGAAAAGTTGCTTGCGACAGCGACGATAATCGCTTCATCCGCAATCGCTGGTCCGGCGAACAAGAAGAAAAGCAGAAAGGCGCGAATGCGCACGGTTTGGCCGTATCAGGCCGCAAGCTCCGCTTTCTTTTGCCGGCGGAACTTGTGCAGCAGGGGTTCGGTATAACCATTGGGCTGTTCGCAACCCTCGAACACCAGGGCACAAGCGGCCTGGAAAGCGATGCTTGTGGCGTAGTCGTCACTCATACGCTCGTATGATGCATCACCCTCATTCTGCCTGTCGACGACTTTAGCCATGCGCGTGAAGGTACTCAGGACCTGCTCCTTGGTAACCACCCCATGTAACAGCCAGTTCGCCATATGCTGGCTTGAGATACGCAACGTCGCGCGGTCTTCCATCAATCCGACATCGTTGATATCGGGCACCTTCGAACAACCAACGCCCTGATCGATCCAGCGCACGACATATCCAAGAATGCCCTGTGCGTTGTTATCGAGTTCGGCCTGGATTTCCTCTGTGCTAAGGCTGGAGACGTCGGCCAAAGGCGGCGTCAGGATCTCGTCGAGACTCGCCTTGTTTCGCCTCGCGAGCGCGTCCTGGCGAGCACGCACATCGACCAGGTGGTAGTGCAGTGCATGCAGCGTCGCTGCCGTAGGCGAAGGCACCCAGGCACAGTTCGCGCCAGCTTCAGGATGCGCTTGCTTGGTATCGAGCATTTGCCGCATTTCGTCGGGCATGGGCCACATGCCTTTGCCAATCTGCGCCCTGCCCGGAAGACCGCATTCAATACCGACATCTACATTCTGATCTTCATAGGCGAGTATCCAGGGCTCCTGCTTGATGCTCTCTTTTCTCGGAACCGTGCCGGCCTGCATGCTCGTGTGAATCTCATCGCCGGTACGATCAAGAAAGCCCGTGTTGATAAACACGATGCGTTCCTTGACGGCACGTATGCACTCAGCGAGGTTCACCGTCGTGCGGCGCTCTTCATCCATAACGCCCACCTTGAGTGTATTCGGCTCGAGCTTGAACAACTCTTCGACGCGGCCAAATAGTGTTTCGGTGAATGCGACTTCATGCGGACCGTGCATTTTCGGCTTGACGATATAGATGCTGCCTTCGCGGCTATTCGCCTGCATAGCCTCGCGACGACGGTCTGTCATCGCACAAGCGGTGGTAATCACAGCATCGAGCATGCCTTCGAACACCTCATTGCCATCGGCATCGA
This sequence comes from uncultured Woeseiaceae bacterium, assembly GCA_964557165.1. Classification (GTDB taxonomy): domain Bacteria; phylum Pseudomonadota; class Gammaproteobacteria; order Steroidobacterales; family Woeseiaceae; genus UBA1847. The sequence goes on from CAZKZE010000021.1 coordinate 16,437, forward strand.
GCACCGCGTCCGTTGTCATGAGGTGGCCGACATTTCGCACGAGCAGGAGGCTGCGCCCGCTCAGCGAAATCTCCTCACCGCCCGGACCCATGTAGTGGCGGTCGCGTTCCAGCCTGCGGGTCAGCATCTTCCCGTCTTTTTCGAGCGTAGTCTCGAGATCTGTTTGTATGAGGCCGAGCCAATTGCGATACACACCGACCTTGTCGGCCGCGTCCACCGCCGCAACAGAGTCCTCGCAGTCCTGAATCGTTGTTACGGCCGACTCAAGCACAACATCGGCAAGATTGGCCGTTGCCTCCTTGCCAATCGGGTGCTCTGGGTCAACGAGCAGTTCGATATGCAGGCCATGATTCTGAAACAGGTAGGTGCACCGACCTGATGCGCCGCTGTGACCTGTGAATTTTGTCGGGTCCACAAGCCCCACTGCATCGCCATTCGCAAGCGATGCGACGAAGATGTCACCGTCGTCGGAATGATCCAGGCCGTAGGAATTCACGTCTGCATGGCTCACCGAATCGAGCGGGAGCGCCTTGTCGAGGAATTCGGTTGCGTAGCGGATCACAGCGGCGCCTCGCGTCTGATTGTACTTTCCACCCCGTTCCTGCCCGTTCTCTTCGCTAATCGCATCGGTACCGTACAGCGCGTCGTAAAGACTACCCCAACGCGCATTGGCGGCATTGAGCGCAAACCGGGCGTTCGAAACGGGAACAACAAGCTGCGGTCCCGCGACCTCGGCAATCTCGCGGTCGACATTCCTGGTCTCAGCCCTGAACGGTGTTCCTGCCGCCACCAGGTAGCCGATGCTCCTGAGAAACGCCACGTATTCGTCCTGGTCAAAAGCCTGATTGCGCCTGGCGGTGTGCCATTCATCGATTTGTCGCTGAAATTTGTCGCGCTTCTCAAGGAGCGCCCGGTTGACCGGCGTCAGGTCATTGATGATTGATTCCAGTCCAGGCCAGAAGTGGTCAGAACTGACGCCGATCGCGGGCAGGAGCTCGTCTTCCACAAACTGTTTGAAAACCGGAGATACGCTAAGTCCGCTGGGGGTTTCTTGACTGTTCATGCTCATTTCACTTTCTGCGTCGCGCTAGTGTATGCTCAAACTTACGAAAATTTTACAAAAGATTATTGACAGACTAAATTTTACAGCGAGTACCTGAGATGACAATGCAACAGGGCCTTCGGCGCAAGGCGCACTTCCTCGGCACCAAGATCAAGAGCCTGCGGAAAAGGAACAACCTGACCCTCGAGGACCTGTCGGTCCGCTGTGTACAGATAGATGCTGATGCAGGTCCGTCCGTCTCCTATTTGTCCATGATCGAGAACGGCAAGCGCGTTCCCTCGGAGCGCCTGATCGAGATCATAGCCGAGATTTTCCAGAAAGATACAGCCTGGTTTTTCGACGAATCGCTCGATGACGAGGCGATCGACACCGCGCCTGCAGCCGCGGTAAGTGGCATGCCATTGGAGCCCGGTTTCCTGTTCTCCGAGTCTTTGCTACAGCTCGCAATCCCCGAGATGCTCGCGCAAACCGGCACGACCGGGCGCCAGTTTGCGCACCTGCTGATCCGCGCGCACCAGGAGCGCAACCAGAACCGTTTTCCCGACATCGAGCGGGCCGCCGATCGCATCGGCAGAAAGCACTTCCCCATGCGCGTGGATGACGTCTTCGAGATCGCTAACAAGCTCGGCCTCGACATTCAGTGGTTCGACAACTCGGCTTTCTCTGACAAGGGCGACAGCGACCGGCCGCTCAGCACGCTTGTGCGCTCATTCTTCGACGCACCAAACAAGGTCTACCTGAACAGTGCCTTGAAGGACAACCCGTCGCGGCTCAAGTTCGATCTCGCTAACCAGATCGGCCACAAGGTGCTGCACGATGGCGATGGCGCCAGGGCGCCGCAGGTCTCGGGCGGTAGAGTCTCCGGGCGTCGACATGACTCGGATTCGATGAACGTGGATGCCAAGGACATACTCTATGCGTGGCGCGACTTCGAGTGCAGCTATTTTGCAGCTGCCCTGCTCGCTCCCAAGACGCCATTCCGGCAGTTCCTTGCACGCAACTCCTACGCGATCAACTCGGGTGACAAGGTTGAGCTCACCAATACGCTCGTGATGCGCCGCATGTCGAGCGTGTCGCCCTACCCGCACTGGCACTACTTCGACGCGTATCCGCCAGGAAACCTGCGCGCTGTCTATCGGGGCAACGGTATCCCGCTGCCGTGGGGCAATATGCGATTAATCTCTGATCCCTGCCAGCACTGGGCTGTGTTCAGGATGCTGAATTCACGTTCCAATAAACCGTCAGCCCAGATCTCGGTGCTGCGCTCCGGTGACGACAAGCGACTCTATTGCTGCGAGTCGATCCGCAGCAAGGATGCGGCCGGCAATCCGCACGTCCTGTGCGCCGGCGTCGACCTCGCGCCCGCGCTGCGCTCGCAGAACATCGACCCGATGGAGACCATCGATATGATCGAAACAAGCTGCAACCGCGGTGGCGGGTCCGCGCCCATACCGCTCGAAGCCCGCAAGCAACTCGATAGCATCGGCAAAATCCTGAACATCGGCTGGATTGGCGAAGGGGCCGAGAAGGACGGGACGATTATTTGTCAGCGCAGCTCCAACTGCCCGCGGGACAAGCACTGCCTTGGCAAGGCCCCGCCCAAGCTCAGGCCACAAATCGACCAGATTCGCGACGCGCTCCTGAGTAAGTAGGTCTTACATTCCTTGGTCATTTAGTCCCAAATACGGATGGTGCGATGGGACCAACCGCTGCCGTGAAATGACAAGATCGCAAAACGGCCACTGCATAGAGTAGATCCAACACTTAGTCGCAGGAGACTGCAATGTTGGCATTAGCTCGAAGAAGTGATCCCGGCGCGATGATTCGCAGCGACGTCGCGAACTACCTGCACGAGGCTTTCAGTTCCGAGGACGGCGCGTTAGCCTGGATGGACCGCTGGACCGAGCAGCGCATCATCGACCAGAACATGGCCAAGATTGGCCTGGTTCTGGAAGCCGATGACCCGGTGGAGTATTGCTACCAGAACCTAATTCGCGAGATCGATACCGAGGCAGAGACGGGTGTTTACCTGCTCGGCAAGCAGAGTGACTCAAGCGAGTTGCGTGAACTGGCCAAGGATCCCGGAGTATCGGCGAAACTGCATGAACACATCGATACGATCGCACCCCTGATCTTCCCCGATGAGTTATCGCACTCATATTGTGATGCGGACATCGTCTGGGTGGCGATCCGGGCACGCTATGACCGGGCCAGGATCGATGCGACGGTGTCAGAACTGATCATGTCTCACCTGACCGAGGATCGCCGTGGCAACTCGGACATGAGCATGGCATTGCGCTCGCTGCTCTATTCATTCCATGAGGATCTTGCGCGTCGGATAACCGGCCTGGAGCCGATACTCGATGAACACAACAACCGCGAGCTGCTCACGATGGTTAGCGTTCTGACTGAACGCGCCGGCGACTATGAACCGCGGGTCGACGCTATTTACGAGCGCGCAGGCACCACTTGAATGAACCCCCCTGACTGATAGTCAAGCCTATCAGTTGGCTTTGGCGGGCCCTCGGGCCCGCCCTTTTTTATACAATAGACTCATTACTGACTTTCGGTCCGAACCATGCCCAAACCCAACGTACGCGCTTTCTTCGACGAAGCGACATTTACCGTCACCTACGTGGTGAGCGATCCTGACTCAGGCTACGCCGCCGTTATCGATCCTGTGCTCGACTTTGACCCGGCCTCCGGACGTACGAGTACGAATTCGGCCGACGCCGTGATCTCGCATGTCGAAGACAACGACCTGTCCGTCGACTGGATACTCGAAACACACGTGCATGCCGATCACCTGAGCGGTGCTCCTTACATTGCGGACAAGCTTGGCGGCACGACCGGGATAGGCGCCGACGTGAGTGCCGTGCAGGAGACGTTCAAGGGTGTGTTTAACCTCAAGGACCTCGACGCAGACGGCAGCCAGTTCGATCATCTGTTCACCGATGGGGAGAGCTTTAAAGTCGGCACTATTGATGCACACGTCATCGCGACCCCCGGTCATACGCCCGCCTGTGTGACCTACGTTATAGGTGACACGGCTTTCGTCGGCGATACATTGTTCATGCCGGATTTCGGCAGCGCCCGGACGGACTTCCCGGGTGGTAGCGCACCGCAGCTCTACGATTCGATTCGCAGGATTCTTGCGCTGCCGGACGAAACTCGGCTGTTTATGTGCCACGACTACAAGGCACCTAGCCGCGATGAGTTTGCGTGGGAAACCACCGTGGCCGCACAGAAAGCCGAAAATATTCACATCAGTGATGACGTGTCGAAAGATGACTTCGTAGCCATGCGCGAAGGGCGCGATGCACAGCTGGGCATGCCCAAGCTGATCCTGCCGTCACTGCAGGTCAATCTTCGAGCGGGCCAACTTCCCGATCCCGAAGACAATGACATTCGTTACCTGAAAATCCCGCTCGACGCGGTCTGACCCCGGGATCAACTGATGGACTCCCTGCTGGCGCTGCCCGGCGCAATCGCAATCGGCCTTAGTCTCGGCCTGCTCGGCTCAGGCGGGTCGATCCTGACCGTACCGGTACTCGTCTACCTGCTCGGCCAGGATGAAAAGGTCGCGATCGCAGGCTCGTTGTTCATCGTTGGAACAATCGCCCTCGCCGGCGGTATGCAATTCCTGCGAGCCGGATTTATCCAGTGGCGCAGCGTCCTTGTTTTCGGCCTGCCTGGAATGGCTGGCACCTACCTGGGTGCAGTCATCGCAGCCTTCGTTCCGGGTGTCATGCAACTCGCATTATTTGCCCTCGTCATGTTGGGGGCGTCCTACCTGATGCTACGGCCCCTCGATCTCGAACATGCCGACTCCACACCGCGTGCCAGCTGGAAGATCGCTGTGGATGGTCTCGTCGTCGGCATCATCACGGGACTGGTCGGCGTCGGCGGCGGCTTTCTTATTGTGCCGGCTCTTGTGCTGCTCGGTGGACTCACCATGCACCAGGCTGTTGCGACGAGTCTGATCGTGATCGCGCTGAAATCCTACAGCGGCTTCTACAAGTACCTCGACGTACTCGAGCAACAGTCGCTGGAACTCGACTGGAAGACACTCTTGATCGTTACCGGACTGGGCATCGCCGGCAGCTTCGCAGGCAGTAAGCTCGCTCGACGCTTGCCGCAGGCCAAACTCAAACGGTGGTTCGGTTACTTCCTGATCGTCATGGGAATCTATATTCTCGTGCGCTCGGCGCCGGATGCCCTGGGATTAGCCCTTTGACTGTTTATCGACTCAGCGAGACCTGTGCGGTCTCGACACAAATTCAGCCTGCCGATGTCGCTGCGATAGCCGCCGAAGGCTTCACGACTATTATCTGCAACCGTCCCGATGGCGAAGATTTCGGCCAGCCTGCCGCAAGTGACATCGCGGCGGAATGCGAGGCGCAGGGGATCACCTTTCAGCTAATCCCTGTCGATCGCAATGGGCTGACAATGGATACGGTCGAGGAATTTCGTAACGCAGTTGCTGCCAGCGAGGGGCCGGTACTGGCCTACTGCCATTCGGGACAACGATCGTCGGTTCTTTGGCAGGCGAGCGGTTCACCGTAGTCTTTCAGCGCTAGCCTTTTAGCTTTGCGCGAAAGCGCTGCATGCCGCTGATCCAGCGGTCATGGTCGGCCGCCTTGCGCCCTACGTAAGTCGCGACTTGCGGATGCGTCAGGATCAGGAATTTGCCGGCGCGTGACTCGGTCACGATGATGTCGGCGACCTCGTCCGCCGACATGATGCCGTCGATTTCATTCCCGCCGAATCCACCGTCAAGCGAATCGCTGTCGTCTTCGATACCGATCATGCGAGTCGCGACGGCTTGCGGGCACACGACCGAAACCCGGATGCCGCGATCGCCGTAGTCGATTGCGAGCGCCTCGGCGAAACCGACTGCCGCATGCTTGGTTGTGGAGTACGCCGCATCGCCGATCTGACTCAGGAGCCCGGCTGCGGAAGCGATATTGATGAGACGCCCTGCGCCGCGCTTGAGCATAAGCGGCACCAAAGCGCGAGCAGCAAACACGTGAGCCATGACGTTGACGCGCCAGCATGCCTCCCAGCGGTCATCGATCGGGTTCATGCCACCTTCGGCCGATACAGCACCGGCAGCCCCGTCACCGAAGCCTACTCCCGCGTTTGAGATAAACAGATCGATCGGCCCGATGTCCCGCTCAATCGCTTCGACAAGCGCAGCCATGGCGGTTTCATCGCCAACATCGATCGCGTGTGCAATACCCTGGACCTCATCCGCGACTTTTCGGGCGGCCTGTTTATCCAGGTCAACGACAATGACTTGCACGTCATCGGCAGCAAGCCGTCGACACAGCGCACGGCCGATGCCATGACCGCCGCCGGTGACGACAGCAACGGTCATAACCTGTCCTTGATCGTGTAGTACAACATGCCAAGCACCATGCCCGGATAACGCAACAGCGTTCCGCCGGGGAACGTGTGTGTCGGCAGGTTGGCGAAGACATCGAAGCGCCCGGCAACGCCTGCGATTGCCTCTGCGATAAGCCTTCCCGCGAAGTTTGCCGTCGAAATACCGTGGCCTGAGTAGCCCTGGCCGAAGAATACATTGGGCTCCAGTCGCCCCAGGTGTGGCAGGCGATTCACGGTGACTGACAGGGTCCCGCCCCACGCGTAATCGATGCCGACGTCTTTGAGCTGCGGAAATATCTTTAGCATGTAGGGCCGCACAAACTTGCCGATGTCTTTTGGAAAGCCGGGGCGGTAGTTCTCGCCACCACCGAACAGCAACCTGTGGTCATCAGACAGTCGATAGTAGTTAACGACAAAGCGCGTATCGTGGATTCCGAATCGTCCGCTGATCAACTCCTGTGCACGCTCCGCACCGAGCGGCTCTGTCGCAATCATGAAGTTGTTGATCGGCATGATCTTGTTGGCCGTACGCGGTTCGAGATCCCCGAGGTAGCCGTTACACGCCAGCACGATGAACGATGCTTTCACCTGCCCCGTCGCCGTCTCCACGATGGCCGGATCGGTTTGCGAGTAGCTCGTTACCCGGGAGTTCTCGAAGATCTGCACGCCGGCTTTCTCGGCCGCGCGTGCCAGCCCCAGCGTGTAGTTGAGAGGATGCAGGGTCAGAGCCTCGGGATCATAGAAACCTTCAAAATAGTTGTTGGTCGCGACGTAGCCAGGCACGTCTTCCCGGTCGATCGAGCTGCAGAACGGATAGTCATAACGTTCGGTGAGAACATCGGACAGCTCCTGCGCCCACCCGACGTAGCTCCTTTTGTGCACGCCGACAAACTGGCCTTTTTGCAGGTCGCAGGAAATGTCGTGTTTCGCCACGCGTTTACGAATCTCATCTTTTGCGAGTTCCGCGAAGTTCCATAGCTGCCGCGAACGTTCGACACCGAACTGCTTTTCCGCGTCCATAACCTCGATGCGCTGGCCGCTGCCGACCAGGCCGCCGCACCGACCTGATGCGCCAAAGCCGATACGCTCGGCCTCAAGCAACACTACTTTCTTGCCGAGTTCGGCAAGATTGAGCGCGGCAGAAAGGCCGGTAAATCCGCCACCAATAACGCAAACGTCGGCCGTCAGGTTTTCCTCCAGCACGGGCCGGTCCTGTAGGCCTTTTGCAGTTGCTACGTACCAGCTATCGGGATAACCCATCAGAGCGTCGCCTGTGGCCTGATCGGGCTGCCGTCAAAGAACCGGCTCAACCGAAGTGGCTTGATGTCGATACCGGTGTCCTCGCCCGTCAACATACCGGCGATCGCCTTGCCCGCGCCGGGTCCCAAGCCGAAACCGTGCCCGCTGAATCCGGTTGCGATATGAAACCCGGGAAGTGTGTCGATAGCGTCGATCATTGGGACGACATCGGGTGATGTCTCCACCATGCCGGCCCAGCTCTCGACAATCGGTGTATCGGCCAGTTGTGGGAACATCCGATCGATGTTGCGGCGAATACCCTTGAGGACTCTTTGGCTCGGTTCGGGATTGAGCACGCGCGTCTTCTCGAACGGCGTGATGTCATCGAGCGACCAGCGCCGCGGCATAGTCAGCTCCTCGAAGAACTCCTTGCCGAAACTCGGCCGCAAGACCTTGAGTTCCTGCAGCAAGGCGGGAATGAACTTGAGGCTCCAGCGAAACGTCGCCGGCGTGATCGGGTGCTGCAGGATCGCGCCGTGAGCCACGGTGTAACCGCCATCTTCGCGGCGGCGAATGCCCAGGCTCTCGTCAAAGAGATTGCCATCGAGGACGTCGTCGCCAGGAGCTGTCCTCGCGACTGTCCCGCGCACTTTGAGCTGTGGCACCGCGATGCCGAGCGAACGGCAAAAAAGCGAGCTCCAGGCCCCGGCCGCACAGAGAACGACAGACGTCCTAATGACACCGTGCTCAGTTACCACGGCCGATACGCTGCCGCCGCTGGTTTCGATTCCTCGTACTGCGCAGGACGTCAGAATACTTGCACCTGCACGTTCGGCCGTGCGAGCAAAAGCTGGCGTTGCCTTGTGCGGCTCCGCCCGGCCATCGCTCTGGGTAATAACAGCCCCAGCCCACTCGATCGAAGCATTGCGAACGTGCTTGCCGAGTTCGTCACGATCGATCAGCCGCGAGTCGATTCCGTACTCACCTGCAACGCCGACCCACTCTTCAAAGGCTTTCATCTCCTTGTCTTTGCGGGCGGCAAATAGACAACCGCGTCGGACGAAACCAACGTCCTCCCCGGTCTCGTCTTTGAACCCATCCCAGATCCGCAACGCTTCCTGCATCATCGGGATCTCGCGTTCATCACGGCCCTGGATACGCACCCAGCCCCAGTTGCGGCCGGACTGCTCGCCGGCGATATGGCCTTTCTCGCAGAGCACAACGCGGACACCCTGCTTCGCCAGGAACCAGGCTGTCGATACCCCGACGATGCCACCGCCGATAACCACGACATCCGCTGCGTCCGGAATGCTCTCGGGCGCTTCGAACGGCCGGGTCCAGGTTGAGGAAACTGTATCGGGGCTGGTCATTGACTGGCTTTATTCGTCACAGCGGCAGGAATCATAACAGCGAGCGCTGCTATCGGGGCAACAAACAGCGGGTGTATGGAACCGAGCCAGCCATCAACTTGCCCGTACCAGAAGATCTGGGAGCTGCAGCCGGCGATAGCCGATACGAGGATGGCCCAGAAACCGGCATGCGCAGGCGTCCTGTCCCAGAAGATTGACATGATAAACGGGATGAAGATCGCCGCCGGCGCGACGAGGGTGGCAAAGACCACGAGACTGACAACGCCAGGGAATACCAGTGAAATAATGAGCGAAATGACCGCAAGTACGGCCGTAACGACGCGCGAATGAAAGACCTGCTTCTCCTCGCTCGCACCGTGTCCGAAGATCGGCTCGTACAAATCCTGGATGGCCATCGATGACGCGCCGGCAAGAAACGATGACGACGTGGACATCGTCGCCGCCATGACCGCAGTCATGATCAGCGCGCGCACACCTTCGGGCAGCACCTGGGCCACGAGTTGTGGCAATGCCTCGTCCTGGCTTTCAAGGCCGGGCACGAGAACTGCGGCGGCGAGCCCCAGGATCGCGACACAACCTCCAAAGATCACATAATTACAGCCCGTGAAGATGTAGGCGAAACGTGCCGTCTCAGCGTCCCTGGCCGCGAGCGCGCGCTGCACATAGGCCTGGTCCACGCCGTAGGCGTAGAGCGCGAGGGCCCCCCAGGCGAGCGGCGTCCAGAGACCAAGTTCGCTGAGGCTGAAATACTCCTTCGGCAAATTGGCGTGCAGCCCGTCGACACCGCCGACCGCGTTCAGGGCCAATACCACTGCGAGGATTACGCCTGCCATGAGCACCACGTATTGCAGCGCATCCGTCCAGACGACGGCCCAGAGGCCGCCCATCATCGTGTAAACAGCGAACACGGCCGTAATGATGATCGACGACTGCGTGATGCTCAGGTCGAAGAGCGCCGACAGCAGGAGCGCCGAGACCAGGATCTGCACTGCGACGAACGCGACGGCCTCGACGATCTCAAGCACGGCAGTGAGGCGTTGCGTATCAACACCGAACTTCATGCCGATGTACTCAGGGATAGTCGTCAGCTTCATTCTGCGCAGCTTCGGCGCAACAAAGATGCCGAGGAAGATGTAGGCGGGTATTGCTGAGTACGTCCAGAAGATGCCTGACAAGCCGATCGCGTAGACCAGCCCGGCTCCGCCGATCATGCCGGAGCCGGAAAACTCGGTTGCGGCGAGACTTAGTGAAGCCGGAATTCTGCCCAGCTTGCGCCCACACAGATGAAAATCTTCGGTGCTGTGGATCCGCCTGGACCAGTATCGGCCAATCCCGAGCACCAGGCCGACGTAGGCCAAGAATATGATGATGTCGAGCACGCCGCCCCCCAGCCTTCTTATTTGTTATTCAAGCGCCGCCCGCTTGTCACCGCTCACCAGCCACCACAATCCCCACACGCCCCACAGCGCGATGACCGGCAGTACGATCCAGTAGTCGCTCTCTTTGGGCAGGCTCCACCCGGGAGCACCGCGTGCGGCAACAATCGCCGAGAGACACACGATGGGCCAGTAGATGGTTATGCCCATCGCGGCGGTCAGCACGCCCCTGCCCCAGTCTCGCCCTTTCGCAAACGCGATGAGACCGACTATCAACAACGGGATGTAGAAGACCGCATCACCGAAAGCAAAACCATACCAGAAAGCTGCACCTACCTCGGTTATCTGCGCAGCAGGCTCCTGCGTGCCCATGGCCACACCGTAATCGTAGTCGAGCGCCGAGACCCCCTGCGCGTACAGGAGGTACGCAGCGAACAGCCAACCGCTAACCTGGAGGAACCAGAATGATGCAGGTTGTTTCTTCATAAGAATTCTCCGAAGACCGTGCACACACTAGGCTATGCTACGCCGATGCCCACCCACGTCTACTTCGATCTCGACGGCACGCTGACCGATCCTTACGAGGGCATCACGAAGTGCATCCTGTATGCGCTCGATGAGCTCGGCTTCCCGCATCCCGATGACGACTACCTGTACAGCTGCATCGGCCCACCGCTGTGGGATACCTTCCCGGAGATGGTCGGCGAGCAATTAACGAAAAAGGCGATCGATCTTTACCGGGAGCGTTTCGTCGACGTGGGCTGGAAAGAGAACAGGCCCTACGATGGCATCGTCGAGGCACTCGCCGCAGTTGCCTCAGCCGGGCACACGATGTTCGTCGCGACGGCCAAACCGCACATGCACGCAGCTCGCATTATCGAGCACTTCGGCATGGGGAAGTACATCCACAATGTTTACGGCAGTGAGCTGGACGGTACCCGCGCGACGAAGACCGAACTGCTCGAGTTTGCCCTTGGGCGCAACCCGGGTGCGACGCGCCACATCATGGTCGGTGACCGGAAACACGATCTTATCGGTGCCGTCGCGAACAATATGACGCCAATTGGTGTCGCGTACGGTTACGGTTCCGTCGAAGAACTTGAAGCAGCCGGAGCGACGGCGATCGCCGACCTGCCGGGCGCGCTGCCCGAATTACTTAAGTAATTGCATCACGCATTGCCTGGATGTGTTCCGGCCCCATGCGACAACACCCACCGACTATCGACGCGCCAGCGTCGACCCACGTAAGCGCAGCACTTGCACAGTCTCCGGGGGTCACCGTGCCCGACCAGGAATTGTCGTCCACGCAATAGACTTCGCCGGAATTAGGATAGGCGATCACGCTCTTTGACGGAGCTGCCGACCGAATCTTGCGTACCAGTTCAGGCACGAACTGTGGAGGCGTGCAATTGACGCCGACTGCGACGACAGCGGGAAGATCATTGAAGAATGCGACGACTTCTGTGATTGGCGTGCCATCGCTGATGTGCGTGTCATCGCCACACGAGAAACTGATCCAGGCCGGTGTGTCGCAGTCCGCCAGCAAATCGACCAGCACCTCGGCCTCAAGTCTCGACGGGATGGTCTCGATCGCCAGGACGTCGGCCTCACTCTCGTCGAACAGCCGCAGTCTCGCCTCGTGAAAATCACGCAGCGTTTCCGCGGTAACTCCGTACTTGCCCTTGTATTCTGAGCCGTCGTGCAACATCGCCCCGTACGGCCCGATGCTCGCGGCGATAAATGGCACGAAGTCGATGTCCGGGTTGGTAGCCAGGTACTCGTCACGCGCACGTACCGCGAGATCCACGGACAGCAACATCAACTCGTTCGCCTGATCGGCCGACAGGCCCAGCGTCGCGAATCCCTCACGGCTCGCCTGGTAAGTCGCAGTGGCCACACACTCGGCGCCCGCATCGAGGTACGCACGAGTCGCCTGCACGATCGCCTCGGGATTCGATCGCAGCAACGAGGCAGACCAAAGCGCGTTGCCGATGTCACAGCCTTGTGCTTCGAGCTGCGTCGCAAGACCACCGTCGATAAGGATCGGCCTGTCTCGGTCCAGCGCCTCAAGGAGAGATAATCTATCGGTCATCTTTTATCTGTACGTCTATCTCGATGGAGTACAACAATTTTGCCACTTTGACGGCAGCCATGACGGTCAGATCGGGAAGCTGCAGTGTGATATCGGTCGGCCCATTGCCAAGCCGAATTGCCTCAACCAAGGTCCCCGGCGAACTCGTACTACCGCGTGTCCGAGGCATGACCAGCGAACGCCCGGCGATCGACTCGCCGAACTGCGGGTGATGCCTGTCGACGATCTTCCCGGTTTCAGGATCCAAACCGCCCCAGAAGCTCAGTGGCTGCGTCAGCCTTAGCTCACTCATCGCCACACGCCCTTTCGACGCAGTCACGCAAGCTCGCGAACGTCACCGCAACCCCGAGATCGGATGGCCCGTACCAGGCCCACTTGGCCGAATTCGTCATCACATGATTACCGATATCGGCTGCGAGCGGTCGATAGTAGGTGCAGCGACCGGTGACGAACTCGACACCGCTGCGCTTAAGCGTCCCAAACAAGCCTGACTTCTGCAGATGCGCCAGGGTTGCCGCGCTCGTGGATGCAATGAGACGCGTGCGCAGCTCGCGGCCGGCGATAAGCTCGGCGAGCGCGCGAAACTCCGCCGGTGAGAAATGTGGTGCGCCGACACATACGGCCGTGACCTTGTCCGTTGTTGGCGTGCACAAAGTTGCTGCAGTTGCGGCGATGTTGTCAGGCCCGACGGTAATCGGCGATTTCGGTACGGCGCCCTGACATGCCGCATCCAGAGTCGGTGCCTCGGGTGTAATGCCGACTGCATGAAACATGCTGACTGACCCGGAACTGGCCGCAGCACTGCCCATTGCGCGAAGCTGCTCGACAGTCGTGTCTGGCTTCAGTCCGTGGATGGCCGGCAGGAGATCGCCAGCCTTGCCGCCCACCAGGATACCGAGCGAGTGATACAACCAGTCATCGGCAAACCAGTCCTCTGGAATGTCGTGCAGATCGAAAACGACCGTGGCTTTACGATTCTCGGTTCGGTGCAAACCAAACTTTGGAACACGTCCGGTTATCGCCGCGCACATGTCGATGAACTCGACGTAGCGATTCGTACGGGCTCCGAGTACCGAGTTCGCATACACGACAGCGCTCGATTCGCACCACGCCAGGTGCGCTCCGAACCCAGGTTCCTGTCGCGTGTGATAGGGCGCGCAACTCATGGCTGGTTCGCAACCCATGCTTGAGTAGAGTTCGATTAGCCTGGCGGCGCGCGCGTCATCACCCGTCGGCCTGAGCGGATCGAATGAACAGGCCGTCAGCGTTGTCGGCACTGAAACCCTGGTGCCCCACTCTGTCAACTTCTTCGCAAAATCTGTATTCGCCTGGGAGTGGCAGTAGGCGCTCGCCACATGTGCCCATTCGATGTCGATCAAGCGCTCTGCTCCGAATGCCTCGCCAACACTGACGAGCGTTTCCATCGCGAATTCCGCGCCCTCACCGTGTGAACCGGAAAGCATCTCCCGATCAATTGAGCTAAGAACGAGCATGTCGTAGAGCTTACTTCAAAGTTGTTGGTGTAGCAGTTTGTGCTAGGTTAACGCCGGCAAACGAAGGTAATTACGAGTGCTGAAATTATTCATCGCGTTGATTCTGTTGCTGGCCATCGGTCCTGCGGACTCGCAAGAAGCCGCGCCGGTAGACACGAGCGATCCGGGTCGCTTGTGGATCGAAGTCAGATACGGAAACGACCTGATACAGGAACAACAATTCTCTGAGGCGCGAGACGTACTTTCAAGTACCCTTGAAGCCCTTGAAAATGTCTATGGCAAAGACTCCGCGGAGCTCGCTTCCACAATCATCCTTTTGTCCGACGCGACGGGCGCTCTTGGTAAGCAAAGACAGCAAAAGAAGCTCCACAAACGCGCATTGAAATTGGTCTCGGCGCGCTATGGCAAGTCGAGTACTGAGTACGCCCATGCCAAGCTGGCAGTCGGCATGTCGCTAATGCGATTCGGCGGCAACAGCAAAGCAGGTTTGTCGAGTGTAGAGGATGCCTACACGATCTATTCCCAGAATCCCGAGTCTTCCAGCCAACAGTTCGGGGATGCCGCGCTAATTGTGGGGAACAATTATCTAGCCAGGGGAAAGACTGAAGATGCTCACCGCTACTACGTTCGCGCTCACCAGGTATACAGCGATATGCCGGACGCGGATGAACAAAGGCTGGCATACGCGGCCCTTAATCTCGCAAAAACCTATCTTGACCAGGAATATTATGAGGACGCCGAGTTCTATTACGAGCAGGCTTTGGACTTGCTGGACGCAGATAACCCGGCAACACAAGAAGACAGACTGCAAGCCCATGCAGGCCTGCTCGTTACTTACTTCCTGGACGGCAGGTCACAGACATCCGGCGAACCCTGCGTTGCAATCAGGGCCTTATCCGCTGATCCGTCTATTCCGAGAGCACCCCCTGGCAAGGGAGCTGCGCCCGGACAACCGATCAACAGGGTGGCTCCCGTATATCCGGCCAGTATGATACGTCTGAGGAAAGAGGGTCACGTGGACTTTTTGTTTGACGTTGACGAAAAGGGTCTCGTGCGATCGCCCTCTATTATTCAAGTGGAAGGCCACACAGACTTTGTCGCTCCCGCAGTGAAAGCTGTTTGCAGGTTCACTTATAGCCCAAAGATCGTGGACGGCCAACCGGTCGCGACCGAAGGCGTGAAGACGAGGATTAGTTTTAGATTTGAGTAAAGGCGGCGCCTACTAGCCATAAGCGGCCCTCACCAATCCCTTACTTTCGTATACTGTTGGGCCAGATACCCAAGAGGTCTCCATGACGCAGATGACGAAGAAGACTGTTTTCGAATACCCAGGAAAAGAAGCGAACGTTTCATGGAACGGCCGCCTGTGTATCCACGTAGCCGAGTGCGGCCGGGCGAAAGGCGAACTCTTCGTTGGCGGACGCGATCCCTGGTGCCAGCCTGACGTAACGGACAACCGGGAGGTTTCTGACGTTGTCAGTCGTTGCCCCACTGGCGCTCTGACCGTCGACTTCGCCGATGGCTCGGGCTCGGAGCAGCCTGAACTCGTCAATACAGTCAATGTTGCCTACAACGGTCCACTCTTTGTTCGCGGCCGCCTTGCCATTGAGAATGCCCCCGCTGACGCCCCGGGACTCGCCTTTCGCGCTGCTCTGTGCCGCTGTGGAAAGTCGCGTAACAAACCGTACTGCGATAACTCGCACGAGAAGGATGGGTTTTCCGATTACGGCGCCGTCGGCGAGACGGGTACAGACGATGCCGGAACTGGTGGCGAGTTAAGCATCAAGCCGATAAAGGACGGTCCGCTCATGTTCGGCGGCAACCTCACAATACTAAATAGCAGCGGTCGCAAGGCCTGGAACGGCGACCGAGTTGCACTGTGCCGCTGCGGGGAATCCGCTAACAAACCGTTCTGCGACGGTGCTCATAAGCGAGTGGGCTTCAAGAGCGACTAGAACCCCGCGACGCCCGTCGGCCATGCCGGGCTGTTGCCCTCGGTCTGGCCGTGCTCGTTCACGTAGCGAATCGCCTCTTCCATGATGTCGAGACCTTCGAGCAGCGTCTTCTCTTCCATGTTGAGCGCCGGGTACATGCGGATCGTGTCCTCACGATCGCTGATCGCCCAGACACCGTTATCCAGCATGCGGCTGCGCACGGAGCGTGAGAACCACCAGTCCTTGGCATCCGGGTCCGGACTTTGGAAACTGACCCCCAACAGCAAACCGTTGCCGCGCACTTGCCTGACGATGTCCAGGCCTTCCCAGGCGCTCATCTTCTCTGCCGCCAGTGCACCGAGGTGCGCTGCACTCTCGACGACCTTGTCGCGTTCATAGATCTCGAGTGTCTTGATCCCCGCCGCGCAACCCGCGGGTGTTCCTGCAAACGTCGATCCCGAGGTGAACTCATCGTTGTCACCGAGGATCTCGTCCCGTGCCGCGATGCCGGCACACGGCACGATCCCACCTGACAAATTCTTGCCGACGACAAGGATATCGGGCACGACGTCGTAGTGGTCGACGCCCCACATCTTGCCGGTGCGGCCCAGCCCGGTCAGTACTTCGTCGCCGATCATCAGCCAGTCATTCTTGTCGCATATCTCGCGAATACCTTTCAGGAAGTTGGTCGGCGGTATCCAGTTGCCGCCCTCGGCCAGGCCCGGCTCGACGAGAATGCCGGCGATGTTATCGCGCGACGCAATAACTTCCGGAATGTGGTTATCGAGATACCACAGGCAGTAGTCGACATACTGGTCCTGCTCGATGCCCGCGGGCATCTGGTCGCTGTATGGATACGGGGCCTTGATGACACCGCCCGTCCACGCTTCCAGGTAGCGGTTCTTGTGCCCACCGAGCCCGCCGATCAATTTCCCGCCAAGACTCTCGCCGTGAAATGCAGAGCCAAACGCGATGATGTAGCGCCGCTTCGTATGTGTCAGCGCCAGGTGCACGGCCGCTTCGGCCGCTTCCGTTCCGGAAACCTCGTAGTTGAACCTCGGGAGCGCCTTGGCCGGCATGATTTCGGCCAGCATCTCGGCCAGGTCATAGCGCAAGGGATGGTCGTAGTGAAAACCGAAACGGCGATGCGCTGCGTCGACTGCCTCGATGATTTCGGGGTGCGCGTTGCCGATTGGATTCGTTGCCCAGCCATTCTGAAAATCGATGTAGCGATTGCCATCCAGATCCCAGATGAAATCGCCCTCCGCCCGATCAACCACGACCTGGTTGGCGGTTCGGAAACCCCGCCGACCTGCCTTTTCGAGTTCGGCTTCGAACTTCAAGCCGTTGCGAAACAGCGGAATCCCGCGTTCGAGCGCCTGTCGCGTCTTTGGACCCGGAAACTTGTCTGCCATTGCCCCTCCAGCATTAATGCGGTCCTGCAATCTGCAAGCTTACTTCACAAGTCGACGCGGCGCTTGCTACTGTTAGGTATCAGCTTCAGGGAGCCCATCTATGCAGAAGTACCTTGTTTCAGCATTTCTTGTTCTCTTCCTCGTCGGGTGCCAGAAGGCGCCGGACCCGGAACCTGCGGGACTGGCGATCCGCTGTGGCTCACTGATCGATGGCATTGCGGATGCAGCACTGGGTGGGCACTTGATCATCGTCCGTGACGGCCGGATAAGCTCCATCGACGCCATCGGTGAGGTCCCCGAGGGCATGGAAGTGCTCGACCTTTCCGAATACACCTGCCTGCCCGGCCTGATCGATACGCATACGCATATCGCCCTCAACCATGACGACTCGGGCGACATGACCATCTACTACCGGCGCACAGCAGCCGAAACCATGGCCATTACCCGGAAGAACGCCGAAACGACACTGCTTGCCGGTTTCACTACGATTCGCAATGTGGGCGACTACTTTCCAGAGGCGATTGTTGCGGCCAGAGACGAGATTCGCGCCGGCAGTATTCCGGGCCCTCGGATTCAGACAGCGGGTTCCTACCTGACGATTCCCGGCGGCGGTGGCGATGTTGTCGTTCCGGGCCACGATGAAAGCGAGATCCCGGAAGGCATCCGTATCGGCGTGGCCCGCGGCCCCGAGGCCTTCGCCGCAGCCACGCAGCGCGTGCTCGATAACGGCGCAGACATGATCAAGATCATTGCATCGGGTGCCGTGTTCGCCTTCGGTGGGGTTCCGGGTTCCCCGGAAATGACGCCCGAGGAAATCGCAGCCGTCGTTGAAGTAGCCCACGCGGCCGGCGTCAAAGTTACCGCGCATGCACACGGCGCCCAATCCATCAAGGACGCGATCCTCGCCGGTGTCGATTCGATCGAGCATGCTTCGCTTGGCGATGATGAGGCCGTGGCTCTCGCCGCCGAACGCGGCGTCGCATTTTCGATGGACGTCTACAACGGCACGTATACGGCCGAGGTCGGCGAGGCGCTCGGCTATCCCGAAGAATTCATGCGCAAGAACGACGAGACGACCGAGGCACAACGGGTTGTCTTCGAAAAGGCCTACGCGGCCGGGGTCCCGATTCTCTACGGAACGGACGCGGGCGTGCTGAAACACGGACTCAATGCCAGGCAGTTCGAGATCATGGTGCGGCGCGGCATGACCCCCATGGACGCGATTCGCAGCGCGACGTCCGTGGCAGCCGAACACATGGACCTGGCTGCCGACGTCGGTGCGATTGAAGTCGGGCGCTTTGCTGACCTCGTTGCCGTTAAAGGCGACCCGCTCAATGACATTACGTTGCTTGAGGACATCCCGGTTGTCATGAAAGGTGGGCAGGTTGTTAAACAAATGACCGGCAATGAATCACGCGCCGCCGACGCCGTCTATCACACGGGCAAGATCTATACGGTCAACGGGGTCCAACCCTGGGCGGAAGCGGTGGCCATTCGCAATGGCAAAATCACGTTTGTGGGCTCCGACGACGCGGTGCGCGCATATATCGGCCAGGACACCGCACTGTACGATCTGAAGGGTCGATTGATGTTGCCCGGTTTCCAGGACGCACATATCCATCCCATATACAGCGGTCTCGAGGTACTAGCTTGCGATCTCAGCCAGACTGAGTCGATTGAGGGATATCGAGCCATCATCCCTGCCTGCGCAGAAGCGCGAGCAGACGACGAGTGGATTACGGGCGGTGGATGGTCGATGGCAGCTTTCGGACCCGGCGCGATGGCGAGCAAGGATATTCTCGATGAGCTGGTCCCCGATCAACCGGCCTATTTCACCTCCAGGGATGGGCACAGCGGCTGGGCCAACAGC